>JAFTPI010000130.1 GCA_017463345.1 Clostridia bacterium | reverse complement strand
CCAAATTTTGTCATTTCCTTCATTTTAAAATTCCGCCTTTTTAAAAATATCCATTAAAATTATAGAATATTCGGCTTAAAATAAAGGTCGTTTTAGGGTGTAAAAAAACACACCTTTTTGAATTTTAAGGTGTGTTTTTGTAATTTATTATTTTTTTATGCCACAACGCGGTTAATCCAGTAACCCTTTTTAATGAAAATGTAACCCACAATACACTTAATAAGATTAAGCGCCTGCACAACTGTGTAAATCCACAAAATGTTAAGGTTTGTTAAATTAACAAGGAGTATTGCGGCGGGAACACTTATTGCCCACACAAAACCGCTATCAAAAATAAGGGTGACCCCTGTTTTGCCCCCCGAACGCATTGTGAAATAGGCGGCGTGGGCAAAGGCATCAATGGGCATCGCGAAAGCGCAAATTTGCATAAGGGCGGTGGCCATTGCTTTTACCGTTTCGGTTGTGTTATAAATTTCGGGAATAGCATAGGCCGAAAAGAAAAAGACAACCCCCACAATAACGCTTACCACCACCGAAAAAGTTATAAGCTTTCGGCAGGCATCCCTTGCCTTTTTGTTTTCCCCTGCTCCCAGCATTTGACCAAGGATGATGCCAACGGCAACGCCCACCGCCATGAAGGAAACCGAGAAAACATTGAAAAAGGTTTGTAAAATGTTGTTGGCGGCAACAACCTCCAGCCCCCTTAGGGAATAGTTCTGGTTAACCGTTGCCATTCCCGCGGCCCACAGCGCCTCGTTAAGCATTAGGGGCAAACCCTTTTTAAGAATATTCTTTGTAAGGGTTAGGGGCACCGACAATGTTTTAAATACACCAACAATAAATGGGTTTTTCCTATGTGCCAAGCGGGTCCAAATGACAAGGGTTAAAAGTTCGGCAAAGCGGGAAATAACCGTTGCAATGGCGGCGCCGCGCACACCCATTGGGGCAAAGCCCAATTTTCCGAAAATGAGAATATAATTAAGTGCAATATTAACCCCCATTGCCACAAAGCCCGAACACATGGGAAGCACAGGACGGTCGCATTCCCTGAGGGTGCCCGACCAACACTGGGACAGGGCAAAGGGAACAAGGCCTATAAGCATTATGCTGAGGTATTCCTTGGCGTAATTTAGCGCCAGCGCCCTATCCTCGGCAGTGCCCTCCCCTTTAAGATAGAGGGAAATAAGGTTTTCGCCAAAGATAAGCAAAACACCGATGCCAACGGTCGATAAAATGAGGGCAAGATATATTTTAAGGCGAAAGGAGCGCTGAACGCCCTCGTTATCGCCATTGCCGTAGAACTGGGCTGAAAAAATTCCCGCGCCCGAAACAATGCCGAATACGCAAAGGTTAAAAACAAAAAGCAGGGTGTTAGAAACGGTAACGCCTGTCATAGGCAGGGTGCCAACGGCGCCCACCATAACGTTATCCAGCATATTTACAAGATTTGTTATTCCGTTTTGCGCCATTATGGGCAGGGTTAAAACCAGCACCTTTTTATAAAAATCCCAGGTGCCGAAATATTTTTTAAGCATTATAAAAACCTCTAAATTTGCTTTCTTACCACTTCGTACTCATCGTCGTTGCGGTAATAGGGGCAGTCCTTATAATCGCGGGACAAAAGGGACACAAATTCATCCTCATCCATCGCCGCCATGCAGATATATTCCTCTAACTCTTCATCAAAGGCATAGTTTATACAACTTTCACAGTGCATAAAAATCTCCTCATTAACATTCGTTGTTTTCTTTTATTGTTTTAATTGAAGAAATCAACATTCTACGAATTTTTCCACATTGGTTTTTATGTATTTTAAAATCTTCTTCCGAAATGCAATCCGTTTCGGCGAGAAGCTCCAACCAATATTCTGTTTCAAAGCATTCTTTCAAAGAAATCTCCAGTTTTGAAATAAAATCTCTTGTTCCTTGTGCATATTGCGCCTCATGCAAGTTTGCTCCAATTGATGTTGCCGAACGAAGGAGTTGGTTTATTAAAACTCCCTCTTTTCGCATTTCTTTTAACCTTCGGCAAAGAAAAACTATATCTTTTGCAAATTTCTTTGAAATTAGTCTTAATTCACTTTCAGCCACTCTTTTTTCCTTCTTTGAACAGTTATATTCTTTGCTTCGCAAAGAGTGATATTTTGCTTTTTGCAAAGTTATATGAAAACCTTTGGTTTTCGTGATATTTTATTCGCTTTTAAGTTCGCGTTAGCGAATATAACGATGCGCAGCATCATATCACTGTGAAACAATATCACTCGCTTGCTAAAGCGAATAAAACTACCCAACTTCCCAAGGGAAGTTGGGTAATCGGTTAATGTCTTTTCTTAAAACCGTGGCGGTTATTGTTTCTGCGGGGAGCTTCATCCTCGCCAGAATCCTCAACCACTGCGCCCTCGATTTCAACGAGAGCATCACGGCGAGAAAGGTTTAGTCTGCCCTGGTCATCAATTTCGGTTACCTTAACAATAACCTCATCGCCAACATTAACAACATCCTCAACCTTTTCGGTGCGCTTAACATCAAGCTTTGAAATGTGAACAAGGCCTTCCTTGCCGGGTGCGATTTCAACGAATGCACCAAAGGTCATAAGGCGGGTTACCTTGCCCTTGTAAATGGCGCCGATTTCGGGGTCATTTGCAATGGTTTCAACAATCATAAGTGCGCGCTTTGCATCATCACCGTCAACTGCGGTAATAAATACCTTGCCGTCATCATCGATGTCGATTTTGCAGTTGCAGTCGGCCTGAATCTTCTGAATAACCTTGCCGCCCGAACCGATAACCTCACGGATTTTGTCGGGATGAATGGTGGTCTGAAGCATTTTAGGAGCATATTTTGAAAGCTCAGCTCTGGGCTCAGCAATTGCCTTGAGCATTACATCATCAAGAATGGTGAGCCTTGCCTTGTGGGTTTTCTCCAGTGCTTCCTTAATAATAGCGGGGGTAAGACCGTGAACCTTTAGGTCCATCTGAATTGCGGTGATACCCTTGTGTGTACCTGCAACCTTAAAGTCCATGTCGCCGAAGAAATCCTCAAGACCCTGAATGTCAACCATTGTCTTGAAATCATCACCCTTGGTGATAAGACCGCAGGAGATACCTGCAACGGGAGCCTTAATGGGAACACCGGCATCCATAAGAGCAAGTGTTGAGCCGCAAACGGAGCCCTGTGAAGTGGAACCGTTTGAAGAGAGAACCTCGGAAACAAGGCGAATGGTGTAGGGGAATTCACTTTCATCGGGAATAACGGGTAAAAGTGCTCTTTCAGCAAGTGCACCGTGACCAACCTCGCGGCGACCTGGGCCACGTGAGGGCTTGGTTTCGCCAACGGAATAGGAAGGCATATTATAATGGTGAATATAGCGCTTTGAATCCTCGATGTCAATACCGTCAAGAATCTGAGAATCACGGATAGAACCGAGAGTTGCAATGGTTAAAACCTGTGTCTGACCACGTGCAAAAAGACCTGAGCCGTGAACGCGGGGAAGAAGGCCAACCTCGCTGTAAAGAGGACGGATTTCATCCATACCACGGCCGTCAACACGCTTGCCCTCATCATAGAGCCAGCGGCGAACGATAAGCTTTTGAAGCTTGTACATACACTCATCGATTTTAGCGGTTTCATCAGGGTAGGTCTCATCAAGAGCCTCGTGAACGCGGTCGTAAATGGGGCGAAGGCGCTCATCACGAACAAGTTTATCATCGGTATCAAGAGCCAGCATAACATCATTTTCTGCAAGGTTCTTTACTGCCTCGAACATTTCTTCGCTGGGGTCGGTGTTCTCGAAGGTGAATTTTTCTTTACCGATTTCAGCTACAATGCCGTTAATAAATTCAACGATTTTTTGGTTAGCCTCGTGACCCTTCATAATGCCGTCATACATAACATCATCGGGGATTTCCTTTGCGCCGGCCTCAATCATTGCAACAAGGTCTGCTGTAGAAGCAACGGTAACCTGCATTTCGCTTTTTTTGGCCTGCTCGGCGGTGGGGTTGATAACGATTTCGCCATCAACATAGCCAACGCTTACACCACTAATGGGGCCTTCCCAAGGAATGTCGGAAATAGAAAGGGCAACAGATGCGCCAATCATTGCGGTGATTTCGGGTGAGCAATCGGGATCAACCGACATAACGGTGCAAACTAAAGAAACATCGTTTCTCATGTTCTTGGGGAACAAGGGGCGAACGGGGCGGTCAATCACGCGGGAAGCGAGAATAGCCTTGTCGGTGGGCTTGCCTTCTCTTCTTGTGAAGGAGCCGGGAATGCGACCAACGGAATAAAGCTTTTCCTCAAAATCAACAGATAAGGGGAGGAAATCGATGCCGTCACGGGGCTTTGCCGAAGCGGTTGCGGCGCAGAACACTGCGGTTTCACCGTAACGAATAAGGCAGGAGCCGTTTGCAAGAAGACCCATTTTGCCGGTTTCAACGGTTAAAGGACGGCCTGCAAGCTCGGTTTTGTAAACCTTAAAGTTTTCGTACATTTTTAATTTACCTCTTTTCTTTAGGGTAGAGCGAATAATCCAAACCCGCCTCAAAGAGGCTTATTTTGGCGCTTTTTACCCAATTCATTCTTGTAAGGCGTCAGCCTTGCTGCGCCTGCATTGAATAAAAATCACTCAAAATCTTCTCT
>JAFTPI010000031.1 GCA_017463345.1 Clostridia bacterium | reverse complement strand
TTTGCTTTGGGGTGAGTTTGAAGGAGGAAAGCTGTGCTTCCTCTACAATGAGCCTTGCGCTTTTAAGTCTAGCCTCACTCACCTGGCGGGTAAGGGAGTTTTGCGGCTCAATAACACCCTTTTTAACAAGGGAATTAATGGCGGCAAGATGGGCAGGATTATTGCTTAAAATTTGACTTTTTGTAATGGTGGAGCGGGTCTTAATAATTGTTAAAACCGCATTTTCATCATCACTTAAACCATTGTTATCCCCTAAAACCGCGTAGGTTTCATCGGTTTTAAGGTTTATTCCCACAGGCAAAACCGTTCGCACCGCATCAAAATAGGTGCAAAAAGTGTTCTCGTGGAGCCAAACGCAGAGTTTCAGCATTTCATCATTTAAAATGGGGGTTTCATCAATAACAGCGCAAATGCTCTTTAAATTTTCGGCATTTTCCTCTGCAATTTCCAAAACAACGCCCTGCCTTAAGGAGTTACCTCGGCCAAAGGGCACCACAACGCGACAGCCTGCGCTTAAAGAGAAATGCTGGGGAACAGCATAGCTGTAGGGCTTATCAAAATCAAACACGGTGCTTTCAAGCACAACCTGTGCCACCTGTGTTTTATTCAATTTCCCTCACCCCCAAAGCATTTTTTAAAAAAATTAGATAAGCTCTTTTTCCTTTGCAAGCTTGTCTATTGCAAGGCTTACGGTTTTCTCAATGATGATTTCTCCTCTTTCCTCAGCCTTCTTGGCAATCTCTCTTGCCTCTTTGGCAACATCAACAACAAGTCTGTAACGATTTTCGTAATTTTCAATAAGTTTTCCGATTGCGGGGTCTAACATTTTTCAAGCACCTCATTAATTATTTCTTTTTTTCTTGCAGTCTTTAAACGGCTGCTTAAAATTATATGTTCAACATCCTGCGCAGCGGCAAGAATGTTGTCGTTAACTACGATATAATCATAGTTTACTGCATTTTCAATTTCGCGCAGCGCCTCAAGCATGCGCTTATTTATTACCGCTTCATCATCGGTTCCGCGGGAGCTGAGCCTTCTTTTGAGCTCGGTAAAGGAGGGGGGCATTATGAAAATGCTCACGGCATCCTTCATTTTTTCCTTAACCTTAAAGGCACCGTTAACGTCAACCTCTAAAATCATATCTCGGCCCTCTGCCAACGCCTTATCAACAGGCTTTCGGGGAGTTCCGTAGAAATTACCGATATACTCATTAAACTCTAAAAGCTCATCGTTTTCGAGCATTGAAAGGAATTTTTCCTTTGAAACAAAATTATATTTTTCTCCTTCAACCTCACCAACCCTCATAGGGCGGGTGATGGTAGAAACAGAAAAGGCAACATCTGGCAGGAGTTTAAAGACCTCCTTTAAAACCGTGTCCTTGCCTGAGCCTGAGGGACCCGAAATGATAAAAAGACTGCCTTTATTCATCCTCTTCCTCCTCATCATCCATTGCGTTTTCATCAACAATTCGGTTTGCAACGGTTTCCGACTGCAGGTAGGTTAAAATGATATGGTCACTATCTGTAATAATAACAGCCCTTGTTCTACGACCGTGGGTGGCATCAATAAGTGTGCCACGTTCCTTTGCATCCTGAATAATGCGCTTTATGGGGGCTGATTCAGGGCTTACGATTGCAATCATTCTATTTGCGGCAACCATATTGCCGAAACCAATGTTAACAAGTTTCATTTTTTATTCCTCGTTTCCCGTTTTAAAACTTATTCAATGTTTTGAATTTGCTCACGGATTTTTTCAATTTCGGCCTTAATGTCAATAACCGCACGGGCAATTTCAATATCCTGCGCCTTGGAGCCAATGGTGTTTGCCTCTCGGTTCATTTCCTGAACAACGAAGTCAAGCTTTCGACCGATTGCCTCGTTTTCCTCCATTAAAGCGCACAGCTGCTGCATGTGGCTTCTCAGCCTTACGGTTTCCTCGGCAACAGCCACCTTATCGGCGAAAATTGCGGTCTCGGTAAGCAGCCTTTGTTCATCAACCTGAACATTGCCAAGAAGTTCAAGCATTTTTTGCTCAATTTTCTCACGATAAATTTTAACCGTTTCGGGTGACCTTTTTTCAATAAGTTCCACCCTGCTGAGAATTATTCCAACACGATTTTCAACATCAGTTTTCAGGCGCTGGCCCTCGGTTTCACGCATTGCAACAAAGGCATCTGCTGCTTCCGCTGCAACGGTTAAAACGCTCTCGGTCAAAAGTTCGGCATCAAGGTCATTTTTGGTGATTTTGAAAACCTCGGGATTTCTTGCCACCGCCATAACCGAAATGTCATCCTTTAAATCATAGCAAGTCTTAAGCGTTTTTAGGGCGTTTAAATAGGAATCGCAATATTCCCCGTTAATTTCAACCTTTGTCCCGCCCGGCCTTGTGTCATCGATTAAAACCGACACCTCAACCTTGCCTCGGGCAATGCGGCTTTGACAAAAGTTTTTAAGCTTTTCCTCAAGATATTGATAAGACCTTGGGAGGCGGGACGAAAACTCAAAATAACGGTGATTAACCGATTTGATTTCAACCGTTACATTAAGTCCATTAAAATCCTGTTCGGCCCTTCCGAAGCCTGTCATACTTCTAACCATTTTATTACCTCACTGTTTTTGGGACATAAGCACCCAATATAGATAATAATATTTTATCAAATATATAATACCTTTGTCAACTCATATCGCAGTTTGTAACCATTTTTAACCTTTTATTTGGGTCAAAAAAAGCAAAAAACGGGCGAAAATCAGAGATTTCCGTCCGTTTTCTTTATTTTTACAGTTATTGCTGGTTGTTTGAGCCCACGGTGAGTGAGGTGGAATAGTACTTTCCGCTTTCGTAAACCACCACGGTTATAACCTCGTTGGGGGTGCATTCGCTTATGGCTTTGGTAAGCACGGTGTAGTCGGTAATCTTAATTCCGTTAAACTCGGTAATAATGTGACCGCGCTTAATGCCTGCATCGCTTGCGGGACCGCCATCAACAACATTTTGAACAACGGCACCTGCGGGGTAACCCAGGTATTTAAGGGTTGCGGCATCATAGCGTTCACTTATGGTTATACCAATATAAGGTGTGGGTGCATATTCCCTATCAATAATCTTGTTGCAGATTTCCTTAACCTCATCAACAGGAATTGCGAAGCCCATTCCTTCATAGCTTTCAGAAACAATTTTAGAGCTGTTAACACCAATAAGCTGACCCTTTGTGTTTACAAGGGCACCGCCGGAATTACCTGGGTTTATAGCGGCATCGGTTTGAATAAGCGGTACGGCATCGTTTGTGCTGCCATCGGAAACTGTGCGGTTAAGACCGCTTATAATTCCGTAGGTTACCGAGCCCATAAACTCAATTCCGCCGGGGTTGCCAACTGCGGCAACGAACTGACCAACCTTTAAATTCTCAGAGGTGGAAAGCTCAATAGCGTTTAATTTTTTGCTGGTTTTGATTTTAACAACGGCAAGGTCATAGGAAATATTGTAGCCCACAATCGTTGCCTCAATTCCGTTGTTGGGGTCGCTTTCAAGGAAAACCTCAATGCGGCTTTTTGAGTTGCCGATGGCATTTTCAATAACATGGTAGTTTGTGATGATGTAGCCATCATTTGTGTAAATAATGCCAGAGCCCTCGCCTGTTGCCTCCTCACCCGAGCCAAAAAAGCTATTATATGAGGAAAGGGTTCTTATTCCCACAACGCTGGGTCTTACCTTTTCGGCAACAGCCTCAATAACCGATTCAACGGTTTTGTCAACACTAATGTTAACAATGCCCATATTGTCGCTTGAACTTACCGTGTTTGAACTGCTCTCATTTTGGGTGGTGGGTTCCTTAAAATAATTCATTCCGATAAATGCGGCGCCAAAGCCTGAAGCCGCACCCACAACTAAGGATAAAGCAACCGAAACAATGATGGTGATAACCCTTGAATTGTTTACTTTAGGCTTGCTTTCTATGGGTGGCTGTTCATAGCCGTTATCGTTTAAATCAAAAGGGAAATTGTTATCCATTTAAACACCTGCTTTTTCTTTTTTACATTTTAATGATACTGAAATTTTATGACACTTTTTAAACAAAAATGTTAATTTTTAGTGAATTTTAAAATTTTCTCCGCTTTATGCGAACAAACTCTCTCACATCGTTGTCCTCACGGTTTTTTCTTATCTGCGAAACAATTGAAAAGATTAGAAATCCCATTGCGACAACAAAGCCCAAAATTAACACCGACATTAAAATGAGCACAACCGTTTCGGTGAGGGTTGCCTTCTTTTTAATTGTTTTAATTTGGGCGGCAGAGAGCACCTGCTGTTCAAAACTTTCATTCGGAGAATTTGAATAAAAATTAAAGGTGTAAAGCCTGCCGTTTTTTATGGTTATATACTGTGAAACCGAGTAGTTTCCCGCATCATCGCTGATTTGCGAAACGCTGTGAACAAAGGCTGTATCCTCAATGTTTACAACACCCTTTGCGCCGGAGGAAAGTTCCTTTGCAACCGACCACAGGTTGTCCCCCTGGAGAAGGGACAAATCCTCCATTTTTTTAGAAAACTGTGTTTCCTCTGCCCTTATCTGAATTTGAGATTTAGTGTCGGCGTGAAGAATAAATGCAACCAGTGAGCCCTCCACAAAAAGCGCTTTAAAGGAGCTTTTTGTGTAGCCCAAATTTTCAACGATTTCTTCGTTTTTCGACACCGAATCCTCGGTGATGATAAAAAACTCTTCACCGAGATTAAGGGAAATGTCCACATCAGAGGGGGTAGCGGCAAAGGCCGTTACACTAAAAAGGCACATAAGGGCCAAAAATAAAGCGCATGCTTTTGTTTTCAATCTAATTCATCCTAAAAGTTATTTTGTTTTTTTGCAGCGGTAAGGGTATTTTGCATAAGCATTGCAATGGTCATAGGACCAACACCACCGGGAACGGGGGTAATAGCACTGCACTTTTCGGCAACAGCCTCAAAATCAACATCACCGCAAAGCTTGTTTTCAGCGTTTCGGTTCATTCCAACATCAATGACAACAGCGCCCTCTTTAACCATATCGGCGGTCACGAAGCCTGCCCTGCCAACGGCGCTTACAAGCACATCAGCACGGGAGGTGACAGCCTTTAAATCCTTGGTTTTTGAGTGGCAAACGGTAACCGTTGCATTTTTGTGCAGCAGCAGCATTGCCATTGGTTTTCCAACAATGTTAGAGCGCCCGATTACAACGCATTCCTTGCCGCAAACATCAATGTTCATAAATCCTAGCATTTCCATAATTCCCGCAGGGGTACAGGGCAAAAAGTCAAAATCACCAATCATAATTTTGCCCACATTAACGGGGTGAAATGCATCAACATCCTTTTCGGGAACAATGGTGTTTATAACGGTGCTTTCATCAAGGTGAGCGGGCAGTGGCAGTTGACACAAAATGCCGTTTACCTCGCTATTCTCATTAAGTTTTTTAATAAGAGAAATAAGCTCCTCTTCGGTTGTTTGTTCGGGGAGTTTAAATTCAAAGGATTTAATCCCAAGCTCCTCGCAGGCCTTTTTCTTGTTGGCAACATAAACTTTTGATGCAGGGTTTTCACCCACCAAAATAACCGCGAGGCCCACACCTATTCCCTTTACTTTAAGAGCCTCAACCTCGTTTTTTATTCTTTCCTTAACAGCGGCGGAAATTTCCTTGCCGTTTATAATTTTGTAAGCCATTTTTATTCCTCGGTTTCTTCTTTTGTTTCCTCTTCGTTTTCAACAAACTGTGAGAAATAGGTAGCATCGGAAACTGCTGTTTTTTGCCTGTTTCTTATAACGGCAATTAAGGTAACGCCAAGAGCGCAAAGTGCAAAAGATACAAGCACCGAAACGCGGAAGGGCCCGAGCATTAAAGAATCGGTTCTGAGCATTTCAATAAACATTCTGCCAAGCCCATACCAAGCGCAATAATGGAGGGCGATTTCGCCGCTGAAATGGCGCTTTTTAGAGAGGATATGTAAAAGCACAAAGCCCACAGCGCACCAAACCGATTCATAAAGGAAACAGGGATGAACAAGACCCTCACCGCAAACGGCATTTGTATTAACACTTTCCATTCCCCACCAGGTGCTGCCTGTAAGGGTGCCAAAGGCCTCTTGATTGATAAAGTTGCCCCAGCGACCCACCGACTGACCGATTAAAAAGCCTAAAGCCGCTAAATCCAGCATATCAGGAACATTAATCTTACGCAGCTTGCACATAAGCACACCGCAAATGGCGGCGCCAATAACACCGCCGTAAATTGCAAGGCCTGCAAAGCCTGAGGAATCGCCAAAGCCAAAGAATTCGCCAAAGGAGGAAATGCTGCCGTTGGGGTCAAAAATCACATAATAAGCCCTTGCACAAAGAATGGCAACAGGTGTGGTTACAAGAACAACATCAAGCATTCTATCAATGTTAATTTCAAAGCGTTTTGCATTTTTAAGACCGTAAATAATGGCAAGCAAAAAGCCTGTTGCAATTAAAATACCATACCAATAAACATTCCATCCATCCCCTATAGGAATGGTGAAAGCAATTGGATTAAGGGTTAAATGAATTCCAAAAATTGTTACTTCCATTTTGCCTACTCCTTACTTTTAACCACCGATAAAACGGAGGTTTCTTCCTTTAACTGCTTTAGGCATCGGGTTACATCATCTTTGGTGATTTTGCTGAGTTTCTCTAAATCGCCAAAGACCTCATCACCGCTGACCGCCGCCTCGCAAAGCTGCATTCCGATTGACTGAACGGAATTAAAGCGTTTAACGGCATCACCGTACATTCCACGCTTTACCGCCTCGAAAATTTTGTCATCAATTCCGCTTTCGATTAGTCTTGCAATTTCAAAATTTATGGCCGCTTTTACTGCCTCGGGCTCCTTTGATTCGCCCGAAAAGATAACGCTTGCATAGCCGTTACCGCAAAAAACCTCGGTTTCAAACTCATCGTTAATGAGGGATTTATTCATTAAATCCTCAAACAAATCCGAGTTATCCCCTGCCAATATATCAAGGGCTGCCTGGAAGCAAATTCGGTCAAACAACGGCATAATACCCTGGGTTTTAAGCTTAAAGCCATAGCAAAAAAGGGGCTGTGCCACCCGCAAATTTTGCTCGGTGTAGGTGTTTAAAACGCTGTCGCTTTCAGGGTGTTCGCCGCGAATTATAGCTATCTTGTCGTTTTTCTTAATACCCTTTTCAATTTGCTCTAAAACGGCATTTGCATCAACATTGCCTGCAATGCAAATGAACATATTAGAAGGATGATAAAAGGTGTTATAGCACTCGTAAAGCAGTTTATCATCAATTTTTGCAATGGAATCGGTGGTGCCCGCAATATCAATTCTCACAGGATGATTTTGATACATTGCAAGAAGCATGTTAAAAAGAACGCGCCAGGAAGGGCTATCCTCATACATTCTTATTTCCTGACCGATTATTCCCTGCTCCTTTTTAACCGTTTCGGCGGTGAAATAAGGACTTTGCACAAAATCAAGCAGAATTTCTAAATTTTTCTCAAAGTTATCAGAGCAGGAGAAGAGATAGCAGGTTCTGTCAAAGGAGGTAAAGGCATTGGCATAGGCGCCTGTTTCGGCATAGCGAGTGAAAGCATCGCCATCCTCACTCTCAAAAAGCTTGTGCTCTAAAAAATGGGCAATGCCCTCGGGAACCTGGGTAAAATTTTCACCGTCACGGCTGAAAACCGTATCAATCGAGCCGTATTTTGTTCCAAAAAGGGCATAGGCCGAATCATAATCCTTTTTTTCAACAATGAAAACCTGAAGCCCGCTATCAAGGGTTGCCTTTACACAGCAGATGCCAACAGGTGAACTGATTATTTCTTTTTTCATTTATTTGGCCTCCGGTAAAAGCATGTAAACGGTGTTAAGGGAAATGCTCTTTGCCGCAACAATAACATCTTCCCTGGTTATTTTTCTTACTGCCTCACACATTTCCTCTGGTGTTGTGAGGTTTTGGTTATAAATTTTAAGAGCGTACCATAAATCAATGGAGGAAAGCGAATCGTTATAGCTTTTAAGCGAGCCGCAGATACTTTTAATTGAGGAATTAAACTCAAAATCGGAAAACTCGCCGTTTTTAACAATTTGGAGTTGATTTAAAATTTCATTTTTTGCCTTTTCGGCATTATCGGCCTCTAATCCTGAATCAACCATAACGAAGCCGCGGCTTCTAACACTTGATGCCGAGCAATAATAACAAAGGCTCATTTTTTCTCTAACAACACTAAACAGCCTTGAATAGGGTCCACCGCCGAAAATATCAACGGCAACCATTAGGGGCAGTGATACGCTGTCATCACCATAAACTGATGATGTAAAGCCCATAACCAGCTTGCCCTGGACAACATCCATTCTATCGGTAACCTCTTTAACCGTGTCGCGCATTTTAGGCGCCGACAGAATTTTGCAGTTTGTGATATTTCCCCTTTTAAGTGCACTGAACCTTTCGCCGATTTTTTCGAACAGACCTTCTGGCAAGGTTTCACCCACGGCGTGCACGCTTACAAAGGCATGGTTCAACATATCAGCAAGGGTTTTTTTAAGGCCATCTGCAGTAATATTTAAAATTGCCTCCTTGGTGCCAAGCTTGTTAAGACCAAAGGGGTCGTTTTCAAACATTTCTTCCTTAAGGCGTTTTCTTGCAAAGTTTCTTTTCTCATTAAGCTCTGCCTCAAGGTCCTCAAGCATCTTGCGCCTTTCTCTTAGCAAATCAGCCTCATAAAAGACACCGTTTTGAAGTCTTGGCTCAAAGAGCAGAGAAAGAAGATAATCAGCCGCAGCACTTACGTTTTGCTCCCCACCTAAGGTGTATTTATCATTGATTGCGGT
The DNA here is from genome assembly GCA_017463345.1 of Clostridia bacterium. Classification (GTDB taxonomy): domain Bacteria; phylum Bacillota; class Clostridia; order Oscillospirales; family Acutalibacteraceae; genus SIG587. The sequence goes on along the minus strand of JAFTPI010000031.1, from coordinate 5,018 downwards.
AATAACAAAGCGAATAAGCTGAGTGCTACCAACCGGCATTGCCGAAACGGCAACATCGGCGCCGTAGAGCATATTAAGATGACGGTTCATTTCCTTAAAGCCGCCAAAACGACCCGAACAGGTGCTGAGAATGTAGGTTAGCATTGCGTTTCCCGACACGGTTTCGCTTTTTAAGGGCATATAAAAATTGAGTGAAATAAGGGTGGTGTTAAAACGGGTGTTTTTAATAAAAAGACCTTCCACACCCTCAGCTATTTTAATAGTGCTGTTACTGTTCAAAGAATATCACTCCGAGCAATAGATAAAATATTACTTATACAGTATAACATAAAGTCGGGTGTTATACCACAAAAAAATGTAAATTTTTTGTGACAAATAAAATAAAAAATTTTTTGCCCCCAATTCACACCTTAAAATGTGAAATATTGACAAGAAAAAATTTTTAATATATAATAACCTAAAGAGGTGTTTAAAATGAAGCTTAAAAAGTTTTTATATGTTGTTTTAATCATTTTGGCCGCCACCGCCGCCATTGCAGGCGCTGTTTATGTTATTGACAGCCTTTTAAACAAAAAGAAACTTCTTAAAAAAGAATATCTCCCCTGCGAAATCACCGCTGTAGAGGCTGAATAGTTTACACGGTGTTAAGTTTTTGTGTTTTTTATGGAAAAACACAAATCATTTTAGTGAAATTCTTTGTTTTTAAATGTTTTTTGTGCAAATTTAATAAAAAATACCTGATTCAAGCATATGATAATATGCTTGAATTTTTTTGTGGAATAAGTTATCATATAAAGTAGATAATATTATTGTTTAATTCTATTTTTTTATAAGGATGGTACGAAATGGAAAAATATACATCTTCTTCCCTTGCAAATTTAATTGAGAAAAAGCTTTCTCACAATTTCGGCGTTATGCCCGAGGAGGCATCTGATGACCTTTTTTATAAGGCCACGGTGCTTGTACTCCTTGACATTATGCGCCAGAGGCGCACCGCCTTTAAAAAGGAAACCGCCGAAAGGCAGGCAAAGACCGTTTACTACCTTAGTATGGAGTTCTTAATGGGTCGCTCCCTTAAAAACAATCTTTTCAACATGGACCTTGAAAAGACAATGGCAAAGGCTCTATCAAAGTTCAAGGTTAAACTTGATAATCTTTATGAGCTTGAGCCCGATGCAGGTCTCGGAAACGGCGGTCTCGGTCGCCTTGCAGCCTGCTTCCTTGATGGTCTTTCAACCGGTGGTTACCCTGCAATGGGCTACTGCATTAAATATGAATTCGGCATTTTCCGCCAAAAGCTCATTGAAGGCTGGCAGACCGAAATGCCCGATTTTTGGCTTCCCGGTGGCAGTGTATGGCTTGAGCCCCGCCCTGCAAGTGCCGTTGACGTACATTTTGATGGCTATGTTAACGAAACCTGGGACGGCAACTACCACAGTGTTAATCACGAAAACTATACCACCGTTCGCGCAATGCCCTACGACCTTATGGTTGCAGGTAAGGACGGTAAGACCGTCAATGCTTTACGCCTTTGGACCGCCGAATGCCAGGATATAAATATGTCTGCCTTTAATCAGGGCGACTATGTTCGCGCAATGGAGGCAAAGGCAACTGCCGAGGCTATTAGTAAGGTGCTTTACCCTGAGGATAATCACATTGAGGGTAAATCTCTGCGCCTTCGCCAGCAGTATTTCCTTGTTAGCGCTTCCATTCAGGATATTTTAAACCGCCACCTTCGCACCTACGGCACCCTTGACAACCTTGCCGACAAGGTTGCCATTCACGTAAACGACACCCACCCTGCTTTAAGTGTTCCCGAGCTTATGCGCTTTTTGCTTGATGAGTGCGGTTACGAATGGGATAAGGCTTGGGGCATTGTTACAAAGACTATTGCCTACACAAACCACACCGTTATGAGCGAGGCACTTGAGTGCTGGCCCGAAGGTTTGTTTAAGGACAGACTGCCGAGAATTTATCAAATTGTTAAGGAAATTGACCGCCGTTACTACGCTCAGGTTTTAGCCGAAACCGATGATTGGGGTCTTGCTGAGCGCACCCACATCATTCAAGGTGGCGTTGTTAGAATGGCAAACCTTTGCGTTGCTGCCTGCCACTGTGTTAACGGTGTTTCAAAGCTTCACAGCGACATTTTAAAGGATTCGCTGTTTAACGATTATTACCGTTTAACCCCCGAAAAGTTCACAAATGTTACCAACGGCATCGCCCACAGGCGTTGGCTTTGTCAGGCAAACCCTGCACTTTCCAAGCTTATTACTGAGCTTATTGGTGATGGCTTTGTTATGGATGCCTCAAAGCTTTCAGAGCTTAGAAAGTTTGAGGACGATGCGGCTGTGCTTAAAAAGCTTGCCAAAATCAAGCGCCAGAACAAGGAGCGCCTTGCAAACTATCTTAGTGATAAAAACGGCATTGTTTTAAATCCCGATTCTATTTTTGATATGCAGGTTAAGCGCCTCCATGAATACAAGCGCCAGCATCTTAACGCTCTGCACATTATCAGTGAATATTTGTTTATTAAAGAAAACCCCAATGCCCCATTTACACCCAAAACCTACATTTTCGGTGCAAAGGCAGCCCCGGGATATCTCCTTGCAAAGCAAATCATTCATATGATTTACAATTTAAGCCGTGTTATTGAAAATGACCCCGCCGTTCGTGATAAGCTGAAAATTGTTTTCCTTGAGGATTACAAGGTAACTTTGGCCGAGCTTATGATTCCTGCGGCCGAAATCAGTGAACAAATTTCTTTGGCTTCAACCGAGGCCAGCGGCACGGGAAATATGAAATTCATGATGAACGGCGCAGTTACCATTGGAACCGAGGATGGCGCAAATGTTGAAATTCACAGCGCTGTGGGTGATGACAATATCTTCATTTTTGGAATGCACACACCTGAAGTAAACCGCCTTCGTAAGAACGGCTACCACCCCTCTAACTACTATAACAACAACGAGGAGTTAAAGGCCGCCCTTGATTTTATCGGCAAGGGCATTAACGGTCAGTCCTTTGAAAGCATTCACCACATTTTAACAAATGTTGACCATTATATGGCCGCCGCCGATTTCAAGGATTACTGCACCGCACAAAAAATCGCCTGTGAAACCTATGCCGATACCCTAAAGTGGAACAAAATGTCACTTGTTAACATTGCCGAGTCGGGCATTTTTGCCGCCGACCGCTCCATTGAGGATTATGCCCGTGACATTTGGCACACCACACCCTTAAAGTAACTATGCAATATTATCCTTTTGATTCAAGAAAAAGTCTTTATAAGTCTAAATTCTCAGCCGTAAAATCAGGCGAAAGCCTGACTTTACGGCTACTTCTGCATAAGGATGCAAAAGCAGATGAAGCCTTTTTGCTTTTATCAAAGGATGGCGAGGTTGAGCAAAAAATCCTTCTCACACAAAGAGAATGCCTTGAGGATTATATCTTTTACGACACCGAAATTTCCCCTTCCGGCGGGCTTTACTGGTACCGCTTTTTCTACACAAGCCCCTTTGGGAATTATTTTGTTACCAAGGTAAACGGCGTTGGCATTGTTAACCTTGAGCCCATTGGCGCCTCCTGGCAGTTAACGGTTTACGACAGTGATTTTACTACCCCCGACTGGATTAAGGGCGGCATTATTTATCAGATTTTCCCCGACCGTTTTTGTGATTCGGGAAAAGAAAAAAAGAACGTTCCAAGCGACCGCTTTATTGTGGAGGATAAATCAAAGCAGCCCACCTACAAGCAGGATTTTTCCACACCCGATTTTCTCGGCAACGATTATTACTGCGGCGACCTTGAGGGTGTAAGGCTGAAACTTCCCTACCTTAAAAGTCTTGGGATTAACTGTATTTATTTAAACCCTATTTTTGAGGCACACTCAAACCACCGCTACAACACAGCGAATTATATGAAAATTGACCCGCTTTTAGGTGATGAAAAGGATTTTGTAAGGCTCTGCAAGGATGCCAAAAAACAGGGCATTCATATTATTTTAGATGGCGTTTTTTCCCACACAGGAGATGACAGTATCTATTTTAATAAGAAAAACCGTTATAACGAAATTGGCGCCTATAACAGTAAAAAATCAAAGTTTTATAATTGGTTCAAATTTAAAAATTGGCCCGATGATTATGAGGCCTGGTGGGGTGTTCCAACCCTTCCCGAAACCGTGGAAGAAAATGAGGATTTTCTAGAATTTATCACAGGCAAAAACGGCGTTATAAGGCACTGGTTAAAGCTCGGTGCCGATGGCTGGCGCCTTGATGTTGCCGATGAACTGCCCGATGTATTTCTCGATAGTGTTAGAACTGCCATAAAGCAAGAGAAAAAGGATGCCTTTTTGCTGGGCGAGGTTTGGGAGGATGCCACAAACAAGGTAAGCTACAACGCCCGCCGCCGCTTTTTAAGGGGCAAACAGCTGGATTCGGTTATGAATTATCCCTTTGCAAATTCTATTGTTGATTTTGTGATTAACGGTAACGGCGAGACCTTTATGTCAAGCATTCTTGACATAATTGAAAATTATCCCCCCTGCTCTCTGCACACACTTATGAACCACATTGGCACCCACGATACCGCCCGCATTTTAACCCGCCTTGGTTTTGAGGGCCAGGTTTTAGCTGACCGAAATTGGCAAGCAGAGCAAAAACTTACTAAGGAGCAGCAGGAAATTGGCAAAAAAAGGCTTAAACTTGCCGCAGTTTTGCAGTATACCTTGCCCGGTGTTCCCTCTCTTTATTACGGTGATGAAATCGGCACCGAAGGCTTTGGCGACCCCTTCTGCCGCAGCTTTTTTGATTGGGAAAATGGGGATAATCAGCTTACCGAGTTTTATAAAAAACTAGGCAATTTCCGCCGAGAGAACATCGTTTTTAAAGATGGCGAGTTTATCCCCCTTCATTTTGAAAACGGCTGCGTGGCTTATTTAAGAAAGCGGGGCAAGAATTTCGTTTTTGTCTGCGTTAACACATGTGGCGAAGAAAGAGAAATTGAAATTCCAAAAAATA
>JAFTPI010000052.1 GCA_017463345.1 Clostridia bacterium | reverse complement strand
AACACACGCTGCCTTTTAGACAATAAAATTCAGTTTGACATTAAGGACTATGTTGATTTACAAAAATATGTGCAAAATATTTTAAAGTCACAAGGTCACAAAATAAACTCTCAAATTTCGCTGTTCAATGCTTCACAAATGCTGTCGGTATCTTATGAGGGTCTAGATTTACACACAGCTAAAGATGACAGTATTCTTGCAGCTCAGCTTTTAAAGTGCACCTATGATAAGGCGCTTTTTGAAACCTATATTAGAGATGCTTCTTCAAAGGAGTTTTACCGTAGATTAACCTACAAGCCGCATCATCTTACCAGCATTAAGGATAGAGAAATTAAAAAGGAAGATTTAAAGTTTTCTTGTGATTCCTGTGGTGTTGATGCTAAGCGCATTACCTCGTGGAAATACAAAAACCGTTGGTTTATTGCCACATTTTACTGCAAAAATTGCAAAAAGCGTTTTGTGGGAAGGGTTTCTTTTAAAAAGAATTACGATAACGTTCAGGTTAAAAAACGTGTTACGGAATATAAAAAGGTGGAAAACAGCAATGCAAATAAGGTGCAACAGCTGTCCGAGACAATGTAACGCTTTAAGAAGTGAAAGTGAAAACATTGGCGGCATTTGTAAAAGCGGACTTTTACCCAAAATTGCCAAGGTTTCTCTTCACAACTGGGAGGAGCCCTGCATAAGCGGCACCAAAGGTTCGGGAACAATTTTCTTTTCCGGTTGCAGTTTAAAATGTGTTTTTTGCCAAAACTATAACATTTCTCAGGAAAACTTCGGAAAAATTGTTTCTCTTGAACGCCTTGCGGAAATTTTTAAGGAACTTGAAGTCTTGGGTGCGCATAACATTAACTTTGTTAATCCAACGCACTATCTTTGGGCGATTGAAGAGGCGCTTAAAATTTATAGGCCTAAAATCCCTCTTGTTTTTAACAGTGGTGGTTATGATTTACCCGAAAGCATTAAAAAAGATATTTTTGATGTTTATCTAATGGACTTAAAATACATAAATAACGAAACCGCTTTTAAATATTCCAAATGTGACAATTACACCACCTTTGCTTTTGATGCCATTAAGGCGGCTTACGAACTGCAAAAAGAGCCTTTTTTTGATGAAAACGGTATTTTGCAAAAGGGTTTAATTGTGCGACATTTAATTCTACCGCAACACACGAACGATGCTATTAAAGTTATCGATTGGTTTAAAGAAAACACGCCCAACGCAATTTTGAGCATAATGTCGCAATATGTGCCTATGTACAATGCAGAAAACTTTAAAGAAATTAATAGACCAATTACAAAAAGGGAATATGATAAGGTTATTGATTATGTTTTAGATAAGGATTTAAAGCATATTTATATCCAAGACCGGTCTAGCTCTAGTAAAAGCTACATTCCTGAATTTGACCTTAAAGGCGTATAAAAAAAGCACCCAAACGGGTGCTTTAATTTATTTTATAACCCCTAAAACCGATTCGTTATCGGCCATTTCAGTAATAGTAACATTTATTATATCGCCGAGTACTGCGCTTTCTTTAACCTTTACACAGGTGTAATTGGGTGTATGTCCAACATAAAAGCCGTTTTCAAATGTTTCAAAGAGAACCGGCTGCACTGTGCCAACCTGGTCTTTTAAAAACTGAATTTTGCTTTCATTTGTAGCTTCAATCATAAGAGCGCTGCGCCTTGCTTTAACATCGGCAGGAACTTGATTTGGCATATTATAAGCAAAGGTGCCTTTTCTTCTTGAATAAGAAAAAACGTGTGCCTTTGCAAAACCAATTTTCTTTGCAAAATCAATACTTTCCGTGAACTCGTTTTCCGTTTCGCCTGCAAAGCCAACCATTATATCGGTGGTAATTGAAGCGCCTTCGAAGGTTTTTCGAATCCTTTTAACCAAATCATCATAAAATGCGCTATCATAATGTCGGTTCATTCTTTTCAATGTTGCATCCGAGCCCGACTGCAGCGAAAGGTGAAACTGGGGGCAAAACTTATCATGTCTTTTAAAGCGGCTGAGCATTTCATCGCTAATGTGGTCAGGCTCTAAAGAGCCGAGCCGAACACGTTTAATTTTCACATTTTCACAAACGGCATCAACGGCATCGCAAAGATTAAAGCCTGTATCCTTGCCAAAGGCAGAAAGGTTAATTCCAACAAGCACAATTTCCTTAAAGCCTTTTTCGGCAAGACTATCAACCTCTTGCCTAATAGTTTCAATGGATTTTGAGCGGACAAAGCCACGGGCGGCGGGAATGGTACAATAGGTGCAGTAGCGTTCACAGCCATCCTGTATTTTTAAAAAGGCGCGGGTTCTTTCCTCAAAATCGCTGATTTTCAGTTCGCAAATTTTCTCATTTTTTTCGTGGGGGAGAACCTCAACAATTCTTTCTCTCGTTTTTGCGAATTCTAAAATTTTAGAAGGCAGGGAAGGGTGAGAGGTGTTGCCGATGATAATATCTGCATCCTGTAGTTCTGTTGCATCATTTTTAAAGGCTTGTGGCATGCAACCGGTCAAAACCATTATCGCATTAGGAAATTTATTCTTAAATCTTCTGACAGCCTGTCTGGTTTTTCGGTCGCTTTCGGCGGTAACGGTGCAGGAATTAATGATAAAAACATCAGGTAATTCATTATCATTCGCGGCGCTAAAACCGTTTAAAATCAATAATTCACGCATAGCCTGGGTTTCATATTGATTAACCTTACAGCCGAGTGTGTAAAATTTAAATGTCATAATAGACCCCTAATATGTAAAAATTTATGTATATTATAACTTTAAAGCACCGCTTTTTCAAGCATTTATGCCGCCAAATGTTACAAAATTGCTTTAATAATACTTTTTTTGAAAAAAACACTTGCATTTTTCTCAAAGTTATGATATTATAATAGCCGTTATCGAGTATTTGAAAGGGGTGACAATGATGAAAGAAGGAATTCATCCGTCATACGAAAAGACTACTATCAGATGTGCTTGTGGTGCGGAGTTTGAAACACGTTCAATTAAAAAGGATATTCGTTTGGATATTTGTTCAAAATGTCATCCGTTCTTTACCGGTAAGCAGAAGTTGGTAGACACCGGTGGACGTGTAGATAGATTTAAGAAGCGTTTCGGTTTAGATAAGTAGTATAAATTAATTCCGCAGTTATCCTTTGGGTGATTGCGGTTTTATTTTTAGAGGTTATTATGAGGGATTATCAAACTGTTTTTGAGCAAAGCGAGGGAAAATATGAAGAAAAGCGTTCGGTTTTCATTGCCGAGCTTTTTCACTGTGAAACCCCTGAAGATGCCGCAAAAATTGTTACTGAACAAAAAAGTAAATATTGGGATGCGCGCCATGTTGTAAGCGCCTATCGGCTACTTGACGGCACCGTTAAGGCAAGCGATGACGGTGAGCCACACGGAACATCAGGCAAGCCTGTTTTGGACCTTATTACAGGCGCTGATTTATTTAATGTAATTATAACCGTAACTCGTTATTTTGGTGGAGTATTGCTGGGCACCGGCGGTCTTGTAAGAGCCTACTCGGCTTCGGCAAAACAGGCGATTGAAAACGCTAAGATTGTAGAGATAAAAAGGGGATACCTTTGCAAAATTTCCTGTGATTATCAGCAATATCAACTTATTGAACGATTGCTTTATTCAAATGATGTAACCATTAAAAACAGTGAGTTTGAGGACCGCGTTAATCTTGAAATAATTGTTCCATTTAACTCTTTTGAAGGCTTAAAAGATAAAATAACCGAAACTTTTTCCGGAAAAATATCATTAAACTATGAAAAAGAACTGTTTTTTGTAAAAAAATAAAGTTTATAGGTAAAAAATGGCGTATATATTAATTAAACGGTGTTTTAAGGGGTAATAATATGGATAATATCAGAAAAATTAACGAAAACAATGAAAAATTGTTTTTATCCCCATTTGCCACCCTTAGCGCAGAGTCTAAGGGGCGAGAGGTTTATGAGCCCGAATGTGAGCTAAGAACGGCTTTTCAGCGTGACCGTGACCGAATTATCCATTCAAAAGCTTTCCGCCGCCTAAAGCATAAAACACAGGTGTTTTTATCCCCTGAATCTGACCATTATCGTACACGCCTTACCCACACGCTGGAGGTTTCACAAATTGCAAGAACAATTTCTTCTGCACTCCAGTTAAACGGTGATTTAACCGAGGCCATTGCACTCGGCCACGATTTAGGTCACACACCCTTTGGTCATGCAGGCGAGCGCTCACTTGATAAACTTTCAACCTTTGGGTTTACACATTTTGAGCAAAGTGTTCGCGTTTGTAAATTTCTTGAAAAAAACGGCGTGGGTCTTAATCTTACCCACGAGGTACTTGATGGTATTTTGCACCACACAAGAGGTGACTGGGCAAACACACCCGAAGGCAAAATCGTAAGGCTTTCCGATAGAATTGCCTACATTAACCACGATATTGATGATGCTGTTAGAGCAGGAATTATTAAAGAAAGTGATTTGCCTGCCAGTAGTGTAATGGTTCTTGGTGACACAAAATCAAAGCGAATTAACACACTTGTTACCGCCCTGGTTAGAAGCGGTGCTGATAACCTTGAATTAAGTGGCGAAATTAATGAGGAGTTTGTTCGCTTGCACGATTTTCTTTTTGAAAGCGTTTATCATAATCCTAAAGCAAAATCCGAAGAAAGCAAGGTTGATGGAATTATAGAGGGATTATTTGAGTACTATATCAATAATCCTAAGGAAATTCTTAATAACGAATATAAGGTTGTTGCCCAGCGTGAGGGCATTGAAAGAGCGGTTGTTGATTATATCGCAGGTATGACCGACCATTTCGCAATTATGGCATATTCAAACATTTACATACCAAAATCTTGGAACTATTAATATTAATTTAAAGGAGGGGAAAATAAGTGGCAATACCGCAGGAAACAATACTTGATATTAAATATAAAAACGATATTGAATCGGTAATTGCGCCTTATGTTGATTTAAAAAGACGTGGCAAAAACCTTGTTGGCCTTTGTCCTTTTCATAATGAAAAAACCCCCTCGTTTACCGTTTATCCCGAAAACGGCTCTTTTTACTGTTTTGGCTGTGGTGCAGGCGGTGATGTTTTCACCTTTACAAAATTAATTAACAATCTCGACTACATTGAAGCAGTTAAGCTACTTGCTGAAAAAAGCGGTGTTATGATTGAGGAAAACTCTTATGATTCATCGCTAACAAAGCAAAAACAAGTAATTTTAGAAATCAATAGGGAGGCAGCAAAATTTTTCCACTCCTATTTAATGAGCGAGCAAGGAAAATGGGGGCTTAATTATTTAACAGGTCGCGGCCTTTCCATTGCAACAATTAAGCATTTTGGTCTTGGTGCCGCACCTGATGATTGGTCAATGCTGTGCAATTATTTGCGCCGTAAGGGCTTTAAAGATGAGGATATGGTCCTTGCCAACGTCGCTTCAAAAAGCCAAAAGGGAACGTATTATGACCGTTTTAGAAACAGGATAATGTTCCCGCTTATTGACCTTAGAGGCAATGTTATTGCTTTTAGTGGCAGGCGCCGTCCCAATGATACCGAAAGTGCAAAATATGTTAATACATCCGACACTTTGGTTTATAAAAAAAGCCTAAACCTTTTCGGAATGAACTTTGCCAAAAACCACTGTGAAGAGCGGGTTATTCTCGTTGAGGGCAATATGGATGCAGTGTCCCTCCATCAAGCAGGCTTTACAAATGCCATTGCTCTTTTTGGAACGGCGCTCACGACAGAACAGGTTAAACTTTTAAGTCGCTATACAAAAGAGGTTGTCCTTGCCCTTGACAGCGATGCGGCAGGACAAAAGGCTGTTCTTCGTTCCCTTGAAACCGCAAAGAATTCGGGTCTTAATATGAAAATTTTATCAATTCCCGATGGAAAAGACCCCGATGAGTTTGTTCTTAAAAACGGCGCGGCAAAATTTAACCAGCTTTTAGAGTCGGCTGTTGGTGAAATGGACTATCGCCTTTTAATTGCGGCAGAAAAAATTGATTTAAACGACGACGAAAGCCGCATTAAATATTTAAAAGAAGCAACCCAAACACTGGCAGAAAGCGACGATACTATTTCGGTTGACTTTTATGCAGGCAAGCTTTCGGCAAAATACGGTGTTTCAAAGGAAACAATTTTAAATTCTATAAACGAAAACCGTAAAAACCGAAAGAAAAAGGAACAAAAAAAGGAATTTTCTGATATAATCTCACCAAAATTCAGCCGAAACGACCCAAATCCTCAAAAGCGAGAAAACATGCGCTCATGTTCGGCTGAGGAAAAGATTATTTCCATTTTACTAAAGCATCCAAATTACATAAATTCGGTCACCGAAAAGTTACCCTCGGAAAAGTTTTCAACCGATTTAACAAAACTGATTTATGACCGAATTATCCAGTGTAACAATCAGCATTTTGACGTTGATTTTTCAGTTTTGGGCGATGGTTTTTCACCTACCGAAATGGGTTATCTTGTAACATTACAAAACAGCATCGGAACCTCAGAAAACGTGACGGCATTAATTAATGACTGTATTCGCGTTATCTCCGAGGAAGCCGATAAAAAATCACAATCAAATTTTAAGGATATGTCTGTTGAGGATTGGGCACAAATGCTTAAAGAATTGGCAGATAAAAAAAATAAGGGAGAATAAGGGTATGGAAGAAAAAAACACACAAAATTTTGTTGCTGAAGAGCAGGAAAATGCGGAAAACAGCACTATCACCGAATCAACTCTTGACGACATTGATAATGCTCCTGAGGATTTAAACGAGCTTTTTGCCGAGCCCCCCATTTTAGAGCTTGATTTTGAAGCCGAGCCCACCGAGGATGAGCTTAAACTCGAGGAAATGGATGTCGAAAAAATCGACGATGACCTTACCTTTGATAACATTTCACTTGATGACCCCGTTAAGGTATATCTGCGTGAAATCGGTCGTGTTCCGCTTCTTTCTTCGGAAGAGGAAATTGAACTTGCCGTGAAAATTGCCAATGGCGATGAAAATGCAAAACAGCGCCTGACCGAAGCGAACTTGCGCCTTGTTGTAAGTATTGCTAAAAAATATGTGGGCAGAGGTATGTATTTCCTTGATTTAATCCAGGAGGGAAATGTCGGCCTTATTAAAGCTGTTGATAAGTTTGACCACACCAAAGGCTTTAAGTTTTCAACCTACGCCACCTGGTGGATTAGACAAGCCATCACCCGTGCAATTGCAGACCAAGCAAGAACAATTCGTATTCCTGTTCACATGGTTGAAACCATTAACCGTTTAAAGAAAATTCAAAGCCAGCTTCTCCATGAAAATGGCTATGAGCCCGGTGAAGAGCTTATTGCCGAAAAAATGGATTTGCCCGTTGAGCGTGTTCGTGAAATCATGCGTGTCGCTCAAGAGCCCGTTTCAATGGAAACGCCTATCGGTCCCGAGGAGGACAGCCGCCTTATGGACTTCATCCGCGATGAAGAGGCGCTTGCTCCCGACGATGCCGCCCTTAAGACAATTACAAACGAAGACATTAATAGCGTTTTAAAAACCCTCACTCCTCGTGAGGAGGCTGTTATTCGCCTGCGTTTCGGTCTTAAAGACGGTCGTTGTCACACACTTGAAGAGGTTGGTATTGAATTCAATGTTACCCGTGAGCGCATTCGTCAAATTGAAGCAAAGGCACTTCGTAAGCTTCGCCACCCCGTCCGCAGCAACAAATTTAAGGAAAGATAAACCTTTTGGAGGAATATATTAAGTGAAATTTACATATATAACAAATGGTGTTTGTTCTCGTAGCATCGAAATTGAAATTGAGAACGACGTTTTGGAAAGTGTTAAATATGTTGGCGGCTGCAACGGCAACCTTCAAGGCATTTCTGCTCTTGTTAAAGGCCTTACGGTTGATGAGGTAATTGAAAAGCTTCAAAATATTCGTTGCGGCTTTAAGAGCACCTCTTGTCCTGCACAGCTGGCCGAAGCACTAAAACAATATAAAGCAAGCCTATAATTCAAACAATTTTTTTAGAAAGGGTGAATCAAGATGGACTTTGACAGCGATATTAAAATCGCAGGAAGCAAACCCTCAGGCGATATAAAAAAGAATAAAGTTACCGAGAATGCTTCGGAAGAAATCGTAAGCCATACCGATTCACTCCGAGCTAAGAAGTTAGGCGAGAGGGTGGCAGGTAAGTTTTGCGCCGATAACAATGATTTTTCCATTGCCAATGATGAATTTGATTCTCAAATGGCACTGCAAAGGCGCATTCTGCTTTCCTTCACAACATCGGTTGCCTTAGAACAATTTTGCAAAAGTGAAGCAGTTGCAGGCATTGCGCAAAAAAGCTTTATTGATTCTGTGAGCAAGCTTTCAGGAACGTTTTATGACACATCCTCTGACACCGGCGCCTTCTCCTTTTATTTCCTTGCCTTCAGGCGTGGCGGAGATGTTGAACGCCGAATCGGACAAACCTTTGCAATGCTCTGCTCTCACGATGGCGACCCAATCTATCAAGAGCTTGGTGAAGCGCTTTACTGCTGGTTTTCATCAACTGTTGAAAATTTAGTGGAAGAATTCGACCTTAAAAAATAAATAATTAAAACTCCCGTTAATTCATATCTTGAATTGAAGGGAGTTTTTTTATGCCAACAATTTATTTAAGTCCATCAACACAGGAGTTTAACAGCTATGTTAACGGCGGAACAGAGGAGCAATACATGAACCTTATTGCCGATGCAATGATTCCTTATTTAAATGCCAGCGGTATAAATTATGTTCGAAACACTCCGCAGATGACAGCAGCCTCTTCCATTGCCGCATCAAACAACGGTAATTATGATTTACATTTAGCACTTCATTCAAATGCCGTCGGTCCAAACGCTTCAGGAAGTGTTCGGGGAAGCCAGGTTTATTATTATCCCTACAGCCAAAACGGTAAAAGAGCAGCCGATATTTTCGCTAATAATCTTAAACTGATTTATCCGATACCGGCACTTGTCACAACAATTCCAACAACATCGCTTGGCGAAGTGGCGCGAACCAAGGCACCCGCAATTTTAATTGAATATGCCTTTCACGATAACAGTGAGGATGCAAATTGGATTAAAAATAACATAGAAGCCATTGCAGCAAACACTGTGGCCTCAGTAGCTGATTATCTCGGTGTTGAGTTTAAAACGCCTTAAAACACCTTTTCCAGCTGTTTTTTAAGCTTTTGAATGATTCTTTTTTCAAGTCTTGAGATGTAGGACTGTGAAATGCCTAAATAATCGGCAACCTCTTTTTGGGTATATTCATTATAACCTGAAAGGCCGAAACGCATTTCCATGATTTTTCGTTCCCGCTCATTAAGACCTTTAACAAGGGAATTTAAAATTTTTCTTTCATCCTCAAGCTCAATTTCTTTTCCAACCTCATCAGCCTCGCTTCCAAGAATGTCGGAAATAAGCAGTTCGTTACCGTCCCAATCAACGTTTAAAGGCTCATCAATTGAAATTTCATTTTTTTGAGATGAGCTTTTTCTTAAATACATTAAAATTTCATTCTCAATACAACGGGAAGCATAGGTGGCAAGTTTAATGTTTTTCTCAGGACAAAAGGTGTTAACAGCTTTTATAAGTCCTATTGTTCCGATTGAAATCAAATCCTCAATTGTTGCACCGTTAACCTCAAATTTTCGCGCTATGTAAACAACAAGCCTCAAATTATGGGTTATGAGTTCATTTCTTACATAGTCTCGGTGCGTGGTGTATTTAAGTAACAACTCTGCTTCCTCGGCAGGGGAAAGGGGAGCGGGCAGGGTTTCGGGTCCGTTTATGTAATGGATTTCACCAATTCCAAAAATTTTAGAGACTAAAAGCCTTATTTTTTCGAAAATTTTCATCGTGTTTTCTCCTTATCTGCCTCTAAAATTTCAGGACTTATAATTGCTGAATAATCACATGAATTAATATGCTTTGAAACTGCAACAATAGGCAAGTGGCACTCGTAATTTTTATTCTCAGTTAAAACTATCGCCTTATCACAACGAAAAGCATCTAAAACCGCGGTACCGTCAACTGTTTTACAGGGGATTGCACGGTATCGCTTTCTCATTTTTTCGTCTAAAAAAAGCGGGTCGGTAACCGCAAAGAGTTTTTTTGCCCTGCTTTCGCTTACAAATATAATTTCAGAATCGGAAAATAAATCTCCAACCGAATGACCCGTGTCAATTATTGCAGGGAACTTAACACTTTTTCCTTCGCAAAAAATTTCAATTTCACAGCATGCTGTATTACTAATTTTGTGGGAATAAATTCTTTTAAAAACCACTAAAACAACATAGAAAATTACTGATAGAACAATTAAAATAAGTGGCGAAATATTAAAATAAACCACCGAATTATGAATTACCATTCCATTGGGCTTAAAAATGCTCCAAAAAGCCAGCATTAGGCCTGCGTAGAGAAAACTTATGAGATAAAAAATAACGCTTCTGCGTGCAAATTTTTTAACATTTTCAAAACCAAAACCAATTAAAACCACGACCGCACTGCAAACTAATTTAATAATCAGCTCTAAAATAAAATTCAGCTTCGGTAAAAATATGTACAAAGAAAACAGTGCCCCTGCAAAGGCCGCAAAAACATATCTACACCACTTTTTATTAACTCTGCACACCTTTGCAGTTAGTGCAACAATATAATAATTTACAATAGTATTCAAAAAAATAAGAACATCGGCGTAAACTACCATTAAACTCACTCCGGTAGAATTATAACACCAATGTTCTAAAAATTTTGTCGAATTAATTACGTAAATTAAAATTTAATCACCAAAGGGGAAATCAAATTGAGAATTTGATGAAGAGGTATTATCGCTTTTGGCGGTGGTATAGCTTGAAACTGTTTCTGCCTTAATAAGTTCGCCTGAAACGGTTTTATTGTTACCCTTAGCAGTAACCACCGAAAAGGTGACTGTATCACCGGGCTTTGCGCTATCAATATAGTTCAAAACATCGGTATCACTGTCAATGGGATTACCGTTTAGATGGGTAATAATATCGCCCTTTGCCAGTTTTCCGTAAAACTTACTGTCGGTGGTCACCGAATCAACATAAAGCCCGGTTACAGAAAATTTGTTAATTTCGGCAGTTACTGAATCAACGGCATAATAAGAAATACCAATTTTAGCGCGATATGAAACTTCACCGCTTTGAATTAAGGAATCAACAACCTTTTTAACCTCGGTTGTAGGAATTGCAAAGCCTACGCCCTCATAATCGGTTGTAGCAACCTTTGAAGAGGTAATACCAACAACCTGACCGTACATATTAACAAGGGCACCGCCCGAACTGCCGGGATTAATTGCAGCATTGGTTTGAATAAATTTGGTGGAATAACTGCTAGTAATTGCCAGCCTACGCTCAGTTAGTGAAACAATTCCTGTTGTAATGCTTGACTCGGTTTGAGCTGTGCTTGGTCGACCGATAGCAACAACATTTTCACCAATTACGAGTTCTTGTGAATTTCCAAAAACGGCAGGGTAGAAGCCCTTGGAATCAATTTTTAAAATTGCCAGGTCACTTCGGTTATCGCCTGCAACATATTTTGCATCATATTCCGAACCATCAAAGGTGTAAATTTTGAATTTTGGTGCAGCAATTGAGGCATAAATGTGGTCGTTTGTTATGATGTATCCATCCTCAGAATAAACAACACCACTTGCCGAGGCTGAATCGCCCTCCTCATTATAAACAACAATTCCTACTACGGATTTATTTACAATGCTGTAAACCTGTGCGGCACTGTATTCATCGGTGTCTTTGGGCTTGGTTTCCAAATCAAGAACAATATTAGAGTTTCCTCTAAACACCGAGTTTCTGCCTAAGAAATAACCACCTACCGAACAGGCTGAAACCAAAACAGCAACGGCCAAAATTATCACAAAAGCTTTAAAACCTTTATCAAGAGTTTTTTTAGGCTCCTTTACGGCAGGGGGGAGTGTTATAGGAACATCGGTACTGTTCTTTTCATCATCAAAAGGCTCTTTAACAGGCATAATATTTGCACTATCTAATTCCTCAGGAATGTTATTTTCCGAGTCTTTATCCAGAACCGACTGCTCGGTTTCTTCAATTTCAATGTCACTAAAAAAGTTGTTATTTTCCATTATAACTCTCCTTGGTTTGTGGAATATGTTTTTGGAATTGCAAGGGTAAATAAGGTGCTTTTATTTTGAATACTTCGCGCAATAATATCACCGTTATGCAAATTAACAATTGTTTTTGCAAGGTATAGCCCTAGTCCTGTGCTGTCTTTACGTACCGAACGTGACCTGTCGGTTTTATAAAATCTCTCAAAAATATGGGGCAAATCCTCTGAGTTAATGCCTTCACCGGTGTTTTCTATTGAAAAAATTAGTGATGTATCCTTTTCCTTAAGTGTAAACTTAATAGCACCGCCAACATTCGTAAATTTTATAGCATTATCAATTAAATTATAAAATACCTGATAAATTAGGTCTTTATCGGCAACAACCGTAATAGGGAGAAGGTCCCCAAGACCAATTATATCAATATTTTTATCATTGATTTGTTGCTCAAAGTTAATAACGATATTACATAAAACATCATAGGCATCAAATTCTGATGGATTAATTTTATTTTCGCCCGATTCAAGTTTTGAAAGGCTAAGCATTGACTGCACAAGTCGGGAAAGGCGTTTTACCTCGTTTGAAACAATCTCTAAATAATAGGACTGCTTTTCTTTTTCAATTGTGCCGTCAATAATTCCGTCAATGAAACCGCCGATTGTTGTCATTGGCGTTTTCAGTTCGTGTGAAACATTTGCAATAAAGCTGCGGCGCATTCCCTCAAGCTGGGTTAATGAATCGGTCATTTGGTTAAAGGCAGAAGAAAGCTCACCTATTTCATCATCACTCATAATCGGAATTCGCTTTGAAAAATCGCCCTTTGCCATACTGCGTGCAGCGCTTGACATCATTTTAAGGGGTTTATACCACCGGTAAATCATTGCATAAACCGCAAAGAACATAAAGATAATGGGAATAAGGGTGGAAACGAGAAACAGCTGAAAGAAAACCTTAAATAGCTCTTTTAAAGATTTTGCCGTTGAAGCCGAAATAACCGTGCCAATGGCAGTTCCGTCGGGAGCTGTTATAGGTTTACCAACTATATAATAAACCTCATTAAAAAAGCCGCCCAAATTTCCTGTTTGTTTATAACCTTCACTTAATATTTTTGAAAAGATTTCTTTTGGAACACCAGTCATTGTGTGTTCACAGTGACCTTCTGTAGCCCAGGTGTTACAGGTGCAAACAAGGATTTTGCCCTTTGTATCGGTAACATAAATTTCAACATCCGACACACTGCTTAAAACCTGTGCAACATTGTAAACATTGCGCTCAAAAGAGGGTGAATTAGCATCGGAAACCGCAATTTTTGAAACCGATGTACAGTTATCCTCAAGCAGGCGATATTTATCAACCGCTAAATAATTTGTAACCGCAACGCTTAAAATCAGCAGCATAAAGGTAACCGAAAACAATATTATAAGCGAGGTTGTAAGAAAATATTTTTTAAAAAGTTTTGATTTCATAAATACCTTTTATTTTGTTTCAAATTTATATCCAACGCCCCAAACGGTTTTTAAAGACCATTCGGTTGAGGCGCCCTCCAGTTTTTCTCTGAGCCTTTTAACGTGAACATCAACCGTTCTGGAGTCACCATAATAATCGAATCCCCAAACCTCATCTAAAAGCTGGTCACGGGTGTAAACACGGTTTGGATTGCTGGCGAGGCGGAAGATAAGTTCAAGCTCCTTCGGCGGTGTATCAACCTGAACGCCTTTAACAATAAGTTCATAGTTAGTGAGGTTGATAACAAGGTTATCAAAGGAAACCTTTTGTTCTGCCGAGGAGTTTTTCTTATCACTCCTTCGAAGCACTGCCTTAATTCTGGCAATAACCTCTTTGGTGTCAAATGGCTTTGAAATATAATCATCAGCACCTAGCTCAAGACCCAAAATTTTATCAAAGGTTTCGCCCTTTGCAGTGAGCATTATAATAGGGGTATCTGATTTCTTTCTGATTTCACGGCAAACCTGCCAACCGTCAAGCCTTGGAAGCATAACATCGAGCAAAATTAAATCGGGTGAATGCTTTTCAAAAAGGGTAACGGCCTGCTCGCCATCGTTTGCCACAATTGTTGTGTAATTTTCTTTTTTTAGATAGAGGCAAAGTAGTTCGCAAATATTTTCGTCATCATCAACAACAAGGATTTTTGTGTTATCCATTATAATATACCTCCGAAAATTTGTTACAATACAATTTTAAAATAGAAATTCAAAAACTTTATTAATAAAGTGTTAATTATTACCTAATTATAGTTTATTTTTCATATTTTTTCAACTTTTATCATAATCAAAGCGACATTTTCATAACTTGTTATAAAGAATGTCTTAAACGGAGGAAACAAGGCTATGAATAATACAAGCATTTATAAGGATATTGCTTTAAGAACAAAGGGTGATATTTACCTTGGGGTTGTTGGTCCTGTGAGAACGGGAAAATCCACTTTTATCAAGCGTTTTATGAACCAACTTGTTTTACCGAAAATCAATGCAGAGTTTGAAAGGGAACGGGCAACTGATGAACTGCCGCAATCTTCTTCCGGGCGCACAATTATGACAACCGAGCCAAAATTTGTCCCTGAAAATGCTGTGAAAATTAACGTTGATGAAAACTCAAATTTTAATGTTAGACTAATTGATTGTGTGGGTTACATTGTACCAAGCGCTCTCGGCTACATTGAAGAGGATAAGCCGCGAATGGTAATGACACCTTGGTTTGAGGAGCCAGTTCCCTTTAATATGGCGGCCGAAATCGGCACTAAAAAAGTGATTACCGAGCATTCAACCATTGGTCTTGTTATAACAACCGATGGCAGCATCAGCGATATTCCGCGAAGCGAATATGCCGAGGCAGAGGAAAGGGTTATTAATGAGCTTGTTGCCATTGAAAAGCCCTTTGCTGTGCTCTTAAACTGCACCTATCCAAACTCTGAAGAGGCACAAAATCTAGCTGCAGAACTCAAAGACAAATATAAGGTTCCTGTTATAGCGGTTAACTGTTTAGAGCTCAACGATAACGTTATTAGAAGTATTTTGGGTGAAATTCTTTACGAATTCCCAATTAAGGAAATTTTTCTTGATTATCCAAAATGGGTCAACGGTTTAGAAAACGGTCATCACTTAAAAAATTCTATTTTTAATTGCATTAAAAACGGTATAACTTCGGTTAAAAAAATCAGAGAAATTTCAGATTTTCTTTTATCATTTAAGGAAAACGAAAATGTCGATTTTATTGGCATTGATGACATTGACCTAGGCAAGGGAAAAATTT
>JAFTPI010000129.1 GCA_017463345.1 Clostridia bacterium | reverse complement strand
TGCAAAGCCTTTAAAAGACTGTGTTCGCATTCAGTCAACATCGGGTACAACGGGAAAGCGTGTTGTTGCTTTTTATACTCAGCACGATGTTGATTTGTGGGAGGACTGCTGTGCCCGTGCTATTGTGGCTGCAGGCGGAACAAATGAGGATGTTTGTCAGGTTGCTTACGGTTACGGTCTTTTCACAGGTGGTCCCGGTCTTAACGGTGGCTCACACAAGGTTGGCTGTTTGACCCTGCCTATGTCTTCAGGCAACACCGAAAGACAAATTCAGTTTATGACCGACCTTGGCGCTACCATTCTTTGCTGCACACCATCCTATGCTGCATATATTGGTGAAACCCTTAAGGAAAAGGGCTACGGCCCTGATGACATTCCTTTAAAGGCGGGTATCTTTGGAGCCGAGCCCTGGACAGAGGAAATGCGCAGAGGAATTGAGCAGACCTTAGGCATTAAGGCCTATGATATTTACGGACTTACCGAAACCACCGGTCCCGGTGTTTCCTTTGAATGCAGTGAACAAACAGGTATGCATATTAACGAGGACCATTTCCTTGCTGAGATTATTGACCCCGACACTGGTGAGGTTCTGCCTGAGGGAAGCAAGGGTGAACTCGTTTTCACCTCTCTTGATAAAGAGGCTTTTCCGCTTCTTCGCTATCGCACCCGCGACATTTGCATTTTAACTCGCAAAGCATGCTCTTGCGGAAGAACCTTCATTAAAATGAGCAAGCCTATGGGCCGAAGCGACGATATGCTTATTATCCGCGGTGTTAATGTATTCCCCAGTCAAATCGAAACCGTGCTCTTAAAGGAAGGCTATGAGCCAAATTACCAAATCATTGTTGACCGCAAGGGTAACACCGACACCTTTGATGTTAATGTGGAAATGAATCCCGATATGTTTACCGATACAGTAAGCGGTGTTAAAGCCCTTGAAAAGAAGCTTGCCGAGGCAATGAAAACAATGCTTGGTATTAACCCCAGCGTTCACCTTGTTGCTCCTAAGAGCATTACAAGAAGCGAAGGCAAAGCGGTTCGCGTGATTGATAAGCGTAAACTTATTTAAAAGGAGAATGCCTTATGTCATTAAAACAACTTACAGTTTTTGTTGAAAATAAGCAGGGAGCACTTGTTGATATAACCGCAACATTGGCTCAAAATAATGTTAATATTCGCGCGCTCTCCATTGCCGATACCGAGGAGTTTGGCATTTTGCGCCTTATTGTTAACGATAATGAAACCGCAATGACAAAATTATCATCAGAGGGCTATCTGATTAAAACCACCGATGTTGTGGGTGTGAAAATCGGCGATGCCCCCGGTAAGCTTTCGACCGCACTTTCGGTTCTTGATGATAAAGGTATTAATCTTGAATATCTTTATGCCTTTATGTCCCGCACCGAAAAACACGCTTATGTTGTTCTTCGCGTTGCTGACAATAATGCCGCCGAGGCAGCATTAGAAAAAGCAGGCTTCCATCTTATTACCGATGCCGATGTTTGCAAACTTTAATTAAAATTTATTTTTAAATCACCCAAACAACAAAGTTTGGGTGATTTTTTTGTTTTTTATCTATTTTGGTTGAAAAAGCAAGAAATTTGTCGAATTACCTCGAAAACTGCGATGAAAAATATGGAAAAAGTGAAAAATATTCACATTTTCTATTGAAATTTGAAAATATGTGTGGTACTATATGTGAAAGAAATTCACGGAGGTAATTTAAATGGACAAGAAAATTAAGGTAATTATAGCAGATGAATCAACAGAATTCGGTCAAAACTGCGCGAGAGGTCTTGAGGCCTATGGAATGGATGTCATTTTGTGTACGAAAAACGGTCTTATTTTAATTGACAAAATAAAAGCAAATTTACCCGATGTTGTTATTGCTGATGTTTTTATGCCAAATTTAGATGTTTTAGGTGTGCTTTCAAATCTAAAAGGAATGGTGCTGCCCAAAAAACCGCACGTGATGGCAATGTCAAGCTTTGATAATCCGCGACTTGAAAAAGAAGCAATGAGTGCGGGTGTGGCATATTATTTCCTAAAGCCCGTGGACATTGGCACACTTGCCGAAAGAATTATTCAGCTTTGTAGGTGGAATGTTAAAAGTAGCGCGAGTATGCCATCTGAAGGCGTCAATGTTTTAAACGACTCACAGCTTGAAATAATGGTTACCGAAATCATTCATCAAATTGGTGTTCCTGCACACATAAAGGGCTATCATTATTTGAGAGAAGCAATTATACTTACCATTAAAAACAACGACTCAATGAATTCTGTTACCAAGGTGCTTTATCCAACCGTTGCCAAAAAGCATTCCACAACCGCCTCCCGTGTTGAAAGGGCAATTCGCCACGCCATTGAGGTTGCGTGGGATAGGGGAGATGTTGATGTACTGAATTCATATTTCGGTTACACAATCCAAAACGACAGGGGTAAGCCAACCAACAGCGAGTTCATTGCAATGATTGCCGACAAGCTCAGATTACAGCTTAAATCAATGTAAAAAACGTTGAAGAAATGAATGTTTTATGTTAAAATATTCAGTTGTAAAAATCATTAAATATTGCGCTGAAAACAAATTGTTTTAACTAAAAAACACCTTTTTTCGTATTATATATTGCGGAAAGAGGTGTTTTTTTGAAAATACGCAGAAGGCGGGCAGTAAAAAATCCCGCCGCAGTCATCATTGTTTTAATGGTTACCTTTGCCGTGTTCTTGCTTTTGTTAAATTTTGATAAACAGCTCAGAAAAATTTTAGAGCCATACGCTGTGGGCACGGCAAAAAGAATCGTTGTCGCCGCCACCGATGCGGCTGTGCTTGAGGTTTTGAAAGATAACGAGATAAGTTATGAAAAAATTGCAAACTTGAGCACAGATAGCGAGGGAAATGTCACCTCCCTTCAAATCGACACAACCCTTGTGAACACACTAAAAAGCAACATTTCAGAAAAACTTGCACAGCAGTTAAACGGCAGGGAAGACTATGTTTTAAAAATTCCTATCGGCACCATAATCGGCAACGAATTTACCGTTGGCAGGGGACCGAGCATAAGCTTTAAAATGAAGATGTCAGCGGCGGTAAAAACCGATTTTAAAAGTAATTTTTACAGTGCCGGAATAAATCAGGTTTTACATCAAATACTTATTGAGGTAAAGTATGATGGTTTTATTTTAATACCGTGGTTTAGGCAAGGCTTTTCCGACAAAACCGATTATATAGCAGCTCAAACGGTTATTGTGGGTGTTGTGCCCGATGCTTTTACAAACGTTATTGAAAGCGAACCAGAGCAAATTACAGGCGATATTTTCGATTTTTCGGCTGAGCGAGGAAATTAATAAAAAAAATATTGAAAAATAAAAAAAACAGGAGTATAATACTTTCGTGATTTAATCACACATTCTGGTTTTCAAACCATTGGAGGAAATTGTATGAATTTCGTTAAAGTAGACAGTTATGAAAAACTCAGCCGCATGGGCGCCGATATCATTGCTGCACAAATCATTTTAAAACCCAACTGTGTTTTAGGTCTTGCAACAGGTTCTTCGCCCCTTGGTATTTATGCAAATCTTATTGAGGATAATAAAAACGGAAAAATTGATTTTTCTAATGTTACTTCCATTAACCTTGACGAGTATTTGGGACTTACAGGCGATAACGACCAAAGCTATCGCTATTTTATGGACCACAACCTCTTTAATCATGTAAACATCAAAAAGGAAAACACCTTTGTTCCTAATGCTGTGGCAAACGATATCGAAAAGGAATGTAAAGAATATGATCAGCGCATTCTTGATAAGGGCGGCATTGACATTCAGCTTCTTGGAATCGGTCTCGACGGCCATATCGGATTTAACGAGCCCGACACCTGCTTTACAAAGGAAACCCACACCGTAACCCTTGATGAATCAACAATTGTTGCAAATGCCCGTTTCTTTGAAAAGGAAGAGGATGTGCCCCGTCAGGCAGTTACCCTTGGTATGGGCGGAATTATGCAGGCTAAAAAGGTTCTTCTTATTGCTTCCGGCAAGGAAAAGGAAGAAATTGTAGAGAAGGCATTCTTCGGTCCTATCACACCTGAAGTTCCCGCTTCAATTTTGCAGCTCCACCCCGACGTTACCGTTATTTTCAGCAAATAAAAATATATATTTGTATTTATGGCAATGAAAGATTTCTTTCATTGCCGTTTTTTTTATTGAAATTTACCATTGTTTTTCTGGAATTAAAGTAGTATACTGCATTAGGTACATTTAATAAAAGGCGGCGTATTATTTTGAACATTTTACTTTCGGTTTCAGTTGCTCTTTTAGCAGGTCTTATAATGACAAGACTATTTAAACCTTTTAAACTGCCCTCTGTTACAGCCTATCTTATTGCAGGCGTGCTTGTTGGCCCTTATTGTCTTGGCCATTTGGGCCTCAATGGCATCGGCTTTCAGTCAACAGAGGCTGTTAATGCACTTTCAATTGTTTCTGAAGTTGCTTTAGGTTTTATTGCCTTTTCAATCGGCAACGAATTCAGGGTTGATGAGCTCAAAAACACAGGAAAAAAAGCCCTGATTATAGGTATTTTTCAGGCATCTATGGCAACTTTGCTTGTAGATTTGGCGCTTCTTGCTGTTCACCTTATTGCTCCTGATAAGCTTTCAATTCCTCAGCTTTTAACACTTGGTGCAATTGCCTCGGCAACGGCACCTGCGGCAACACTTATGGTTGTTCGTCAGTATAAGGCAAAGGGTCCCGTAACAAGTCTGCTTCTTCCCATTGTTGCCCTTGACGATGCCGTAGGTCTTGTAATTTTTGCGGTTTCCTTTGGTATTTCTAAAACACTGATAAGCGGAACAATAGATATTGTTTCAATCATATTTAACCCACTTATTGAAATTGTTGCCTCGCTGCTTTTGGGTGCAGTTATGGGCTATGTTTTGACACAACTTGAAAAGCTGTTCAATTCAAACACAAATCGCTTGAATCTTACAATCGGTGTGGTATTTTTAACCGCTTCGCTTTCAATGCTTGAATTTAATGTTTTTGGCATTCACATTCATTTTTCATCACTTCTTACTTGTATGATGCTGGGTACGGTGTTCTGCAACATTTGTCCGCTTTCACACGATCTAATGAATGCATCAGAAAAATGGACATCACCGCTTTTTGCACTTTTCTTTGTTATAAGCGGCGCCGAGCTTGAGCTTGGCGTTTTCACCGATTTTGCTATTGTTGCTATCGGTGTGGTTTATATCCTTTCAAGGTGCCTTGGAAAATATTTTGGCACACTTTTCAGCGCAAAGTTTTCAAAATGCTCTACAACAATTTGTAAATATCTGGGCATAACTCTTTTCCCCCAAGCGGGCGTTGCTCTTGGAATGTGCACAACGGCAATGCAGCTAGGCGAGCAGGGAAATCTTATTAGAAACATAACCCTTTTTGCCGTGCTTATTTATGAGCTCTTTGGCCCCTTGCTGACCCGCCAGGCATTAACTGCGGCAGGGGAAATTCACCCCATTTCCGATGAGGTTAAAAACCGCCGTCAGACAAAACTGGATGCAGTTAAGAAATAAAACTTAGTATTCACAATAAGAAAAAGCGTAACGAACAGAGCGTTCGTTACGCTTTTTTGCTTCCAATCGTAACCTCGCCGGAACTGAGCAGGTGGGTGTTCCCTGAATTGTCAATAACCTTAAGTTCTAAATTTTCTGTTATACCCTGTGCCTTTCCACTGAAAAGGATGCCGTTTTTGAGATAAGAAACGGTTTTGCCACACAGCATATCTTTTTCTCTGTAATCTTCTAAAAAGGCTTTTTGAGGCAGATCAGAATAAAATTTATAAAAATTATTGATAACTTTTACGATAAGTTCGGTTTTTGTGTCATCGCTGCATTTTTCGGTGAAAATTCCACCTGCGATTTGAGAAATTTCTTTTGGGAAACCGCCCTCTGGCTCAAAAAGGTTGATGCCAATTCCAAGCACCGCAAAGGGGTTATCGTCACCAAGCGCGCCCTCGGTTAAAATTCCGCAAACCTTTTTGTCATTTAAAAAAATGTCATTGACCCATTTAATTTTAGTTTTCGCATTGGCAAATTGCTCAACAGCCCTTGCCACACTAACCGCCGCCGCAGTTGTTATAAGAGTGTAATCC
>JAFTPI010000128.1 GCA_017463345.1 Clostridia bacterium | reverse complement strand
GGCGTCTTCCTTTTTAATCACATCGCAAACCTGCAAAATTTCAAATTTAACCGTTCTTGTGCCAAAAGTGATTTCCACCACATCGCCAACCTTAACATCATAGGAAGCGCGGGCAACCTTGCCGTTAACCGTGACACGCCCTGCATCGCAGGCCTCATTTGCAACGGTGCGGCGCTTAATAACCCTTGACACCTTTAAAAATTTATCTAATCTCATAAACTAAAATTCCTGTCATAAAAAACTCAAAGCCGCCCAAATTGGACGGCCTTAAATTCTTTGGTTTCTTATTTTGCAACCTTATCTTTAAGAGCTGCGCCTGCTTTGAAAGCGGGGATTTTGGTAGCTGCAATTTTGATGGTCTCTTTAGTTCTGGGGTTGATACCAGTTCTTGCTTCACGAGCGCGAACTTCGAAAGTACCAAAGCCAATAAGCTGAACCTTTTCGCCCTTAACGAGAGCTTCTTCAACGGATGCTAAAACTGCTGCGAGAGCCTTGTCAGCGTCCTTCTTGGAAAGACCGGATTTTTCTGCAATTGCTGCAACTAATTCTGTTTTGTTCATTTTCGAGTTACCTCCGTTTATTTTGTTGACGACACCCTATCGTCAGTCCATGCGATTAAATAAATCGTACATAATATATTTACCATAATTTATCACAAAAATCAATATCTTTTTGTTATTTTTTACAAAAAGGCGAAATTTTGAGCAAATTTTAATGAGTTTTTTACAAATATTAGTGTATTATATGAAGCTTTTCAAGAATTTTACTTATCTTTTCACCCTTCGGGAAGGCGAGAACATCCTCTTTTTCAATTCCGCGAAGCGCAATAAGCACCACAAAATAAATCACTGCAGCCACTAAAACAGCTAAAATTGTTGACAATTTTGAGCCCTTTAAAAGAGTGCTGACACCAAGGGCAGCCACTCCGCAGCAAAGGGCAGCAGCCAAGGGTTTAACAAAGCTTTGCAACATTCGAGGCATAATTTTTGTAAACCTGACAAGGCAAACAAAGTTTGCCAGCGCAATATACAAATAACAGCAAAGGGTTCCTATTGCCGAGCCTAAAATGTTGATTTCGGGATTTCCCACAAGGAGGAAATTAACCACAATTTTAATGACAGCGCCAATGGCAATGTTAATAACCGGCACGGCCTGTTTTCCTATTGCCTGAAGCATATTTGTAAGGGGCATTGCAAGACCCGAGAAAACAGCCGCAACACCGAAAACGGTGAGCATTGGTCCACCCACCAAAACAGCTTCCTGCGTACCGTAAATAAGGTTCATCACAGGGCCGCCCAAAAAGGCAAGGCCAAGACCTGCGGGCAGGGCGATAAGGCTTGTGAGCTTAACTATGCTGCTCATATTCTTTTTAACCTCACCCATATCCCTGTTTGTCCATGAGGTTGCAAGCACAGGCAGTGCGCTAACCCCCATAACCGAGGTAATTGTAGGCACAAGGTTAAAAAGGGTAAATGCCTGACCGCGAACTCCGTAAAGGAAGTTTGCAACATCGGCATCGGTGACAATATCACTGCCGATAAGGGAAGAATAAATTGCTCTGACACCCTCGGCATCCTCAGCAATAAGGCCCTTAACCATTGTTACATCCACAAGGGAGGCCACATTCTGTGCCAAAGAACCAAGAGCAATTGGAATGGCAATGGTTACAAGAAGTTTAAGGGTTGATTTTCCTGAAATGGCTTCGGGTGAATCGGCATACTCCTCACTTGTAACAAGGCCGTTATCCCTTTTAAACTTAATCACAAGGTAAAGTGCGCCAAGGGCGGTGCCAACGGTTATACCGAGCATTGCGCCTGCCGCAGCAAGAGATGCGGTTTCGGGGGAAAGATCGCCCCTAAGTTTTATAACTGCCCAGGCAAAGCCGAGACCGAGAATTAACTTTCCAAGGGCTTCAATAATGTTGGAAACGGCGGTGGGGGTCATATTTCGCATACCCTCATAGTAACCGCGGTAAACCGACATTACACAGCAAAAAAGAATTGACGGGGCAATTACAAGAATTGAGGGAAGAGTTCTGCCGTCCCCCGTAATTTTAAAGAAAACAACGGTGGCAATTGCCATAATAACAAATCCAACAGCACCCGTTACAAGAAAGGCAATGCGGGAAATACGCAGGGTTTGTTTTACATCGTTAAACCTTTTTTTGGCAACATTTTCCGCAACCATTCTTGAAATTGCAATGGGAAGACCCGCCATTGCAAGAGAATAAATCGGCAAAAACAAATCGTAAGCCGAGGAAAAATAACCAAAGCCAAGTGTGCCGATAAGGGAACTTAGGGGGATTTTGAACACTGCGCCGATAACCTTAACAAGCATTGTGGCAATAACCAAAATTGCGGCGCCATATTCAAAGCTTTGGTGTTTTCTTTTCTTTTGTTCCATAAAAAATTACAGTCCTTTTAAAACTTTAAGGGTGGCAAGTGACATTGACACATCGCTTACCGAAATAGTTTCACGATAAATATCAGAGGCACTGTCCCCTGCATCATCGGAAATTTGGCGGAGGGAAACGAAGGGAATTCCCGCCATTTTGCAAACATCACATACGGCGGCAGTTTCCATATCACAGGCAATAGCGCCGTAATCATCACGGAGTTTATCACGAAGGGCCGAATTGCTTACAAAGCAGTCACCCGTAGCAAAAACGCCTTCGAAAATCCCTGCAAAATGTTTTTTAAATTCGCCCAGCAAAAATTCATCGGCATTTAAAACGGGGTCGCAGTTTCTCTTTTTTTGGCAGGGCTCATAACCAATGGGGGTTAAATCAAAATCGTGCTCAAAAAAACCTGTGCCAAGAACTAGCTCGCCTTTTTTTACCCTTGAAATTGCCCCTGAAAAGCCGAAGTTAAAAACTGCCTCACAGCCCTCGTTTGCAAGCAAAACTGCCCCTGCGGCAGCAGCAACCTTGCCAATGCCTGTGAGCACAGAGAACACCTCAATACCGTTTTCAAGGGTGAAGCTGTGACAAAGCATACCGAGGCGCTTTTCCTCTTTTGGGGAATATTCCGCCGCAGTTTTTATAAGCGGGAAATACTCCACATCATCGGCAACCAGAATTCCTACTTTTTTATAAGCACTCATATTATTCCCCTTGGGTTTCCTCATAAATCAGTTTTTCACCGCAATAATTACAGAAAACCGAGGTTTTTTCAATTGCCATAGAGCATTTGGGGCAAATGCGCTTGTTTTTAAGCTGAGCAAGCTCCTTTTTTGCCTCCTCAATCTCTGCGATTTTTGTGGTGATATCGGCAGCAGCAGCCTTTAACTCCTCGTTTTCGGTGCCATTAGCCTCAATTGCCTTATAGGCTGCCTTACCAAGGGCGTTATAGGCCTTTTCAAGGCGGTTTTCCATTGTAGCAATTTCAAAGCGCTGTTTACCGGCGCTTACCACCTCACCCGTTTTTTTGCGGGTTACATCAAAAACCTCTTTTGCCTTGTCGAAAATTTCGTTGTCAAAAATGTTATCCATTAAAAACACTCCTTCTGTGTTTAATTTTATCATAATAATTGATTTCTTTCAAGTCACCCGCCATGTTGCTCATAAAACTCGGCTATTCCCTTTTTCCTCGCCGCCAATTCATCGTAACGAGAAATATATTCATAGGGGTACTTGAAGTTGAAAATTCGGGAAATTTCGGGGCCATTTGGGCTTTTAAGCTTGGTTACAGCCGAAGCACCAACGCCTAAAATTGTGTGGGTTTCATCCATAATATAAACATTATAAAGGCTTTCATAGCCCTTTTTGGCATAGCCCACATTTTCAAGATTACCAACCGTTTTACTCTGCCGATACATATAATATGGCAAAATCCCATTTTCGGTTAAGGCTTTCCTTGCATATTCCACCATCGTTTCGGCTGTTTTGCCGCTCTTAACTGTATGTAAAACGCCCTGCGCAGTTAAATCAGATGCTCTTTTCATTGCAAGGGAATGCACAGTTATGCTCTCGGGTGCAAGGGCAAGCAGTTTATCTACCGTTTCCTTAAAGCTTTCTGCAGTGTCGCCTGGTAGCCCTGCAATAAGGTCCATATTTATATTATTAAAGCCCATTTGCCTTGCAAGATTAAAGGCATCCACCACCATTTTAGCCGTGTGATTTCGGCCAATGGTTTTAAGCACCTCATCGTTCATTGTTTGAGGGTTTATGCTAATTCTCGAAATCTTATGCTTTTTAAGCACACCCAGCATCTCACTCGTTACCGTGTCGGGGCGACCTGCCTCAACGGTGAATTCGAGAACATTTGATAAATCAAAATTTGTTTCCACAGCGCACAAAATTTCATCCATTTGGCTGGGAGTTATGCTGGTGGGTGTTCCGCCACCCATATAAACGGTTTTAAGTTTTAAATTGCACTGTTTGGCAATTTCGGCGGTTTGTTTAATTTCCTCACACAAAAGTTTTACATAATCGGGCACAAGTTTTTTTGCCTGTCCTATTGAGTGAGAAACAAAGGAGCAATAGGCGCACCTTGTGGGGCAAAAGGGAATGGAAATGTAAAGACTAAACCAATCCTTTTCGGATTTGTTTATAATTTCCTCTTCGGTGCCAAAGGTTTCTTCACAAAGGGAAATTTTATTGCTCTCAACAAACAACTCTTCGCTAAAATATTTTTTTGTTTGGTCTTTCCCCTGCTTTCTGCAAAGGTTTGCAAAAAGTTTTGCGGGGCGAACACCCGTTAAAATGCCCCAGCTTGATTTATAGCCTGTTATTTTACAAAAACAGTTGAAAAGGCACTGTGCAAGTTTAAGTTCCTTGTCCTTTTCATCGCTTCCTAAAGGAATTTCCTCGCTGAAAGCGGCATTTTTTCCGCCGAGGGAAAGCCATGCGTTGCAAAGTAGGCTGTCCCCTGTTTTTTCAATTTCAGCAACGGCAAGGTTTTCGCCTTCCACCATTTCGCTTACAATATTTATTTTTTCAAAGGGCAGAAAAATTCTGCACAGTTTTTCAAGTTCATATTTAAAATCGTTGCCTAAAAGAATAAGTTCCATTTTTAAACCCTGAGTAAATACATATTTTGTCTTTTTTCAGCCGAAAGGGTGGTTTCCTCGCCGTGACCTGCGAAAATTTTATAATCACCCGAAAGGTTTTTAAGCCTTTTAAGGGAGGTAATCATTTCCTTTACATCGCTTCGGGGGAAATCGGTGCGACCGATAGAACCCTGAAAAAGGGTATCACCCGTGAAAAGCAGATTGCCCGTTTTAAAGCAGCAGGAGCCCTTGGTGTGACCTGGGGTATGAATAACCTTAAGCGTTATATCCCCCACCTTGATTTCATCCCCATCCTCAAAGGTTTCATCGGGGGAAAAAGGCTCTAGACTCTGTCCAAAAAGAGCGCAAAGGGCGAAACGAGGGTACAAAAGGCACTCCTCATCACATTTATGAATAAGGATTTTAGCCCCTGTTTTCTCCCTTACGAGGGCAGCATCCTTAATGTGGTCAAAATGACCGTGGGTTAAAACCACCGCCCGTTTTTCAATTCCCGAACGGTTTAAAAGAGCATCAATTTCAGGTGTAAACTCATAAGGGTCAATAACAACTGCCGATGAATCGGTTAAGAGAACATAGGTATTGCAGTAGGTGGCAAATTTTCTAATTTCCATTTTTCTTCACCCAAATGTCGGTGTCAAGAACTATGGTAACGGGACCGTTGCCCTCCATTAACACCCGCATATCGGCGCCAAACTCACCTGTTTGCACATTTTTAACACCGTTTTTAGCTAGTTCTTGGCAGAAAAACTCATAAAGCCTGTTGGCTTCACTTGGCCCCATTGCGTTGGCAAAGGAAGGGCGGTTGCCCTTTTTAGTGTCGGCGCAAAGGGTGAAATTGGAAACAACCAGAGCCTCACCGTTTATGTCAAGAAGTGATAAATTCATCTTGTCGTTTTCATCGGTGAAAACTCTAAGGTCACTCACCTTTCTTGCCAAAAGGGTTGCTTCGGCTTCACCATCGGTTTCATTAACACCGAGAAGGATTAAAAAACCTTTTTCAATCTCACCGACAGTTTTTTCCTCTACCCTTACTGCAGCGCAGTTTACCCGCTGAATAATTGCTTTCATTTTAAAACTCCGTTTTAGTTTTACTGTGTCATTCGGTCAACACTGAACACGCCGTGAATTTTTTCAAGGCGGGAAATAATGTTTTTAAGGTGCTCAACGCTTTCGGCGCTAACGGTTATGTTAACAATGCAGTTGCCGTTTTTAACCTGTCGGGCATTGATTGCGTGAAGCGGCACCCTTAAATTATAAATAACGGTTGTAACATCAAGGAGCATTCCCTCACGGTCAACACCCATAATTTGAAGTGATGATGTAAAGTTATCTCTTTGGTTACTTGCCCAGTGGGCATTGAGCCAGCGGTCGGGCTCAGCCGCAAGGGATAAATCCCTTGGCACATTGTTGCAATCTCTTTTATGGATTGAAACACCGTGACCGCGGGTTATAAAGCCAATGATTTCATCACCAGGGAGCGGTGTGCAGCATTTTGAAAATTTAATAAGGCAATTGTCAATGCCCTCAACAATAACACCGTCAGAGGATTTTGCCGTTTTGGGGCGAACAACGGTTTCAACCGACAAGGGCTTGCTTGCCTTTGAAAACTTGTTGTATTCATCCTTAAGGCGGGGCATAATTTTAGATAAAGTTATACCGCCGTAGCCGATAGCGGCATAAAAATCCTCAATGTTATCGAGCTTTTGCTTTTTAAAGGCACTCTCTAACAGTTCCAGCACAAGTTCATCGGAAATATTAAGACCCCACTGTTTAAGCTCACGCTCAAACTCAGCCTTTCCGGTCACAATGTTTTCGGGCCTCTTTTCCTTTTTAAACCAGCTTCTTATTTTGGATTTTGCCTGACCTGTAACGGCAATTTTAAGCCAATCGCGGCTGGGGCCTCTGCCTGCCTGATTTGAGGTTAGAATTTCAATGATTTCGCCCGTTTCAATAACATGGTTAATGGGAACAATCTTTCCGTCAACCTTGGCGCCCACCATTTTAATGCCCACAGCCGAGTGAATGGCAAAGGCAAAGTCAACAATGGTTGCACCAACGGGCAGGTTGATAACATCGCCTTTAGGGGTAACTGCAAAAACATCCTCAGGGGCCAAATCCACCTTAATTGTGCTTATAATATCGGTGGCATCCTCGGATTCCTGCTGCGAATCAATAAGCTGACGAATCCACGCGAGGCGCTCCTCCATTTTTGTGTCGCTTTCGGTTATGCCCTCTTTATATTTCCAGTGGGCCGCAATTCCGAATTCGGCAGTATGGTGCATTTCCCAGGTGCGAATCTGAATTTCGAAGGGCACACCCTCGCGGGAAATAACCGTTGTGTGGAGTGACTGATACATATTAGGCTTGGGGGTTGAAATATAATCCTTAAACCTGTTAGGAATAGGACGGAACATATCGTGCATAATACCGAGAATGTTATAGCAATCGGTAACGGTGTTTGTGATGATACGAATGGCGTAAATATCATAAATTTCATCAAAATCCTTGCCCTGAACATACATTTTGCGGTAAATTCCGTTAATGGATTTCACTCTGCCCTGAAAGGTAACGCTTGCCCCCGAAAGGTTCTCCCCTAGACGTTCCTCCACGCGGGCGCGGATTTCCTTAATGATTTTTTCTCGTTCATCCTTTTTGATTTTTAAAAGATTTTCAATTTCCTCATAGGCCACAGGGTCAAGATAAAAAAGGGCCCTGTCTTCAAGTTCTTCCTTAACGGCACGGATACCAAGCCTGTGTGCAATGGGGGCATAAACCTCCATTGTTTCAAGGGCAATATCCCTGCGTTTTTGCTCAGGCATTGCATCGAGAGTTCGCATATTGTGAAGTCGGTCAGCAAGCTTAATAACAATAACTCTAATATCCTTAGCCATTGCAACAAGCATTTTTCTAAGACTTTCGGCCTGCTGCTGCTCTTTGGTGGAAAAGAAAATTCTACCGATTTTGGTCACACCGTCAACAATAAGGGCAACCTCTTCGCCGAAGTTTTCTTTAATTTCTTCAACAGTTATAGGGGTATCCTCAACAACATCGTGTAAAAGCGCGGCGGCAATAGACTGGCTGTCCATTCCAAGAGAAATTATAATTTCGCAAACGTGGAAGGGATGATAATAATATGCTTCGCCCGAAGACCTTTTTTGTCCCTCGTGGGCGTTAACACACCACTCAAAGGCGCGGCAAACAAGGGCATAGTCATAGCTTTTGCCCTCCTTTTCGGCTGCTCGCATTTGTGATTCGAGCAGTTGATAGTTTTTCTCGTAATCCTCTTTAAGCATTATTTTCACCCACCCTTCTTAAAATTTGCGCATTCATTAAATCGGTTTTGGGAGCGTTTTTTACAGTGCTGAGCTTTAAAACGTCATCGGCTTCAACGCCGTTTAAAAGGGACAACTCCAAAAGGGCGTCAATTGCCACCTGAGTTTTAAAATGTGAAAGCGCCGGATAAAGCTTTTGCTTTAATCTTTCGGCCGAAATTGTGCCCTGCATAACGGTTTTGTAAACAATGCCAACCTCATCACGGGTAGGATTTATAGGCGAAAAATCCGCTGTTTTTCCGATTTTGAGTTTGTCATAAAGCGCCTGGCACTTAAAATATTCCTCTTCCTTTAGGTCACTTAAACGAATTCCCTTAACAAACACCGAAAGATTTTCTTCACCGCCGAAAAGATTTATATCAAGGGTCACGGCAAGGTCTAAGGTGTCGCCCTCGCTAAAGGGAAATTTATCCTGTGTAACGCCAAAAAGCAGACACTGGAATGAGGAGCTTTCCTTTGAAAACAAAAGGCGCAAATGCTTGCCGTTTGCAATTGGTGTTATGCGGTTTAAAACTACATTGCAAAGTGCAAAAACAGGCTGTGGATTTCCCATTCCGAAGGGTTCCAGCGCCTTTATGTTTTCGGCAAGGGAAATGCCCAGCGCCGCAGGATTTAACCTGCAGTCAAGCTCAAGTGCGGGCACCGCCCGCTCTCCCATTTTTTCGGCAAAATCATTAACCTTGTGTCTAAAAGCATCAATGTTTTCGGTTTTAAGGGTAACACCGCAGGCAAGTGCGTGACCGCCGAACTGCACCGTTAAATCGGATGCAAAATTAACAGCATCAAAAAGCTCAAAGCCGTTAAAACTCCTGCCCGAACCAAAGGCAAGGTCATTTTCAACCGTTAAAACAATGGCAGGCTTGCCGTAAAACTCGCAAAGCTTTCCCGCAACAATGCCAACAACACCGCTGTGCCAATTTTCTCCCTGCACAACGATTACCCTTTGATAATTATACCCGTTATTCTCAATGATTTTTACCGCTTCGGCAAAAATTTTTCTTTCTTTTTCCTGCCTTGCACCGTTCTCCCTATCAAGGGTGTCGGATACGGTGAGGGCATCCTTAATATCCTCTGAAAGCAACAGTTCAACCGCACGCTTTGCATCGCCCATTCTGCCCGCCGCATTGATTCTGGGCACAATGGAAAAGGCAATTTTTTCGCTTGTCACGGCATCACGGCTAACCCCCGAAATTTGGAGCAGTGCCGAAATGCCCTTGCGAAGCTTCTTAGAATATTTCAAAACCCTTAAGCACATTTTAACAATGCTTCGGTTATCACCCGTAAGGGGCATAACATCGCCAACGGTGCCAATGCCCACAAGGTCGGCATAGCGTGGCAACAGCTGCTCGGCGGGCTTTTCCTCCATTGCACAAACAAGCTTAAAGGCAACGGCAACGCCGCAAATGTTCTTAAAGGTTGAGGGGCAATCCACGCGATGGGGGTCAACAACGGCGGCGGCATTTGGTAAAACCTCTTGGGGAAGATGGTGGTCGGTAACCACAACGGTCATACCAAGAGAGTTTGCAAGTTCTATTTCTTTAACGGCGGCAATTCCGTTATCAACGGTTATGATTGTGTTAACACCCTTATCGTAAAGCGCTTTAACCGATTCCTCGTGCATTCCATAGCCCTCTAAAATGCGGTCGGGAATGTAATAAATAACCCTGGCGCCCCTGCCCCTTAAATAATCAACAAGAAGTGCCGTAGCGGTAATGCCATCACAGTCATAATCCCCGTAAACCGCAATTAAATCGTCCCTTTCAATTGCCTCGTTTACAACGCTCGCCGCCTTTTCAACATCAGCAAGCTCTCGATAATCGGAAACATTGGGCTCATCGGATAAAAACTCTTCCAGGGCGGCGGCATCGGTGTAGCCACGGGAGGCGGCAATGAGGGCGGTAAAAGCATCAATATCACATTCTTCAGCAAGGCTTTTTGCAAGCTCCTTGTCGGTTTTTGCCAAAAGCCATCTTTTCATTGCCATTTTCCTCACCGCCTTTTAAATATAATATATCATTTTAATTTTACCACTAAACTAATATATTTGCAAGAAAAAAAGCCACACTTTCGTGTGGCTTAAAAAATATTTTCCGCTCTTTAAATAACGCGAACTCTGATAACGCCCTCCAGGTCTTCAATAACCTTTGCAATGGCACCAAAATCGGCTTCGCCGATGTCAACCATTGTGTAGGCATTGTCACCCTTGGATTTGTTAAGCAGGTTTTCAATGTTAACATTTGATTTACCAATTTCACTTGTGATAGCACTCAAAATGTTAGGTATGTTTTTGTGCATTACGCAGATGCGTTTAATACCGCTTCTGGGCATTGTGATTTCAGGCATGTTAACGCTGTTAACGATGTTGCCGTTTTCAATGTAATCAATAAGCTGGTCGGCGGCCATTTTTGCACAGTTGTCCTCAGATTCAGGGGTGGATGCGCCAAGGTGAGGAATTGCAATAACACCATCTACACAGAGCATCTCATCGGTGGGGAAATCGGTAACATAGGCGGCTACCTTGCCCTCCTCAAGGGCGGCAATCATATCATCAGATTTAACTAAATCTGCGCGGGCAAAGTTAAGAACTCTAACACCGTTTTTCATTGCAGCAATGGCGTTCTTATCAATAAAGCCCTTTGTATCGGGAGTTAAAGGAACGTGAATTGTAATGTAATCACAGTTTTCATAAATTTCTTGGAGGCTGTCAACGTGAATAGCGTTGTGGGTGATGCTCCAAGCGGCCTTTACCGAAAGATAGGGGTCGTAACCATAAACCTTCATACCAAGGGCATTAGCGGCATTTGCAACCAATGCGCCGATAGCGCCAAGACCGATAACACCAAGCTTTTTACCACGGATTTCGGGACCAACAAAGGCTCCCTTACCCTTTTCAACCATTTTGCCAACCTCAGCGCCGTTGCCCTTTAAGGTTTTTGCCCATTCAATGGCGGGAATAACGCGGCGCGAGCAGATAAGAAGACCGCCGATAACAAGCTCCTTAACGGCGTTAGCGTTAGCACCGGGGGTGTTGAAAACAACAATACCCTCAGCAGAGCAACGCTCAATGGGAATGTTGTTTGTACCTGCACCTGCGCGGGCGATTGCCTTTAAGGTTTCGGGGAACTCGGTGTCGTGAAGGGCAGCCGAACGAACGATAGCGCCGTCAGGGTTAGCAATGTTATCACCGATAGCATATTGCTCCTTATCAAAAACATCAAGACCTGCGGCAGAAATTTTATTGTAAGTTAAAATATTGTACATAAGCGTTAACCATTTTCCTTTTCAAAATTTGCCATAAACTCTACAAGCTTTTCTACGCCTTCAACGGGCATTGCGTTGTAAATCGAGGCGCGCATTCCGCCAACCGAGCGGTGACCCTTAAGGTTAACAAAGCCTGCTTTTTTGGCTTCGGCCACAAACTTGGCATCAAGCTCATCGTTACCTGTTACAAAGGGAACGTTCATAAGTGAACGGTCGGCCTTTTCTACAGTGCCCTTGAACATTTTGCTGTTATCCAGGAAATCATAAAGAATTTTAGCCTTCTTCTCGTTAATTTCCTTGATTTTCTCAAGACCGCCAAGCTTCTTAATCCACTTAAGCACCAAGCCTGCAACATAAATGGTGTAGCAAGGGGGTGTGTTAAACATTGAGCCGTTATCGGCATGGGTTGCATAGTTAAACATTGTGGGGGTGATATCTTTGGCATTGCCGATTAAATCCTTGCGGATAATAACAATGGTAAGACCTGCAGGAGCAAGGTTTTTCTGAGCGCCTGCATAAAGAACGCCGAACTTTGAAACATCAATAGGCTCGGATAAAATGCAGCTGGAAATGTCGGCAACAAGGGGAACATCGCCTGTGTCGGGAAGCTCGTTAAAGCGGGTGCCATAAATGGTGTT
>JAFTPI010000127.1 GCA_017463345.1 Clostridia bacterium | reverse complement strand
TGCCCGGCGGAAAAGATAAAATAAAGATGTATGACCGTGTGCTTACCTTTGACCATGTAGACGCAAAGGAATATGGCATAATTCATCGACCGCTGTTTTATCGCAGTGAATTTTCTGAAAAATATGAAAACAAACAAGATTATAAATTTGAGGTTGCTTTTATTGGAACAGCTCATTCCATAAGGCCTAGGATAATCAAACAACTTGAACAGCAGTGTCAAAAAAGAGGCAAAGAGGTTTATAAATATTTGTTTTTACCCCATCCTATTGTCTTTTTATACAACAAAATTTCTAACAAGGCATATAAAGGCATAACGAAAGCTGAAATTCATTTTGAGCCTATATCACCCGAAAAAATAAACGAGATATATAAAGAAAGCAAGTGTATTCTCGATGTGGAGCATTCGGCTCAACGCGGTCTTACAATGCGTACCATTGAAATGATTGGTGTGGGCAAAAAACTTATTACCACCAATAAGGGAATAAGGGATTATGATTTTTATAATGCCGATAATATATATGTTATTGATAGAGAGAATCCTGTTGTTAGTGAGGAATTTTGGACAAGCAGTTACAAGGAAATATCGACAGAAATTTTAAATAGATATTCAATAGAAAGTTTTGTGAAGGATATATTCAGTGTGAAGGAGTGATTTTATGCGAGTTTTGGTTACCGGTGCAAACGGTTATATAGGAACCCATGTAATAAAAGAACTTTTAAATCGTGGAATTGAAACGGTTGCTTGCGATATACGCTTTGAGAGTGTACCGAAGGATGCAGAGCAGTTGGAAATAGATTTGTTTAATACAAATGAAAATGTTTATGAAAAAGCAGGAAAACCGGATGCAATTATACATTTGGCTTGGAGAAATGGTTTTCGCCATAATGCAGATACACATATTGCCGACCTACCTAAACATATAGAGTTTTTGAATTCTATGATTGAGGCAGGCATAAAGAACATTTCGGTAATGGGAAGTATGCACGAGGTTGGCTATTTTGAGGGTGCCATAACCGAAAGCGTTCCCACAAAGCCTTTATCTTTTTACGGTATTGCCAAAAACTCACTTCGCCAGGCAATGGAGATAATGACAAAGGGTAAGAATATCAGTTTAAAATGGCTCCGCGGATACTATATTTACGGCGATGATTTAAGAAGCAGTTCGGTGCTTGGTAAAATGCTTGAGGCAGATGCCAAGGGTCAAGAAATGTTCCCCTTCACCTCAGGAAAAAATCTTTATGACTATATAAGCGTTGATGAACTTGCAAAACAAATAGTCAGTGCTGCTTTGCAGAATAGGTTTACAGGAATAATTAACTGCTGTTCAGGTGAGCCTATAAGCCTTGGTGAAATGGCAGAAAAGTTTATTAAACTTCACGGTCTTAAAATTAAATTGCAATATGGCGCATTCCCTGACAGAGCCTATGATTCGCCCGGTGTGTGGGGAGATGCCACTATCATTAAACAGATTATGGAATTGGAAGATTAAAATGAGTGTTTCGTACAGTCCAAGTGAGTTTTTAAAGAACTGCTGGAGTCTTTTTTGCACTAAGCTTTTCTATCGCCCCGCGCGGCTTGTTCGTCGCCCTGTTTATATTAGGGGTAGAAAAGGCTTGGCATTTGAGGATGGTTTTACAACCGGATATCGTTGCCGTTTTGAAATTTTTGGCGATGGTGTAAAGCTTAATTTTGGCAAAAACTGCAAATTGGGAGACAATGTGCATATTGTTGCTTCTAAAAGTGTTGAAATCGGAGAAAACTGCCTTATGGCCAGTCATATAT
The DNA here is from genome assembly GCA_017463345.1 of Clostridia bacterium. Classification (GTDB taxonomy): domain Bacteria; phylum Bacillota; class Clostridia; order Oscillospirales; family Acutalibacteraceae; genus SIG587. Next base: position 1,308 of record JAFTPI010000127.1, on the reverse strand, counting down.
TCATAAGTGATACTAATCACGGTGGTGAAAATGATTCTCCCGAAACCGCTCCCGATTCTCGCCCGCTTACATCTAATCCCGTTAAAATAGGAAAAAACGTGTGGATAGGCGAGGGCGCCTGCATATTGCCCGGCACCGTTATTGGTGATGGTTGTATTATAGGCGCTCACTCTGTTATAAAGGGCGAAATTCCATCCTACAGCATTGCAGTAGGTGCCCCTGCAAGAGTGGTTAAAAGATATAATTTTGATAAAAAAGAATGGGAGCAGTGCTGATATGAAAAAAATATCTGTTGCTATGGCTGTTTATAATGGGGAAACTTATTTGCCCGAGCAGCTGGATTCAATCCTTAAGCAGCTTGACCCTATAGATGAAATAGTGGTTTCCTATGATGTATCCACAGATGACACTTGGAATATTTTGCAAGATTATGCTATAAGATATACTCAAATCAGAGTGGTGGAGAATAAAAATCCTGGAATTGCGGGAAACTTTAATAATGCCATAGAGCATTGCACGGGCGACTATATTTTTATATGTGATCAGGATGATTGTTGGGCAGACAAAAAAAAGGAGACCGTGGTTAACACCTTTGAGCAAACCGGAGCCGATATGGTAATTCATAACGGCGTACATATAAACGGCGAGGGAAAGGTTATATCAGAACCCTTTTTCTCTATTTACCGTATTGGTGACGGTAAAATTAAGAATATTCTTAAGCCGAGATACAGTGGATGTTGCACAGCCTTTACCACGGAAATGGCAAAGAAAATTCTGCCTATCCCTAAGGATATTGATGCTTATGACCATTGGATAGGAACGGTGGGAGAATTTATTGGCAAAATAGCCTATGAAAATACAATACTGCTGTATCATCGACTTCACGGTGAAAATGCAACGCCTACCTCCACCCGTTCTATTTTGGTAATAATTAAAGCAAGATTAAGACTCTTAAAAGAGCTTAAAGCGCGTATAAAACGCGAAAGGAATAAATAATGACCGATAATATGATGGTTTGTGCAGTGGTTGTGATGTATAACACGTACTGTCAGGAAAGCCCCACCTGTATGGCACTAAAGAAAACTGAAAAAATTAGGGTTATAATTTATGATAACAGCACAAGGGATATGGGAAACAGGGAATATTGTGAGAGCCTTAACTGGGTTTACCTAGGGGGAGATGGAAACAAAGGAATCTCCAAAGCATATAACGCCTGTATAGACTATATAAAGGAAAAGGGCATAAAAGGTATCATTTGCTTGTTTGATGATGATACGGCTGTTGAGCCCGCGTATTTTGAGAGTCTAT
>JAFTPI010000126.1 GCA_017463345.1 Clostridia bacterium | reverse complement strand
TCAGGCAAAGAATATTATAAAGGTAGCAAGCGAGGAAAAATGCACAATCGTGTGGCTTCTTGTTCCTTGGGCTCAGGATATCCTTAATGCCATTGAATCGGGCGAAATTGACTTGACAGAGTTTGAACTTTCAAATTGGCGTTTAATGCATATTGGTGCACAGCCTGTTCCTCAAAGCCTTATTAAGCGCTGGCTTGAAATTTTCCCAAATCAGCAATATGACACTAACTATGGTCTTTCTGAATCCACAGGACCCGGTGCTGTTCATTTAGGCGTTGAAAATGTACATAAGGTTGGTGCAATTGGAATTCCCGGTTATGGCTGGGAGGTTAAGATTGTTGACCCCAATGGAATAACCGTTAAGCAGGGCGATGTTGGCGAGCTTTGTCTTAAAGGTCCCGGTGTTATGACCTGCTATTATCGCGATGAAAAAGCCACCGCTGATACACTCAAAAACGGTTGGCTTTACACAGGCGATATGGCAATGCAGGATGAGGATGGTTTTATTTACCTTGTTGACCGTAAAAAGGATGTTATTATCACGGGCGGCGAGAACCTTTATCCCGTTCAAATTGAAAACTTTTTAGCATCAAATCCTAAAATCAGTGATGTTGCCGTTATCGGTCTGCCCGATACACGTCTTGGCGAAATTGCCACCGCTATTATTAAGTTAAAGGATGGCGTAGAGTGCAGCGAAGAGGAAATCAGAGAATTCTGTCTTGAACTGCCAAGATACAAACGTCCACACAAAATAATTTTTGCCGATGTTCCCAGAAACCCAACAGGAAAAATCGAAAAGCCCAAGCTTCGCAAGATTTACGGCGGCGAGGGACTCGTTGATTCTCAAAATAAGTCATAATCTGTAAGAGGTAGAAAACAATGAAAAAACTTATGATTGGTAACAGTGCGGTTGCCGCAGGTCTTTATGATGGTGGACTGGGTGTTGTTTCAAGCTATCCCGGTACCCCCTCAACCGAAATCACTGAATTTTTAGCAAAATATGATGGCATTCACAGCGAATGGGCACCAAATGAAAAGGTTGCCTGTGAGGTTGCCTTTGGTGCCTCGCTTGCAGGTGCAAGAAGCGCCTGTGCAATGAAGCACGTTGGCTTAAACGTTGCGGCCGACCCGCTTTTCACACTTTCTTATACCGGTGTTAACGGCGGAATGGTTATCTGCGTTGCCGATGACCCCGCAATGCATTCATCACAAAACGAGCAGGATTCCCGCCACTATGCCATTGCGGCAAAGGTGCCTATGCTTGAGCCTGCCGATTCTAATGAAGCATATATCTTTGCAAAAACCGCCTTTGAACTTTCTGAAAAGTTCGACACACCCGTTCTTCTTCGTATGTGCACAAGAATTGCACACTCACAGTCGGTTGTTGAACTAGGGGAACACACCGATGCCGTGCTTCGCGATTACGAGAAAAACCCTGCTAAATACATAATGATGCCCGGTAATGCAATTAAGCGCCACCCCTTTGTTGAGGAACGCACCGAAAAAATACGCGAATTTGCCGAGGACTGCATTTATAATAAGGTGGAATATAATTCCGAGGAAATCGGTATTATCACCTCAGGTTGTTCTTATTTATATGTTAAAGAGGTCTTTGGTGACAGTGTTTCAATTCTTAAAATTGGTATGCCTAACCCGCTACCTACCGAGACCATTAAAACCTTTGCCTCAAAGGTTAAAAAGCTATATGTTGTTGAGGAACTTGACCCGATTATTGAAAACTTTGTAAAATCCCTCGGCATTGAGGTCCACGGTAAGGATATGTTCTCTTTACTTGGCGAATTTTCTCAAAGCACAATAGCTAAGGCTTTTGAAAGGGAAGAAAAAGAATTTGTAACTGCCGATTCGGCTGTTCCTGCTCGCCCGCCAATGATGTGCGCAGGTTGTCCTCACAGAGGAATGTTCTACACCTTGGCAAAGAATAAAATTACCGTTCTCGGTGATATTGGTTGCTACACCCTAGGTGCAGTGCCTCCCCTTAACGCCCTTGATTCAACCCTGTGTATGGGCGCTTCGGTTTCAGGACTCCATGGTTTTAACCTTGCAAGGGGAGAAGTAGCTGAGGGCAAAAGTGTTGCCGTTATCGGTGACTCAACCTTTATGCATTCGGGTATGACGGGCCTTGTTAACATTGCCTATAATGCTACCAACTCAACCGTTATCATTCTTGATAACTCTATTACAGGTATGACAGGCCATCAACAAAACCCCACAACGGGCTACAATATTAAGGGCGACCCTGCCGCAAAGGTAGATTTAGAGGCTCTTTGCAGGGCCCTTGGTATTAACCGTGTTCGCGTTGTTGACCCCTATGATTTAAAGGCTTGTGAAAAAGCAGTTAAAGAGGAGCTTGCCGCAAACGAGCCCTCGGTTATCATTTCAAGGCGCCCCTGCGTTCTGCTTAAAACCGTTAAGCACGAAGCACCCCTTTGTGTGGATAAGGATAAATGCAAATCCTGCAAAAGATGTATGACCCTTGGTTGCCCTGCAATCAGTCTTAAAGATGGCAAGGCAAAAATTGATACAACCCTTTGCGTTGGCTGCGGCGTTTGCAAACAGCTTTGCGCATTTGATGCAATAAACTAAAAGGAGGCAGATTTCTATGAAAACAAAAAGTGTTATGATTGTCGGCGTAGGCGGACAGGGAAGTCTGCTTGCTTCGAAGCTCCTTGGCAGGCTTTTAACCGATGAGGGCTATGATGTTAAGGTTAGCGAGGTTCACGGAATGAGCCAGCGCGGCGGCTCGGTTGTGACCTATGTTCGTTTTGGCGATAAGGTTTATTCTCCTATTGTTACCGAGGGCGAGGCTGATGTTATAATTGCCTTTGAAAAGCTAGAAGCGGCGCGCTATGCAAAGTTTTTAAGCAAAGATGGCAAAATTATTGTTAACTCACAGCAAATTGACCCTATGCCTGTTATTATCGGCGCGGCGCAGTACCCCGAAAATGTGCTTAGTGAACTCACTGCAAAGGGCGTTTCGGTTGATGAGCTTGATGCCCTTTCTTTAGCCGAGCAGGCAGGCTCCTCAAAGGCGGTTAATATTGTTCTTATGGGCAAGGCGGCAAAGCAGTTTGGCATTGCCTATGATAAATGGATTAAGGCCATAGAAAACACCGTGGCACCGAAATTTGTTGAAATGAATAAAAAAGCATTTGACTTAGGTTACAATGCATAATTTTAAGTAACTTTACAATCTTTTAAAGAAGGCGAATTTTAGTGGAAAAGCGTTATTATCAAAAAGAAATTGAAACAATGTCGGTTGAGCAAATTAAAAAAATGCAATCGGAAAAACTTGTAAAACAGGTAAAGCATGTGTATGAAAATGTGCCTTACTACAAAAAGCTGATGGACGAAAAGGGTGTAACCCCTGATGACATTAAGGGCATTGAGGATTTACATAAGCTGCCCTTTTTAACTAAGGCAGACCTTAGAGATGCCTATCCTTACGGACTTCTTGCAAAGCCTTTAAAAGACTGTGTTCGCATTCAGTCAACATCGGGTACAACGGGAAAGCGTGTTGTTGCTTTCTACACCCAGCACGATGTTGATTTGTGGGAGGATTGCTGTGCCCGCGCTATTATGGCTGCAGGCGGAACAAATGAGGATGTTTGTCAG
>JAFTPI010000125.1 GCA_017463345.1 Clostridia bacterium | reverse complement strand
TAAAACCTATGGGCATTAAAATAACAAGACTTGCCTACGGAATTCCCGTTGGCGGCGACCTTGAATATGCCGATGAGGTCACCCTTTCAAAAGCCCTTGAGGGCAGAAATGAGATTTAAGCTATGACACAAGATAAAATTGACAGAATTAACGCCCTTGCCCGAAAGCAAAAGGCTGAAGGGCTCACCGAAGAAGAAAAGGCCGAGCAGGCCACTCTTCGTCGTGAATACATCGATTCCTTTAAACGCGACCTTGAAAGACAGCTTAGCAATATGTCAATTGTTGAGCCCGACGGAACTGTTAAAAAGGTGGAGAAAAAATGGAAATCGTAATTCTTGACGGCGCCACCGTTGCCGCAAACGACCTTAATTTCAGTGTTCTTGAAAAGTTTGGAAATTTAACCGTTTATGATTTCACAGCCCCTGAGGAAATTATTAAGCACTGTGAAAATGCCGATGCGGTTTTTTGTAACAAGATTATTTTTACCCGCGAAATTTTTGAGAAACTGCCAAAGCTTAAATATGTTGGTCTTTTTGCCACGGGCTTTAACAATATTGATGTTAAGGCCGCAAAGGAGCTGGGCATAACCGATTGCAATGCAGGCTCCTATTCTACCGATGCCGTGGCACAGCACACCTTTGGCTTTATTCTCAATAACTACACCCGCATTGCCGATTACAGTCGCTTTGTTTTGTCGGGTGGCTGGACGGTGAGCAAGGTTTTCTCCCCCGTTGTTTTCCCCACCGATGAGATAAAGGGCAAAACCCTTGGTATTATCGGCTACGGCAGCATTGGTAAAAAGGTTGCCGAAATTGCCCGTGTTTTCGGAATGAGGGTTATTGTTCACACGAGAACGGTGCGTGAGGATGGCATTACAGAGTTTGTAAGCCTTGATGAGCTTTTAAACTCCAGCGATATTATTTCCCTCCATTGCCCGTTAACGGCCGAAAACACAGAAATGTTTAATGCCGAAGCCTTTGACAAATGTAAAAACGGCGCATATTTTATAAACACCGCCCGCGGCGGCCTTGTTAATGAGCAGGCCCTTTTTTATGCACTTGAAAGCGGAAAACTTTCGGGCGCCGCAGTTGATGTTATATGCACCGAGCCTATGCCTAAGGACTGCATTTTGCTAAATGCTAAAAACATAACCATAACCCCGCACTCCGCCTGGACACCCTTCACCACACGAAACAGAGTGCTGGAAATAGCCTGCCAAAACTACGAAGCGTTTTTAAGCGGAAACCCACAGAATGTGGTATCGAAATAGAAAAAGAGCGAGAGTTTTTCTCTCGCTCTTTTTTATTATTTTATAAATGTTACATCCTTGTGCGAATAAAAATCTTCCATAACTGTTGTAATAGCTTGTGTGATTTTTTCGCCTACATAACTATCAGGTTTGCCTGTTTTAATAGCCTTGCAAAAACTAACAAGTTCGTATCTTATACCCTCGCCATCCAGTTGGTAGAAATATCGCTTATTTTCAACAGGATTTTCATAACGTATCTCAAAATAATCAGTTTTCCACCAAGGCGCCGGAACATACACATATCCCTTAGTACCTGATATAACAAGATTGCCCTCAGATTTAACACCTTTTCCAACCTTAATAGAGGCAACCGATTCATTATAAATAAAGTCTACCTTCGTAAAAGCGTCAAATTGATGCTTTTCATCAATTAAACGCGTAACCGTTTTCTTTTGACAATATTCTGTGCCAAGAATTTGAAAAACAGGCAAAAGTGCCGTTGGTCCCCAAGCACAAATGCTATTCCAAATTTTAGAATAATCCGGACTAATGGATTTATTTAAATCGCGCATACTTGTGCAGGTAGCTTCAATGGAGGTTACTTCCCCAATCTTACCGCTTTTAACAAGAAGCATTAGTCTGTTATAAGCCGTTGCAAAAGCTGTTTTAACAGTTTCCATAAGAATGAGTTGCTTATCTTTGGCATATTTAAAAAGTTCTGTACAATCAGCATTACTTAGTGACATTGGCGATTCACACAAAACGTGTTTATTATTCTCCAACGCCTGTTTTATATGTTCATAATGCTTTTCGGGATGCGAAACAACATAAACGGCATCGCATTTTTTAAGTAGGTCATTATAATTACTACAAATTACAATATTTTTTCTCTTTGCAACATCTTTGATATTATCGCTCAAGGAACAAATCGCTGAGATTTCAAGGCCGTTTACAAAACAGCTTTCGTCTATATGTTTTGTTACAAGAGGACCTTCGCCAACAATTCCTAATCTTATATTTCCCTTTTCGCTTCTAATTTCTGTGCTGGAAACACCCTGAGTTCTATCAAGATAAACTACCTTACAATATTCATTAAGATAGTCAAAGGTTCCAACCCAATCGGAGCCAACGGTGAAAATATCCACACCATATCTTTTAATATCATCAATTTTTTGACCTTCATACTCTTCTATGATAATTTCATCGGCAATTCCCGTTGCTTTGACAGCTTCAACTCTTTCCATAAGGGTTTGCTGGACATTTATCTTACCGCGAGTTTTATCAAAATCATCAGCTGTGACACCAACGATAAGATAGTCACCTAAGGCTTTTGCTCTCTCGAGCAATCTAATGTGTCCATAATGAAGCAAATCATAAGTACCATAAGTTATAACCTTTATCATTATATAAGTCCTCTTTTTTCCATATTTTTAAGAGCACTAATCAATGCATCATTATCCTTTGAAGTTAATGCACCAATATGTCCAACTCGGAAAATTTCATCAGCAAGTGCACCACCGTTAGGGCACACCCAAATTCCATATTCATCCTTTAAAATTGTAAAAATTTCGTAAGCACTGGCATTAAGCGGATGCAATGGTGTCACGGCATTAGAAAGGGATTCAGAAACAATTTCAAAAGGCATATCTTTAATTTTTTCTCTAAAATCCTGTGCCAAAGCCGCTATTTTTTCAGTTTCCTTTTCAACACCGCCTGCGTTATCAATGGATTTAAGCCTTGCATTAATTTGAAGCAGGGTCCCTACGGCAGGAGTGAACGGGGTCTGACCGCGCTCACCGTTTTTAAGCGCCGATTTTAAATCAAGATACATACAGCCGCTGTTATAGGAATCGAGTCTATTTACAGCCTTGCTTGACAAAACGATAACCGAAACACCGGGAGGGCAAGCAAGGGCTTTTTGGGAGCCTGTAATCATAACATCAACGCCCCACTCAGCCATTTTAAATTCATCTGCCAAAAAGGAACTTATGGCATCAACAATAAGGAAAACGCCATTACGACTGCAAAAATCGCTGATAAGGTCCATGTCATAGTGAACGCCTGTTGAGGTTTCATGCACATTAACAATAAACGCAGTATAGCCTTTATTTTCAAAAGGTTCTAGCATATCTTTTGTTAGTTTTTTTCCTGTTTCAAGCTTAATTTGGGAATGATTTATGTTATGAATGTCACAAATTTCTTTAAATCGCTGTCCAAAACTACCACCGTTTATAACGATAGCCTTATCACGTTCATCAAGCAAATTCATAACGGTAGCTTCCATAGACGCGGTTCCCGAACCTGTAATAAACGCTACTCTTGCATTCTCTTTTGCTTTGGCAAATTTTTTCATTAACCTTTCGTTTTCAAGCATTACCTTTGAAAATTCAGGTGTTCTAAAATAGGGAACCTGCTGTGCACCTATTTCTCTGACACAATCCTCAGATTGTACAGGACCCACGGTAAAGTTAATCATAAAGCATTCCTCTTTCTTTCTAATTTGCCACACTGTGTGCATATTTCCCAACTGTTTTTCTCGTACCACTTAACAGTTTTAGGGTCATAGCAATATAAAAGTGGATTTTTACCATCAAGTAATAATTGTTTTGTCAAATACGAGACAACATTGCCGCCATATCCTTTGCCGCGAAAATAGGGATTTGTTATAACACCGCCAATTATAGCAAATTCACTGCAATCGGCATATGTTGCTGCATGGGCGATGATTTCGCCCTGCTCTTTTATTATAACGTTTTTGCAACCGAAACAGAGCATTCGCTCTTCTAACTGCTTTTGCAAAATATCCTGAGTGTAGTGACCGCCAATATCCTCATCACTGCAAATCAACCGTGCTATTTCACCGCAATCTTCAACCTGTGCCATCTCCGAATTTCCTATTTGGCTCAATTCACCGTTTTTAGGAAACATCATTATATATCCAAAATGGGCAACGTAAAAATCCTTAAGTGCAACCTCAAGTTTTTTTATTATACTTGCATTTCCCGAAATCATATTAAAATCGCCTTTTTTAACAAACTCAACTATCTGAGCAACCTGAATATCCTCTTTCAAAGAGCATATTTGAAGCGAATTATAATATTCATAAATAATAGCCACTATTTCGTCTTTTTCATAGCAAATATAAGTTTCAATTCTTTTGCCGCTAAACCCAAAAGAAACTGCATCAATATATAAATAAGGGTTGTAAATGTATGAGTTTCTTAAAATGTTTAGTATTTCACAGTGTTGTTGCTCTTTAATTTTTCGTATCATTTTTTATCCTTAAAAACTATAATCACTTACGGGAGAATGAGGTTCACGGCCTTTTTCATCGGGTAATTTCATATAATCGCCGTAAATATACTTAAGATTTTCATCATAATCTTTAGTTCCAAAAACCTTCATATCTTCAAAATCATATTCTGTAAGATTTACAAACCATTCTTTGGGCATACCGTATCTGGTTTTAAGACTATTCTTTTTATAAAGTTTACCTGTTGCGGGGAAAAGAAGACACCTGACCCTGTTTGGTGAAGAGTTCTTGCTTTTATTTGCCATTTTGTCAAGTCTTTTATAGACAAATGTAGGCTTAACATGTGAAAGATGTTTATAAATCCAACGTATAAAGGTGTTCTTTTCGGTAACCTTTCCTACCTCGGACCACAATATTTTTCTAAGACAAAAACAGTAAAAATCATTAAATATTTGTCCTACAGTGCTTAACGGAATGTCATCCATAGGGAATATATCTATAAAAAGTCCTGTTTTGCACTTTAAATGTTCCTGCCCTGCCCTCACAAAACGAGTACCTGTTCTTCGAAGTTTAGCATATCCCCAACGATATTCCGGGTCATTTTCGTGGTCCTGAAAATAACAAATCTTTTCATCCAACAAATGAGCAACTTTTCTGAATTTCTCAAAATCCTCACGAAGCATAGCAATGTCAGCATCGTCATCCCAAGGAATATATCCTTTATGGCGTACTGCCCCTAAAAGCGTACCGCCAAAAACGGTATATTTTATTGAATTTTCCGTGCAAACACGGTGAAATTCTTTGAGCATTTCCAACTCCAGCAGTTGCATTCGCCTAAATTCTTCACCCTTAATTACTTTAACCATTTAAGCAAAAACTCCTTAACTGAAAAAATCTTCTTTTTTATAAAGTCTATAACTGTGGCTAGGCATTCTTTTATCCTCGGGTGGAAGCTGCATATAATCCCCATAGGAGGCACGCAAAACCGCATCATACTCCTTTGGAACCTTTACCATCATATCCTCAAGCGGTAAAAATGTGAACTCCTCATACCATTCTTTTTTTCTTGAAACTATTGAAAAATCCCATGACAATGAATTGAGCAAAGTGCTTTCCTCAAAAGAGAAAGCATCATGCAGGCCATCGAGTTTTTTCATAAAATATTTTCTTCCCAACAGTCTTGCAATAACATAAACGGGAAATTTTAGAATTGTTCTAACAATTCCTTTCGGTGATTTTTTAAATTTTCTATCATTATTAAAGGAAACGCACATTTCGTACATGTTTTGTCTTTTTCTTAAAGGATGACCCGCAGGCACCTGCTCATTACCTGCGCCATCATAGCAATAAACATCAATAAATAGTCCCATTCCGCCATCGGGGTAATCATCCGACTCAAGTCTATAGCGGGTGTCGCAAAAACGCCAAAGGGCAAAGGGATAATCCTTAGAGTTTTCCCAGCCCATAAATCTATACGGCATCAGTGCCTGTTCGTTTTCCAGACAATACTTTTTAAATTTATCATAATCGGGGCGGCGCATAATAACATCGGTGTCGTCATCCCACGGAATAAATCCCTTATGCCTTACAACACCAAGGAGAGAGCCGTAGGCCATAAAATAATTTATACCAATTTCATCACAAATTTCAGCAAGTTTTTTCAAAAGTCCCATTGTTTCATGATGAATTTCACTCAGGGTCATGGGTTTATTTTCCATTGTTAGTTCTCCTTTTTAAGAATGCTGTTAAATAGCATCTTTACCCCACCGACATCCTTAATTAAAAGAAGCAGCATAGGTGTGATAATTATGGCGCACAGCAACCACCTTAAAATTAAATTGTTCATAAACACAATGCAACCTGCTGCCATGGTAGCGGCAATGGCAGCATAAATAAGCAACCATTTTAGAGGTAAAATAAAGAATTTTACCATTTTTCTGGAAATTACAATGTGCAAAATGAGATATACTGTGTAGGCGGCAAGGGTTGTGTAAGCCGCCGCAATAAATCCGTATTTTGCAATAAAAATATAGTTAAGTACAACGTTAAGCACCGCCGCACCCATTGTAGCGAGCATAATGTTGATGGTTTTTTTAGAGTAATATTCCCCAGAAACCACCAAATCATAGAAAAACAAAACAAGGGCATCAAGAATCATGGGAATAGCAACGTATTTTGCCAAATCATATTCTTTGCCGCCTAAAATGAAAACCATTTCAGGTGAAATTGCCATAAGTCCTACCGAGAGGATGGTGAAAAAGGCACCCAGTTGTACGGCGCGCTTTCTTATGGCAGCCTTGTCGCCCTTATCCATCATTTCATAAAACCAGGTGTTCCAGGCGGCTGAAATTGAGTTTGTTATAACCGTCATAATGATTTTTAGATTTCCCGCGAGACTGTAAATTCCCGCGGCGGAATCGCTAACCATTTTGCTAATCATAACACGGTCAAACTGACCAAGCAGAACCTGCGAAATGCCGTGGGGCACAATGGGCAGGCTGTATTTAAGTCCGAATTTCCAATATTCCTTGTTAAATTTCGGCTTTGCGCTCTTAAAAAACATTATGAACACTGCAATCGCAATGCCGGCCAAAACAACCGTAGAGCCTACAATTCTTCCAACATCCTTCTGATTTTTGAACACCGTAAGAATAAGTAATAACGAAATGCCAATATTACCTATAGAATTGATAATTGCAACAACAAGATATTTTTTATAAGAATAATTAAGACTGATTTTTGTGTTGTATAAATTAAGCAGCGCAGAAGAAAAGCTGTGAATTATGAGCAAATAAATCAGTGTTTGATTAAATCCCAACACATCGGAAATTGAATCCCCAAAAATCAAAACTAAAATTGAAAGTGCTGCCGCACAAATCAGGTAAATAAGTGACACAGAAGATGTGTACGCATTTATTTGTCCTTTGAATTCAAGATTTGCGCTTCTAATACTTGAATGAAGTGCGCATCCCACAATGACAAAAAGCACCGCATCATAAGACATAAACACATTAAAAACACCAAATTCTTCGGTTGTCATAAGACGGCTGAAGATGGGCAGTGTCAAAATACTTATGCACCGTATTAAAATGTTACCCACCGTATAGCCAAGGCCGGCGGTCAGTGCATTATTTTTCGAACTCATTACTTTTCTTACGCCTCACTTAAACTGTTAAAAACTGAAGGTTTCACCAATCCCCAACCATTTCTGGTCCTTATCGGAAAGATTAAGAGGAGTACCATCATAAAGAGTGTAACCCTCTGCTGAGCAGCTACCGTTATATTCTCCTACAAGCTCAGGCCACTGAATGCCGATTTCGGGGTCATTCCAAGCAAGGCCGCCCTCATCACCAGGATGATAAAAATCGGTTACCTTGTAACAAAATTCGGCTGTTTCGGAAAGAACAAGGAAGCCGTGTGCAAAGCCCTCAGAAATGTAAAACTGCTTTTTATTTTCTTCGGTAAGCTCAACACCAAACCATTTGCCGTAGGTCTTGCTGTCCTTTCTAAGGTCAACGGCAACATCAAAAACCCTGCCCTTAATAACGCGAACCAGCTTTCCTTGGGGAAATTCCTTTTGGAAATGAAGACCGCGAAGCACACCCTTAACCGACATACTCTGATTGTCCTGAACGAAAACCATGTTGAGACCTGCTTCAGCCATATCACGCTGATTATAGGTCTCAATAAAATAGCCGCGGCTGTCGCCGTGAACAGCAGGCTCAATAATATAAAGGCCCTCAATATCGCATTTTGTTACCTTAATTTGTCCCATTAGTTTTTCTCCTAGCGTAGTGTTAAATTTAAAACCCGTTATTTTTATGTAACTAATTACTTATCAACGACAATTTTTGCATTAAAAGCCTTCCACAGTGTGCTAACAAACATCCTTAAAAGCGGCGGAATTGTCACAGATGCGACAAGATAAAGCGGCCATAAATAGCCGTATGCTCTCGGAAAAACAGATATCGTGTCAAGAGGTTGATTTGTAATCCTTCCGAAAATGGCATCGATTACCTTAATAATTAAAAAATGCATTGCCATAATATCAAAAGAATATTTACCAACAAAGGAAAGCGCCTTTTTTAGTGTTGAATTTTTCTCTATCAGTGTGCAGATATAAAAAATAAAATATATTCCCGCAAATGATAAAGGATAGAAGAGATACTTGGTGGCAATCATTTCTGCAGACAGTTCTATGCGGTAGGCCTTTGTAATAATAAAATAGTGAAAGAACACCAAGCATATAACGGCTATATACCATCGAAAAATATGCTTTTTATGCAGTTCAAAATGGCTAAATAAAAATCCTGCACAAATTATAGGCAAAACAAGCATTGACGTGTGCGAATGCCACAAAAGGCTGGTTTTGCTTAGGTTGAAAATGATTCCAACACATCCAATCAAACTACATAAAATTATTATTAAAACCGTTTTAAACCTTCCACCATAGCGAGTTGCAAAATAGACAATAGCAGAAAATACCATTAAGGCTACTAATAATGCCGGAACAAACCAAAAGGCACCGCCAAAGGTTTCACTGCCAGAAAAAATAAAATTTTCCCAAATTCGTTTGCAAATGTCTTTTATCGTATACATGCTTCTATGCGGAAGCATTTTAGCCCACACAGCTACATTGTTTATTAAAGTAAATAGCGACATATAAACAAAATATCCCGGCCACAAACTTTTTACTCTTGCCTGGAAAAAAACAAAGGGTTTTAATGTATATTTTTCTTCGTTATATGTCGCTCCCGAAACGAAGAAGAAAAGTGCCAAATGATAGCCGTAAACAAACAAAACAACTTCTCTTATCGGGCAACAATGACCGAGAACAATTGCAATAATACCTAGGGCTTTGGCAATATCATATATTGGATTTTTTTCACTCTGCAGCGATATTTGTGAATTTTCTTGCATTTGATATATACTCCTTAGCAACCAAGCGCCTTCATTTTGAGGCCTTTTATAAGTTCTAAAACGGAATAAGCTGTTTTCATAAAATGAATAATTTTTGATACAAAGGTAAAGCAAGCCACTGAGCAAACAAGGTTTTAATTTTAAAATTAAAACTCGGCCAAACGGCATTTCATTTTTAGGTACTGCTTCAGCACAACACGAAACAAAAACGATGCCACACGAAAGTCACATAGCGCACACCCTCGGTGGTTGAAATATATCCCACATAAATGGCAAAAATTCCAATGGCCTTTGCCACGTCAATCCACTTTATTCGTTGAATAAAACCCCTAATTATAACTTAATATGATATTTCCTTAAGATAACGCTCAAGGGCATCCTGCCAGGTGGGCAGAGGCTTAAAGCCATTCTCACTAAGCTTTGACTTATCAAGACGGCTGTTAAAGGGGCGTGTTGCTTTTGATACGCCATATTCCTCGGTCGTAACAGGAACAACCTTTGTTGTGTAGCCTGCCTGCCTAAAAATTTCGCAGGTAAAATCATACCAGGAAATAAAGCCGCCCTCATTTGTGGCGTGATAGTAACCGTATTTCTCGCTCTCACACATATCAAGTAGCAGCCGAGATAGGTCATAAGTGTAGGTAGGAGTGCCGATTTGGTCACAAACAACGCGAACTGTGTCGAATTTCTTGCCCACATTCAGCATCGTTTTGATAAAATTTTTACCGTTAAGTCCAAAAACCCATGCAATGCGGACAATGAAAAATTTATCTAAAATTTCACTCACAGCTTGCTCACCTTGGAGTTTTGTTGTTCCATAAACGCTTAAAGGCTCATAGTCTTTACAGTCGGCAGTCCAGGGCTCTTCGCCCTTGCCATTAAACACATAATCGGTGCTGATGTATATCATCTTGCAGTCAAGCTCTTGTACCGCTTTAGCAATATTTTCCGTGCCCTGAACATTAATAGCAAAAACCTTTTCACGGTTTTCCTCGTCCTCAGCGGCATCAACGGCGGTCCAGGCGGCACAATGCACAACAACATCGGGCGAAATTTGCCCGATGGTGTTTTTTACGGCATCGCCGTCGGTAATGTCAAGGGAAACATAGGGCATTTGGGCGGCATCAGTTTCTGCACCCGCATAGGAGGGGTGAATGTCGCTGCCAACGCACTCGTATCCTCTTTTTTTGGCTTCAAGCATAACATCGTGGCCAAGCTGGCCGCAAACGCCTGTAACAAAAATTTTCATTTTATCTATTTCCGTACATCTTTTCGTAGTAGTTCTGATATTCACCTGAAATAATGGTCTCCCACCATTCCTTGTTATCTAAATACCACTGAATTGTCTTCTGAATGCCATCGGCAAACTTGGTTTCGGGGAGCCAACCGAGCTCGTTATGGATTTTTGTGGGGTCAATTGCATAACGCATATCGTGGCCCTTACGGTCGGTAACATAGGTGATAAGGCTTTCGGGCTTATCAAGAGCCTTACAAATGATTTTAACAATGTCAATGTTTTTCATTTCGTTGTGACCGCCGATATTGTAAACCTCGCCTACTCTACCCTTATGTATGATAAGGTCTATTGCTTTACAGTGGTCCTCAACATAGAGCCAGTCACGCACATTAAGGCCCTCACCGTAAACAGGCAGAGGCTTATCATTAAGGGCGTTGGCGATCATTAACGGAATTAATTTTTCGGGGAAATGGTAAGGACCATAATTATTAGAGCAACGGGAAATGGTCACAGGCAGGCCGAAGGTGCGGTGGTAAGCCAAAACCAAAAGGTCGGCACCTGCTTTTGAACTTGAATAGGGGGAAGAAGTGTGAATAGGTGTCTCCTCAGTGAAGAAAAGGTCGGGGCGGTCAAGGGGTAAATCACCGTAAACCTCATCGGTGGAAACCTGATGGTAACGAACAATGCCGTACTTACGGCAGGCATCCATAAGCACCTGAGTTCCTAAAATGTTGGTTTGAAGGAAAACCTCGGGGTTTTCAATGGAACGGTCAACATGGCTTTCAGCCGCAAAGTTAACCACCATATCGGGTTTTTCCTCCTCAAAAAGGGCATAAACTGCCTTTCTGTCGCAAATGTCGGCCTTAACAAAG
>JAFTPI010000124.1 GCA_017463345.1 Clostridia bacterium | reverse complement strand
CGCCAATTTGAAAGTTCAAACTCTGTCAAGTCAATTTCGCCCGATTCAATGGCATTAAGGATATCCTGAGCCCAAGGAACAAGAAGCCACACGATTGTGCATTTTTCCTCGCTTGCTACCTTTATAATATTCTTTGCCTGAGTACCTTTAAGAATTACTGCTTTAGAGCCCGAAATAAGGCTACCAAACCAATGCATTTTAGCACCCGTGTGATAAAACGGTGGAATACAAAGGAAGCAATCCTCCTTTGTTTGACCGTGATGCTTTTGCTCAACGATGCAGGAATGAATTAAGCTTTCGTGATTATGTAAAATTGCTTTTGGGAAGCCCGTTGTGCCCGAAGAAAAATAAACTGCGGCATTATCGGCTTCGGTCAATGTGCATTCAGGATAACTTGCAGAGCATTCGGAAATTAAATCATTGAAATCATCGGCAAATGCAGGGCAACCAAGGCCGAAATAAATCAGCTTACATTTATTATATACCTTATCTGCAATGGCTTCAACACGACCGATAAACTCGGTGCCGAAAATCAGCACATCAGCTTCTGCTAGGCTTAAGCAATATTCAATCTCATCTGAGGAGTAGCGGAAATTAAGGGGAACCGCCATTGCGCCGGATTTTAAAACGCCGAAATAAATGGGCAACCAGTCAATGCAGTTCATAAGCAAAATTGCAACCTTTTTGCCCTTGCCGATTCCGTGCTGAGTTAGCATGTTAGCAAGACGGTTTGACTTTTCGTTAAAAACTGCCCAGGTGATTTCCCTGCGATAATTTCTTACCTTGTGCGTAGGTTCAACAAGCTCGTATTCGTGCCAGGTTGTAAGCCTTCTGGTTTCGGGTTGTTCAGGGTTAATTTCAATGAGCGCCGTGTCATTTCCAAAATCCCTGGCGTTTCTTTCAAGCAAATGTACGATAGTCATAAGAAAATGTCCTTTTTTACTGAATAATATACTAATACTTTAACACTTTAAACCGAAAATGTCAATTGATATTTAAAATCTTTGGCAAAAAGTATTGACAAATTTGCTTTAAAGTGTTAAAGTGGGAATATGTTTTAACGCTTTATATCGTTAAAGTGAGTTTTTCTATCATGAAAGGTTGATTTTTTATGCCCGTTTCTTTGGCAGAAACATCGGCTAATCCCACAACACTATGGATAGCCATTCCAATGCTTATTTGCTTTTTTGGTTTGATGATTGGCGTGGGTTTCGCCTGCCGCAAGCATTCGGCTAATGTTGACGGTTTTGTCCTCGGTGGCCGCGCCGTTGGCCCTTGGCTTACCGCCTTTGCCTTTGGCACCTCCTACTTTTCCGCAGTTATTTTCGTAGGCTATGCAGGTCAGTTTGGCTGGAACTTCGGTCTTGCCTCAACCTGGATCGGTCTTGGCAATGCCTTTATTGGTTCTTTGCTTGCGTGGCTTGTTTTGGGTAAAAGAACCCGTGTTATGACACAGCATTTAGGTTCTAAAACGATGCCTGATTTCTTTGAGAAAAGATATGATTCAAAAAAACTTAAGGTAATCGCCTCATTTATTGTATTTGTTTTCTTAATTCCCTACACCGCATCTCTTTACAACGGTCTTTCTTCCCTATTTAATAATGTGTTTGCCACTCCCTATTTCGTGGTTGTTCTTATAATGGCAGTTCTAACCGGTATTTATGTTATTTTCGGCGGATATATGGCAACTGCAATTAACGACTTCATTCAAGGAATTATTATGCTGGTTGGCATTATTGCTGTTATTGCTTCGGTGCTCACCCAAAACGGAGGACTTAATGCTGCAGTTGAAACTTTGGGTGTTCAGGCGGGCCCTGAATTCACCTCGACCTTTGGCCCAAATCCCATTTTTCTTTTCTTTGTTGTAATACTTACCTCCCTTGGCACCTGGGGACTTCCTCAGATGGTTGGCAAGTTCTATTCAATTAAGGACGAGGGCTCAATTAAAAAGGGCACAATTATTTCCACAGTTTTTGCAGTTATTGTTGCGGGCGGTTGCTATTTCCTTGGCGGCTTCGGTAAACTTTACGCCTCACAAATGATTAAAGCAGGATTTTATAATCCCGAAACCGGCAAGGTGCTTTTTGATAAGGTTATTCCCACAATGCTTGCTGACCTTTCCCCTGTTATCATTTCCCTTATCATTGTTTTAGTTCTTGCAGCCTCAATGTCTACCCTTTCTTCCCTTGTGCTCACATCTTCATCAACACTTACCCTTGATGTCATTAAGCCTCTTACCGCTAAAAAAGGTGAAATGAGTGAGAAAAAAAGCGTTTTCACAATGCGAATTTTCATTGTGTTCTTTATTGCCGTTTCGGCTGTTATCGCAATTCTTAAGGATTCCATTTGGTCAGATTCGGTGTTCATTGCACAAATGATGGGCGTTTCCTGGGGCGCACTTGCAGGCGCATTCCTTGCCCCCTTCCTTTATGGACTTTATTGGAAAAAGGCCACACGTGCCTCGGTTGTTGCCAGCTTCATCTTCGGCACGGGACTTGAAATCATTCAGTTAAGTATTAGTGTTGGCTGGATAAAAGTTCAGGGAATTCCTGTTATTGAATTTATCTTCACCAATTCTCTTTATTCAGGCGTTTTCGCGATGGTTGGTGGACTTATTCTCGTACCTGTTGTAAGCTTACTCTCCAAAAAGACACTACCTGAAAATATAGAGGAAAAATTTGCTTGCTACAATAAATAACAAAATATTAAAGACCGCCTTTCGGCGGTCTTTTTTTATTCCTGGTTTCCCCAATATTTTCTATCAAGACTTCTAAACTGAATTGCCTCGGCAATATGGGCGGCTTCTATTGCTTCGCTGCCCGAAAGGTCGGCAATGGTTCTTGCAACCTTTAAAATTCTGTCATAGGCTCTTGCCGACATTCCCAGCTTATCAAAGGCAGCCTTTAAAATTTGGGAGGCTGAGTCATTTAAAACACAGTGTTTTTTCATAAGTGCAGGGGTTAGCCTTGCATTACAGGTTACACCTGTTCCCTTATACCTTTCGGTTTGAATTGCCCGCGCGGCATTAACCCTTTCTCTGATTTGCGATGAGGTTTCCTGGGGAGCGTGGCTGTTAAGAGAATTATAGTCAACAGGCGGTACTTCAATGTGTAAATCAAGGCGGTCAAGCATAGGACCTGAAACCCTGTTCAAATACTTTTGCACAGCATTGGGAGAACAAATACAGCGGTTTGTAGGATGACCGAAAAATCCACAAGGGCAAGGATTCATTGCGGCAACAAAGGTAACCGAACTAGGATATGTAAGAGTTCCTGCAACGCGGGAAATGGTAACCTTACCATCCTCAATAGGTTGGCGCATTGCCTCCATAACATCACGGTGAAATTCGGGAAGTTCATCCAAAAACAGCACACCGTTGTGGGCAAGAGAAATTTCACCAGGCTTTGGTACAGCACCGCCGCCCGTAAGCCCCGGTGCTGAAATTGTGTGG
>JAFTPI010000123.1 GCA_017463345.1 Clostridia bacterium | reverse complement strand
GTGCCAGCTTGCATTCGCCGCTGCAACCAGAGAATATGTTGAGGCAGGCAAGGACTTAAGCGGCAAGGGCTTTGACCCCAGAAAGCTTCTCGCCCCCGGCTACGAAGCAATCAAAGCCACCGTTAAAGAAAAGATGGAACTTTTCGGCTCTGTTGGCAAGGCTTAAACCAAATTTTAAAAAATTAAAAGAGTGTGGTTTCCCACACTCTTTTTTTTGTTGACAAAAGAATATTAAATAACGCCTTTTTTAAGCAAAATGTTGGCATAAAGTGCGCTTTCTCCTGTGGCAATAACAGCGTATGCTTTTTTTGCCCTTTCGTAAAATTCAAATCTGTCGATATTTTCAAACTCAGCATCGGAATGTTTTTTAATAACGGCCTTGTACTCATCCCAAATGGGGGTTTCCACGTTGTCACCGTCCATAACCTTCATAAGAAACAAAGGCTGCGCATAGGTGTCAAGAGTAATAAGCTCTAAAACAGCCTCCAAAACCTCGGTTGCGCCGTTACCGGTCATATATACAACACGCTGGCCTATGGCCGGGAAATTACCGTCAGCAATAACCAGTTCATCGCCGTGACCCATTTCGCAAAGAATTTTTAACAGCTCGGGTGGTATGATTTTAGGTACGTTTTTTAACATGAATACAACTCCTTTTTGTAAATTGTATATATTTATTATACCACATAATATATTATGTTTTCAAGTAAAATTGGAAAAGCCAAACTTTGGGCTCTATTGGTAGGGCTAAAATGTTTATAGTTTCGGCACAACACAAAAAACACCAACCAAGAGGTTGGTGTTTTAAATATGTTACCGTTCTGATTAATCAATTAACTCGGATTCGTCAATTTGAACTCTGCTGAAAATGTTTTTTCTATGATACTCTAAATACTTTTTGCTTTTGGTATTAATAGCACATGGTTTACCATTGTAGATATCTAATCTTTTTTTATTTAAATTAGATAGAAAGTCGGATATCATTAATTCACCATTATCTTTAAACGAAATAAACCCAATATCAAACATATAGTGAAAGGTCGGTGTCATAATAATACCGTTATTTGCATCAAACTCTTCTTCTTCATCACATATAGAATAAGGTTTAATGTGGCATGCAATAAGTAGCCGATCATCGGCAACACCTGTGATTACACAGGCAGGCATTTTTTGTAGCAATTCAAATCTATATTTGGATTGAGCTTTTCTTGTTTTTTCTTTGCTTTTAGATTTTTTAGGAGTAACGTCGGTTAGAGTCAATTGGTCTATCTTATTGTTTTTTTCAAAATATGTGGGTTTGAGATAAATGAATAGTTCTCCAGTATTTTCGTTTATAAGTTTAACAAAATTGATTTTTGTTATTCTAGGCAAACAAATGTTTAAAATAAATGAATACGCTACCCTATTAGGATTTTTACCGGTTTTATTACCATTTAACACTAAATAATATCGATTTTGCTTATCATGAGTTCTATGGAATTCCAATTTTGTGTATTCTTTTTTCAAACTATTAATATAATTTAAATTTTCACCATAGTAATGAGAAATATTTTCTTGATAATCTTGCGAGGGATTTAAATATTCCTCTTTAATTTCTTTCATATAATTCAACAAATCTGATTTTTTGAAAAAGAAATATTTAACTTTATCAAATTCAAAGAATTCATCATAGAAAGAGGGGTCTTTTACGCCTTTGATAAACAAACGCTTTTCGCCAGAACCTTTGTTTTTGCCAGGTTTTCTTTCTCCGCTCGTATCTAATTTAAATTCTTCTCGACAACAGGAATCTACAAAATTGATTTCTAATGCATCAAGAATTTTTAACGTATTCTTCATTATTGCTCTCCATAAATATTGTTTAATATAGCCATCAGTACATTGACCACGATGCTATTTCCGGCTTGTTTATACATTTGGGTATCGCTTACAACAATTTTAAAATCATCGGAGAATCCCATTAACCTTAAACATTCTCTAGGCGTCAATTTTCTTATCCGTTCTCCGTAAGTGTAATAATTGTCAACACCTGCCCTGTGCATGCTTCCCATTGTGCATAGTAAAGGCCGTGCAATATCTAAATCGGTTTTTGGTTTGGAATAAAATCCTTTGGTTCCGGATTTTAAAACATAATTTTTAACCGCATCTGAAAGAAAGTATTTTTCGTCAACAGCGCTTCCTTCCTCTTGAATAAAATCGCCATGCCAATTAAATTGCTGATTAGCTTTTTGACAAAGAGCAATATCGCCGTTAATTTGCACTTTAAAATTATGATTAGTTCTATTTTTTACAAAAGAAACGCCTTTCTCTCCTAAATAGTATTTTGGGTCGGCTTTGTCTTGTAAAAAGTCCTTAACTTTGTATTTTAGTTCTATGGGTTCAGGAAATTCAAAGCTTGAGTTTTTGTCTTTAAATCCTAATAAATATAGTCTCTCTCTATGCTGTGGTATTCCAAAATCTTTCGAGTTTAGAACTTTATAAAAAATCTTATATCCTGTTGATTCGAATTCGCTTAATATAATTTTAAAGGTTTTTCCGCCATCATGGGTTAAAAGACCTTTAACATTTTCGAACAAAAAAACGCTAGGTTGTATTTTTTTGATTAAATTTATGTATGCAAAAATTAGGTTTCCGCGGTCATCCTCCAAGCCTTTTCTTTTTCCGACGCTAGAAAAAGATTGGCAAGGGCTTCCACCCATCAAAAAGTCAACAGCATCTTTGTATTTTTCAGCAGGTATATTGAATATGTCATTATACCAACGCTCTTCGGTTATATTATAATTTGCAAAATATGATTTTTTAACAAAATCATTTATGTCGCAAGCAAAAACAATTTCATGTTCTATATTCATTCTATCAAAAGCATGCTCAATAGCACCGATGCCTGAAAAAACGGTCGCCAATTTTACCATATATTTTCTCCTTAAAAAACATAAAGGCTTATGATATTATTATAACAAACCTATTTAAAAACTGCAAGCAGTTATAATTAAAAAATCAAGTGCAGTACGCTCGCTTTATCTCGCACTGTGAGCGCTCGCAACCTCACCCGGCACGCGTGCCTCGGGTTAAGGCTTTAACACAAACTAAAAAGGAAGCACTGACCTTTTAGTCAGTGCTTCCTTTTTGGCAGGGGCAGAAGGACTTGAACCCTCGGCACGCGGTTTTGGAGACCGCTGCTCTACCAACTGAGCTATACCCCTAAATATAATTTGTTCATTTGTTGGTGGGCCATCAGGGACTCGAACCCCGGACCGACCGGTTATGAGCCGGTTGCTCTAACCAACTGAGCTAATGGCCCAAATGAACATTTCAATTATAACACGAATTTGAGTTTTGTCAATATTTATTTTAAAAAGCGCGCTACCCTAGTCGTTTAAAAAATCCTTAAAAACATTTGCGGTCTTTTTTCTTTATTTTCGCTCTACTATATGTTATAATAAACTTAACAAAAAATGGAGGGGCTTTAGGTGAAAAAACTGCTATCGATTTTAATGATTTTTTGTATTGTTTTAGGGCTTTGCGCCTGCGAAAAAGGGGGAACTGCCTCCTCTGCTGTTAGTGAGGTTTCCTCTGATACATCTTCGGCTGTTACCGAGTTTTTCCCTGCCCCCGAGCTCGAGGCTCTTCCTGCAATTTGGGACACACAGCCCACAATAAAGTGGTCAGAGCTTAAAGGCGGCGCCACGGCAAGGGTTGTGGTTGAGGACGAAAGCGGAAATGTTATTGTGGACAAAAGCGGGCTCACAGGCACCGAATATACCCTTGAAACCCCGCTTATAAAGGGCAAATATTACACCCTTAAGGTGTTTTACACAAGAAACGGCCAGGAAAGCTCAATGGTGGGCATTACCAAAAGGGGAAGGCAGATGCTTTGTCTAGCTAAAAAGACCGCCACCTTAAAGGACATTGCAAAGAAAATAGAAAACTCAAAGGATTATCTTATAACCTTTGTGGGCGACTCGGTTACCTTGGGTATTGGAAACACGGGTGATGAAAAATCCTATCCTGCATTTTTTGCCCGCAGGCTTGCCGAAAAGTTCCCCGACCGAAAAATTGTTCGTTATGATGGCATTATAAATGGGGAACGCGTGCCCCTTAAGGAATATTCCGCACCCATAACCGTTAGAGCAGGCGAGGGCGGCAAAATCACCGTTGTCCGCTCGGGTGTGGGCTCAAGTCAGGTAACAGACACTATAAACCGAATGGACACCGATTTTATGGGCACGGCAAACGGCAGGCTGCCGAAAAAAGCCGACCTTTTGGTGATTCATTTGGGAATTAACGACCAGGGCTACGGCGCGTCACCCATGGAATTTAAGGAGCGCCTTTTAAAGCTTGGAGTTCAAATTCTTCGTGACCAGCCCGAAACCGATGTAATTTTCATGACCCCCACCAGCAGCGTTGCAAACAGCAAAGCCCCTGCAAGCGAAAATCCGCTTAACGGCCATTCAGAGGCTATGAAGGAGGCGGCAGAGGAACTTGGCTTCCCCGTTATCGATATGCACGCCGTGTGGATGGAGCATTATGTTCAGGGGGGAGCGAATTTTGGAATGAGAAATTGGCACTATGACCGCTGGCACCCAAGCGATAAAGGCTACGAGGTTATGGGCGACAAAATTTTTGAGAATTTATTTGGATAAAACAAAAACACTTTACACAAAGGTTGTGAAAGTGGTCATAGTGGGTTACATATTTTGAATTTATACCTATATCAAAGATAAAAAAACAAAAAGTGATATTGTGAGACAGGTCTCACAGTGATATTTTGCCTTACGGCAAAGTGATATTAAAACCTTTGGTTTTAGTTATATTATATTCGCCTTAAAACTGTCCAAAGGGCAATATCACGATGCGAAGCATCATATAACTGCGAAGCAATATAACTCGCCTTAGGCGAATATAACTGAGGCACCTTCCTTACGGAAGGTGCCTCTTGTTCCGTGTTTTTTACTTTATTTATCCTGGGTTTCGGCAACGCGGGTTAAAACCTCTTTGGCGGTGTTGTATGCCGCGGCAACCTTTTTGTCGGCTTTAAGAGTTTCTTCATCATATTCTCGCATCACAAGGCGCAGGTCATCGGGCAGGGGCAGGTCGGGGTTTTTATCGCAATAGGAATAAAAGGTTTCTCCCAAATTAACCCTTTCTTCGGTGAACAGTTCGCCCTCATCCAAAATGGAGTCAAGGTATTCAAAGCTTTCTTCATCAAGAAGGAAAATTACCTTTTCCCGCTGAGCAAAAAGAATGGTTTGCAGTTTTTGGGCTGTGTTTTGGTTTTGGGGGTTATTAACCGTGATATTTTTATCATAGCCGCAGTTAATAACATCAACCTTTACCTTACCATCACCGTTTTTATCCTCAAAAAACAGGGATAAATAATCCTCCATCAGGGTGATTTGGTCGGAATAATAGTAATCATAGGTAAAAAGCACAACCTCGCCATCGTAAACGGGGCGGGTGGCACACTGGGTAATCATAATAGCCAGAATTGCCGCAACAATAACCGCGAAAATCACCTTGCCGCGATTATAAAACCAAAAGTTTTCTCGCTTTTCTTCCTTGGTCATTTCCCCGGCAAGCTCACTGGGCTTTGGTGGCGGGGCAAGCTCTCCGCTTTGCATTTTTTTAAGTTTAAGCAGCTCGGCTTGAGCCTTTTTTCTCTGCTCTAATGTTTCGTTTTTCTTTTCCATTTTTCTTTCCTTAAAATGAATTGTTTTATTTATTATAACAAAAGAAAAAGGCGGTTGCAACAACCGCCTTAATTTTTTAACAATAAGTTTACTATTCGGTTTTCACGTTGGGCAGGGCTTCAAGGAATTCTATAGTCTCACTCATTGAATCGTAAATATAAAGTGTCATTCCTTCATAGCGATAGCCGGTTTCATCCTTGCCCTCACGAATGGAAAGGTGTATCTGCCTTGTGTCCTTATGATAACCGAAAGTGGCAACCATTTCCTCTTTGGTTATATTTTTAATTTCCTTTTTGTAAAGCTCGCCGAGGGTTTTAAAATCGGTGGAGGTCAGGGTCTTATTAAAGTTGAATTCATCGGAATTTTCTTTTGGAATATTATAATAGGTAAATTCCAGATAGCCCTTTGCGGCGGCCTTATTAAGGGTTGCCTTAATTTGCTCAATTCTTGTCTGACTTGTATAAATGTCAAAAAGTGCGTCGGCGCCGAAGCTTTCGGTTAAATAGTAAGCGCGGTGAAGCTGACTGCCGTTTTTAAGGGTGTAATCAATGTTTACATATCTTAAAAACTCCTCACTGTTTCCCTTACCGTCAACAAGGTCGCTGTGAAGCGTTGTTACAAGAGCCAGTTCGTTTTCTTTAAAGGTTACCTGTTCGCCTGAAAAAGAAACAAAAGCTTCTTTTATATCCTCTTCCTTGGGGATTTTGGTTTCAAAACCGAAGCCGCCTGTTGCAAAGCAGAGGAAAACGGTTATAACAAGGGCAAAGGCAATACCGCTGATAAGCAGGGATTTTTTAACCGTTTTAAAACCGCGGGATGCAATAGCGCCATAGGTTATAGCCGCCAGCACCGAGCCTATAAGGGCGAAAATCCAGAATGAGGGTGTCAAAAAATCCTGACCCGAAAAGAGAATGCCTAAAATTATGCTTGCCACAAAGGAAACAATCAGCGAAATGATAAAGGGAATAAGCCTAAAGGCATAGGGGGTGCCTGCCGCCTCGCTCTTTCGGCGGTTGTAAATGTAAACCGAAAGGGAGACGAAGGCAATTCCCAGCGCCCAGCAAGCGACCTGAACATACCATTTAGCGCCAAAGGCATCGGAGGTTGAGCTATCCAGCAGCTGCCACAAATAGTAAGCGGCGAAAACATAGGGCGAGGAAAATGCCGTAATGCTGAAATCAAAGCTGCCGGTTGCATAGCCGTGGAGCAGCTCTGAAGCAAAGCTTTCGGTAAGCGCTAAAGAAAGGGGAATTCCTGCGCCTATGGCGAACATAAGGAGAATTGTATCAAAGCCGGTGCCCGAACATACGGCAAAAATAAGGGTAAAGCCGCCGCACAGCACCATAACCGATACAATATAGGAAACAATGGTTAAAACAGAGCCATAATCGGTAGGAATTCTGCAAACCGCGAAAACCAGCGCCTCGCCTGCAAAACCCACAAGCAGGGGAATGAGGGATAGAACAAAGGCGGGAATAAAGCGGGCAAGGAGCAGTTCGCTTCGCTTTAAGGGGAAGGAGTGAAATGCATCGGAGGAGCTTTTCTTAAAAAGGTAGGAAAAGTTAAAGAGAATTAAAAAGATAAAGAACACTCCGACTAAAAGGGATAAAAACAAGCCAAGCCCTGCAAAATCCTGTTCATGCGGAAAGGCGATATATCCGCCGAGATAGTCTTCCAGAGTTACTCCGTTTTCAAAGAGGGCACGAATAAGGCGAAACGGGCCAATTAATAGGGCAATTAACACCGCAATAAGGGTAAAGCCCAAATTTTTCTTAAATGTAAAGCCCAAAAGGCTTAAAAAAGCGTTGTTACGATAGGATTTCGTTAAAGTCATAACCTGTAACCTCCAATTCGTAAATGAAAATTTCTTCTAAGGTAGGGGGCAAAATTTCGCAGAAAACAGGACCGAGTTTGTTTAAAAATGCCTCGATTTCTTCCTTTTCGCCTCTTACTGCCAGATTTATAAGGGAACCCGATTTTTCGCTGTGCAGAACGTTAAGTCCCTCAAAAATGCTCATATCGGGAATGCGTGAAAAAGCAACTTGAACCTTATGAAGGTTGCCCTTAAGGCTTTCGGTTGTGTCGTTAAACAGCACACTGCCTTTGTGAATAAGGGCAACGGCATCGCACAGCTCCTCAAGCTCACGCAAATTGTGGGAGGCAATAACAGCGGTCATTTCTCCGCCCTCAATGCCTTCAATAAGCAGTGCCTTTAAAACC
>JAFTPI010000003.1 GCA_017463345.1 Clostridia bacterium | reverse complement strand
CTGATATCGAAAGATGCTTTTACGGCCTCTCTCATTTTTTCAAGGGTTAGGGATTTGTCAAGATACATAAACTGCGCAATAAGGTTGCCCGTTGCGGTACCCTCAGTGGGACCTGTCAGCACCATTTTGTCTGTAATTTCTTTTGTTAACTCGTTAAGGTAGGCATCCTTACTGCCGCCGCCCACAATGTTAATGAGGTCAATTTTTTTGCCGCACACATTTTCAATGGTTTCGGCTGCTGCCTTGTAGGAATTGGCAAGGGATAAATAAACGCTCTTTAAAACATCGCCGATGGGCAGCTCCTTATCACCCAAATGCTCCCTTATTGCTTCAATCATATTTTTAGGAGCAACAAACTCTTTAGTATTGGGGTCAATGAGCTTTGTGTAAGAACTCTGTTTTGCCATTTCCATCATTTCGTCATAGGTGTATTTTTTGTCGAGATTTTTTCTGATGTTCTGGAAAAGCCACATACCCATAATGTTTTTAAGGAAACGGTAACGGTAGTTAATGCCGCCCTCGTTTGTAAAGCCGCCGAGAAGCGCCTCCTCGCTTAAAACGGGGCAGAGGTTTTCGGTGCCCACTAAACTCCAGGTGCCAGAGGAAATGTACATTGCGTTATCATTCATAGGGCAGGCGGCAACGGCCGAAGCGGTGTCGTGACTGGGGCAGAAGATAACCGTTGTGTCAAAACCAACATAATTTTTTACCTCATCACTTAAATTGCCGATTTTTTGGCAGGGTAGGCATATTTCGCCGAAGATGGCAGGGTCAATGCCCAACTCCTTTAGAAGGTCCTTATCAATATCCTTTGTCTCGGCGTTTATTAAAGCGCCGGTTGTAAGGTTTGTATATTCATTTTTAGTTTCGCCCGTCAGCTTAAAGGAAAGGTATGCGGGAATCATAAGGCAGTGGGCCGCATTTTGAAGCTTGCCCGATTTCTTATCGCAGTAAAGCTGATAAATCGTGTTAAAAGGGATGGGCTGGATGCCGTTTCGTGCAAAGAAGTCTTTTTTCGAAATGGTTTTATGGAATTCCTCTATCGCCGCATCGGTTCGGCTGTCACGGTAGGCAACGGCGGGCAGAATTTCCTTTTTATCCTTATCTAAAAGAACATAGTCAACACCCCAGGTGTCAATGGCAACGGTTTCGGGAATTTTGCCGATTTCACCGCACATTTTAAGACCTGCCTTAACTTCGCTTGCAAGGTGGGCAATGTCCCAGCAGAGTGTGCCATTTTCTTCACAAATGTTGTTTTCAAAACGGTAGATTTCTTCTAAGGCAATTTTTCCGTTTTGGTAGCTGCCTAAAATGTGGCGACCACTGGAAGCACCAATGTCAATAGCTAAACAGTAACTCAAAAAAAGACCTCCCTAAACTATATTAGCATATTTATTTTATATTAACATATTACATATAAAAAATCAAAGAAAATATGCGTTTTTTAAAAGATTTTTTAAAATCTTGCAAAAGGGGGCTTTAGCATATATAACGAAGGTGTTAAAAGCAGGCATAGGTGAGTAAATGCCCAAAAGACAAAAAAACTAGGCACTTTTCGTTAAAATCGCACAAAAAAGTTTGCAAATTTTGCAAAAATGAATAAATTTCATATTACCCCTTGAAAATTAAATTCATTTGTACTATAATAGTTGTGTAAAATTAGGTGAGGGTATATTTGCCCTTTTTAGGGTTAGGATGACACTGCAAGCAATTGTGTTGCTAAAAACAATTTATGGAATGCGGATTCCTACACCTAAATCGTATCAGAATAATTCAGATAGGAGGAAAAATTAGATGAAAAAGTATCTTTTCCCTGAAATCGATATTTATGAACTTCGATTATCTAACCAGATTTTAGACGATGAAAGCAAACCTTGGATCGATGGCGATGAAGACGATGATGAAGCAATTTTAAATGGTGGCCAATAATAAAACACAATAAAAACGGAATGGAGAAATCCTTTCCGTTTTTTGTTTTTTAAGGCGGTCTTGATTTGCTATTGAAGGGGGCTGAAGGTTCCCCGCAGTGCAGGGGACACCCTGAAAAGCATACAAATGTCCCGATTTATTACAATTCTTGCAGATTTAATTATAACGAAAAAAACCATTGACAAGCACTGTTTTAATAGGCTAAAATTAGGATGTAACAGACCTTTATAAAAGGGGAGATAAAAATGAGTGAAATTATAAAAAATACATCTGTAAACGAGGGGTTGAACTTTGAGTTTAACGGCAAAATAAGTCAGGAGGTTCTGGAAAACTACCTTTCCCGCTCAATATGTTATTTTTATGCCTCAGAATTTGCAGAGGATACGGCTCGTGCAATTTTAAATGTTGGCGCAAAATACATTTGCCGTACGCTTGTTGACTGGTTCCCGTCAAGTGAACACGAGGCTAAATTCCCCGAATACAAGGCTTGGATGGAGAAAATGCACGCGGTTGACCCCGACATCATTTTTGAGGCCTGCATTTTTGAAACCTGCGGCATTGAAATGAACGATATTAAAATTCCTGCCCACGTTTTTGAGGCTTTCGGAAAACCCGCCGAGGACCGCTGCTTTGACTATAAAAAAATGGAGCATCAGGACGGCTACTGCGTCAATCTTTGGTGCGCTGATCACAGCTTGCCCGATATTACTCAGGAAGAATACCAGATGTTTGTTTATTATAGAGGCTGTGCTTATATAGACCTCGGCATCGAGGCAATTCATATGGGTCAGACAGGCTTTATCGGTCAAAAAGACCCCGACCGCGTTTGTTGGACTAAGGTTGTTCATATGCTTCGTGATTATGCCGCAAAGAATGCCAGAAGAGGCTACGTTCTATACAACTGTCACTATCAAGGTCATAATTTTGTTGGCACCGACGGCGTTATGCTTGCCGACTTTAATATATGGCCCTTAAGGTTAAAACCCGCTGATGGCGAGGTACCTCACGAAATCAGTGAAGACAATCCCCAAAGAAGCACCATCGACCTAAACCGCGATGCCCCCTATAAGAAGGGTGTTTCGGGCACTTCTCCCAGCGGTTGGAAGACGGAAAAATATCCTTACCTTCTTGAGTTTGATAACTTCGGCGGCAAGTTTAAAGAAGGCAAAGAGCACAATTCAATTTGGGGCTATGATGAAATTTCCTGGGCTGCCAACCAACCTGATTGGTATCGCCGTGAGTTTTTAACAACTGTAAGACAGCTTGTTGCAGATTTAAACGAAAGCGGCCATGTTTCTCTTATTGGTCGCCGCTGCGCCTATCGTGAAGATTTGGGTAAAATGGATTGGTATCAAATGAACACTAAAAGCGATGCCTGTCCCGATGGCTTCTCTGATGAGGAGGCAATTATCGAGGCTTTCAAAACGGTAAAGAATGGTTAAAATAAAACTATATTAGAGGTGTGGATAATGCCACACCTCTTTTAATTGCAGTTTTTGCAAATATAAAAAAACATTGACAATTACCCTATCAAAAGATAAGATTATTGTATAACAATTTATATGATATAGGAGTTGCATTATGGCAAATTTAAGAAAAATTCTTTCCCTCGTTTTGTGCGTTGTAATGCTTGTCTGCTGCTTTGCAGGCTGCAGCAAAAACGGCACCGAGAGCAGTACATCGACAGGGACATCTTCAGTTAGTCAGGTTGGAAATATTGTTGGCCTCGGCGGTGCAGGCATGGGCTCTAAATTCGCATTGCAAAGCCCCAGCGGTAAGTATTGGTACACCAACACTGTAAGTGTTGAATGGTCCGGCCTTAAAGATGGCGAAACCGTAAGCCTCAAAATTGAGAAGAAAAACGGAGATAAGTACACCACCCTTCTTGAAAAGACAGGTCTTACAGGCACCACCTTTAAAACAAACGACAAGATTGAGAACGGCATTGTTTACAGGTTAACTGCTAAGGCAGTTGCAAAGGATGGAACCGAAAGGGTTGCCGCAAACACAACAAACGGTCTTGAAATCACCGCTTTGAATCTTACAAAGAATACAAGCGTTAACGCAGGAATGGATTTTGCCTTTAACGGAAAAATTTCCGAGAGCGTTTTAAACAACTATCTTTCCCGCGCCATTACCTATACGATTACTGATGAAAACAAGGAAGATGCCGCCCGTGCAATTTTAAATGTTGGTGCAAAGCTTATTTGCCGCACCGTTGCTGACTGGTACCCCTCAACCACCCACGAGGCAAAGCTGCCTGAGTATACAGCTATAATGGACCAAATTCACGCAGTTGACCCCGATGTTGTTTTCGAGGCCTGCATTTTTGAAACCTGCGGTCCCGAAATGAATAACATAGTAATTCCCAAACATGTTTTAAAGGCATTTGGTAAAAACGAGGAAGAACGCAATTTTAATTACAAGAAAATGCTTTTTGTTGATGGCCATACTAATGCACAGTGGGATGCCACCCACGGCGTTCCCGATATCACAAGAGAAGAAACCCAAATGTTCATCTACTATAGAGCATGTTTCTACATTGATAACGGTTTTGAATCACTCCACCTTGGACAGACAGGTTTTATGGGCGAAAACGACCCCACTCGCAAGGCATGGACAAAGGTTATCCATATGATTAGAGATTATGCTAAGACCCACGCCAGAAGAAAATATGTTTTCATTGACTGCCACTATCCAGGTCGGAACTTTGTTGGTACCGACGGTGTTATGCTTGCTGACTTTAATATGTGGCCCCTGCGCCTGACTGCTTCAAGAAAAGCAGGCGACCCCGCTTCTCCCCAGAAATGTGTGTTGGACCTTAAGGTTGACACCCCTTATAAGAATGCAGTTTCGGGTAAGTCTCCCTCGGGCTGGACAACCAACAACTATCCCTTCCTTCTTGAATTTGATAACTATGACCCCAAATCGGGCCATGCCGTCTATTATTACGATGAAATCAGCTGGATTGCAAGCCAGCCCGATTCCTACAGGCGTTCCTTCTTCACCGAGGTAAGAAAAATGGTTTCAAATATTGATAAGAGGGGACACGTTGCACTTCCCGGCAGCCGTACAACATCAAGTGCTAAGAATTTTTCTTGGTATAACATGAATAATAAGAATTACTGCAACAACGGCTTCTCCGATGAGGATGCAATTATCTCAGCATTTAAGGCTTATAAATAAAAACAGCTTTTACGGCACCCTTTTGGGTGCCGTATTTTTTTAGAATAAACCGCTCCTTTTTTGCTAATGCTAATAAAAACGAAAGGAGTTTTAAAATGATTGAAAAGGACACAATTAAACTGCTTCGCGAGTGTGATGCAGGGGTTAAAATGGGTGTTGCCTCTATTGATGATGTTTATGACCGCGTAAGCTCGCCAAAAATGAAGGACTGCCTTAACGCCTGCAAGGATGAGCACGACAGTTTGGATAAGGAAATTCAGGTAGAGCTTGGCCGCTTTCACGATGAGGGCAAAGACCCAAACCCAATGATTAAG
>JAFTPI010000030.1 GCA_017463345.1 Clostridia bacterium | reverse complement strand
TTTTGGCCGATAACCTGACCTGTAATATAATCGGCAGAATCGGAAGCTAAAAAGAAGCAAAGCTGGGCTACCTCATCGGCTGTGCCCATTCTTCCAAGGGGAACATCGTTTACAAAATCGGCCAAATCCTCAACCGAGATTTCGGAATTCATTGAGGTGTCAATAATGCCGGGTGCAATGGCATTAACTGTAACACCGCTTGGGGCAACCTCTTTGGCAAGAGCCTTTGTGAGACCGATAACACCCGCTTTTGCGGCGGAATAATGAACCTCACAGGAGGCGCCTGTAACACCCCACATTGAAGAAATGTTTATAATTTTACCACTCTTATTCTTAATCATTTCGGGAAGTGCTGCCTGACAGCAATTAAAAACGCCCTTTAAGTTTACATTCATCATTTCATCCCAATCAAATTCGCTGATATCTGTAAATAGGGAAGAGTGAGAGATGCCTGCGTTATTTATAAGAATATCTACCGAGCCGAAGCGATAAATCGCTTCTTTAATCATTAAATCAACCTCAAGCTTATTTGCAACATTTGCCTTGTATGCAATTACATTGTGGCCTTGTTCACAAAGTGATTTTTGGAGAAGCAGGGCTGCGGCCGCCGAATTATTATAGTTTAAAACAACGTTATAGCCTTTTTGTGCAAAAAGAATTGCGGTTGCGGCACCAATGCCTTTTGATGCGCCTGTTATGATGACCGTTTTACTCATTAAAATGTCCCCTTTAAAAATTATGAGTATATTATAACACAAAATATTTTTTTGTAAACAAAAACAATAAATTGTGCACCTAAAGGGTTAGGGTGTCATATATATTGTGTGGTTTACATAAATAGTTTACATAATATTTTTAAATGCAAAATTTGCAGTTGACATAATTCAAAAAGTGTTGTATAACTTATTATATAAGTTAGGTTCCAGCGCAATTGCAACTTTAAAAAACTTAAGGTTGCAATGTTTTTTTCGCCCTTTTAGGGTTACATAATATTCCGCAAAAACTATATGTTGTGCTTTAATTTCGAAAAAAATTAAATTTAATCAATATATTGTTCGTGGGTAATATCTTGTCCAAATGCAGCATATTTATTATCAAAGAAATTCTCATTTCGGAGGTAATAAATTGTGCGAGGTTCAAGAGTTTTATCCTTAAATGGAGTGAAGGGTGTTAACTTTTTAAGGGAGAACGGTTCACTCATTTTTTTGACATTAATTTTTGTTTTAGGCGTGCTTTCAGGAGCGCTGTTTTTCGAAAAACAAATTGCTGTGGCAGACTACGCAAAAAATCAATTCACCAATTTTTTAGTTCTGAGGCAAAAGGGCACTTTCTTTGCGATTTTCTTTTCTTCATTAATTAATTTGCTAATTTATTTTGGCGCAGTTTTCATCGCAGGGACATCGGTTGTGGGAAACATTGTTTCACCCTTTGTCATTATGTGGTTTGGCTTTAATTTTGGTACACTTGCCACTCATCTTTATAGTGGTTTTGCCCTTAAAGGAATTGCATTCAGTGCGATTATTTTAATTCCTTCCAGTGCAATTTTTGCGCTAATCTTAGTGTTTTGCTCAAGGGAAGCAATGAGGTTTTCATTGTTGCTTACACGGCTTTTTACGCCGCAGGGTGTCAGTGCTAGTGTTTATGAAAACTTTAAAAGCTACTGCATAAAATTTCTTTACTATCTTATTTTTGTTGTTTTATCGGCAACGGCCGATGCACTTTTATCAACATTTTTCATTAAATTTTTCGATTTTTAAGTTCAGGAGGTGGAAAACTTGAAGGATTACATTTTAGAATTTGAGTCTTTTCTTAAATATGAAAAGGCTTCCTCTAATAATACCTTACAATCCTATCTACGCGATGTATCACAGTTTTCTGCCTACTGCAAGCTTAATTCCATTGAAGATGTTTCCAAGGTTACTTCGAAAAAACTAAACGAATATTTTGATTATTTACACTCAACCGGTCGAAGTGCTGCAACTGTTTCCAGAAATGTAGCATCACTCAGATGTTATTTTAAGTTCCTTGTAAAAAAAGAAATTTGTTCTGCTAATCCTGTTAGTGATGTTAAGCAAAAGGCTGCAACTAAGAAAATTCCTGAAATTTTAACCAACAAAGAGGTCTTGCTTTTACTTGAACAGCCATGCGGTTCCGATTATAAATCAATAAGGGACAAGGCTATGCTTGAACTTCTTTATGCCACAGGCATTAAGGTTTCCGAGCTTATTGATCTTAATTTAACCGATATTAACCGCCAAATTGGCGTTTTACATCTTCACACAGGAAAGAGCGAGCGAGTTATCCCCATTTATCCCGAAGCACTTAGAGATTTAAATCGGTATATCAACGAGGCAAGAAGTGTTATTATTTCGGAAAACAGTGAGGACAAGCTGTTTACAAATATGAATGGCTCTCCAATGTCAAGGCAGGGCTTTTGGAAGATAATTAAGCACTATGCCCAGCTTGCTAAAATCGAGAAGGACATAACTCCACACACTTTGCGCCATTCTTTTGCAGCACATTTGCTGGAAAACGGAGCAGAACTCAAAGACATTAAAGAAATGCTTGGTCATTCGGATATATCTTCTACACAAATTTACGTACAAATGATGAAACAAAAATATGCTCAGGCATATAAGCGGTTTCACCCTATGGCAAGATAAAAAAACTCTGTTTGGCTAAAAACAGAGTTTTTTAAATTCACGGAGGCAAAAATGTTAAATTTAAAACAGGAGCAGCATAAGCGCTTTTTTGAAATTTTTGATAAACTGTGTTCAATCCCACACGGGTCAGGCAACACAAAAGCCATAAGCGATTTTTGCGCTCAGTTTGCAAAAGAAAGCGGACTTTCGGTTTATCAAGATGAGCTTAACAATGTTGTAATTAAAAAGCCTGCAACTAAAGGCTTTGAGACACATGAGCCGATAATTTTGCAGGGTCACCTTGACATGGTGTGTGAAAAGGAGCAGGGCTGCAAAATTGATTTTGAAAAAGATGGATTAGAAATTTATGTTGACGGTGATTATATCACCGCAAATGGCACAACCCTTGGCGGTGATGATGGAATTGCGGTTGCAATGGTTCTTGCCATTCTTGAGGATAAAAAACTTTCACACCCCGAAATTGAGGCAGTATTTACAACCGATGAGGAAACCGGTATGTATGGTGCCGATGGCCTTGATACAAGTTTGCTAAACGGCAAAATGTTTATTAACATTGATTCAGAAAACGAAGGTGTTTTCACCGTTAGTTGTGCAGGCGGTGCAAGGGCACAAATTAATCTACCATTAATTTCACAGGAAAATAACTTTTCGGCTTATGAAATCACGGTTGATGGTCTTTTAGGCGGCCATTCAGGAGTAGAAATCGATAAAGGTAGAATAAATGCGAATATTCTTTTAGGAGAAATTCTTAATAGCTTCACCTTTAATTATTTAATTTCCGAAATTAGTGGTGGTCTTAAGGATAACGCAATTCCAAGAAGCGCAAGATGCATTATTTGCAGTAATGAAAATCCCAAAGAGGCAATAAACAACTTTGTAAATAACTTTAGTTTTGAAAATGATAATAAGCCACAGGTTACTGTGAAGGAAATCAGTTGCAATAAATGCTTTTCAAAGGAAAGTTCACTGCTTATTGTTTATTTTCTAAACAATGTGCCAAACGGTATTCAAAAAATGAGCAGCGATATTAAGGGACTTGTTCAAACCTCTCTTAATTTAGGAATTTTAAACACCAAAGGAAATAAACTTGAGGCATCCTTTGCGGTTCGTAGCTCGGTTAACAGTGAAAGAAATCAACTGATTGAAACACTTAAATCTTTTGTCGATGATTTAGGAGGAACCGTTTCGGCCCACGGTTTTTATCCTGCGTGGGAGTATAAAAAGGATTCAAAACTACGCCAGGTTATGTGCGATACCTACAAAAAGCTTTATAACGCCGAGGCTACGGTTGAAGCAATCCACGCAGGACTTGAATGTGGTTTGTTTGGTGAAAAAATTAAGGGGCTTGATGCGGTTTCCATTGGTCCAAATATGTGCGATATTCACACACCTGGCGAAAAACTCAGCATCTCTTCTTCAATAAGGGTTTATGAGTTTTTGTGTGAAGTTTTAAAAAATTTGTAATTGAGGTGCTTTTATGTTTAAAGAAAGAGTTAATAAAATTGGTTTAAGTCTTGATGAAAATGAAGCGCTACTTGTTATGAGCGGTGCTAACAGGCTTTATTTTACAGGTTTTCATTCAAGTGCAGGTATGGTGCTTATCACAAAAAACGGCGGTAGTTTTTACATTGATTTCCGTTATTTTGAAAAGGCAAAAAACACGGTTGATTCCTGCGAGGTTCTTTTATCAGAGAGAACCTTTAAAGAAATTTCCGATTCTTTAAAGAAGCAGGGTATTGATACCTTATATCTTGAAACTGCTTCAATCAGTATTTCGCAGTTCAAGGACATTAAAGAGGCACTTGGCGGCATAGAAATTTCATCAAGTGATAAATTTGATAAAATGATTGAAGAAATGCGCAGTGTTAAAACCACCGCCGAGGTTGAGCTTATTAAAAAAGCTCAAAAGCTTACCGATGACACCTTCGATTACATCCTTGACCGCATTAAAGTTGGCAGAAGCGAAAAGGAAATTATGCTTGATATGGAGTTCTTTATGCGTTCGAAGGGAAGTGAAGGGGTTTCCTTCGATTTTATAGTTGTTTCGGGTAAAAATTCATCCCTGCCACACGGTGTGCCAACCGATAAATTAATTAAAAACGGCGATTTTCTCACAATGGATTTTGGCGCTGTTGTTTCTGGATATCATTCCGATATGACAAGAACTGTTGCCGTAGGAAATGTTACTGATGAGCAAATTAAGGTTTATGACACAGTTTTAAAGGCACAAAATGAAGCACTTAAGGCTATTAAACCAGGTGTTGTGTGCAAGGATATTGATAAGGTTGCACGCGATATTATTTATGGCGCAGGTTATGAGGGTTGTTTTGGCCATGGTCTTGGCCACAGCGTGGGAATTGAGATTCACGAAAATCCTAATTTCAACACCCGCTGCGATAAAATTTTAAAGCAGGGAACTATTATGACGG
Organism: Clostridia bacterium; assembly: GCA_017463345.1. GTDB lineage: Bacteria > Bacillota > Clostridia > Oscillospirales > Acutalibacteraceae > SIG587. The sequence continues at coordinate 8,305 of JAFTPI010000030.1, read as the reverse complement.
TTGAACCCGGAATTTATATCGAAAATAAGTTCGGTGTGAGAATTGAGGATATGGTGTATGTAACCACGGACGGAATTTTAAATTTAACAAAGAGCAAAAAGGAATTAATTACACTTTAGCACACTAACATAATTGATATTTTTCGATTGACATTGTCACGTTTTTAATGTATAATATTTTGTACTATATTTTATATATAAGTTGCTTACAAGTTTTTTTGTAACTTTTAATGTGTCTTGTTTGCACTTAAGACCCATTTGTTTTTTGGTCAAAAATTTAAGGAGTGAAAAAAATTGAATTCCAAAACAGCGCTGTATATTGTTAAGCGTATTTTGCTTGCAATTTTAACAGTTTTTCTTGTTATTACAATCACGTTTTTTGTAATGCATGCGGTTCCCGGTGGACCATTTACAAGTGAAAAGGCTGTTACCCCTGCCGTTCAGGAGGCGCTTGAAAAGAAATATGGTCTTGATAAACCTCTTTTTGAGCAGTACATTACCTATCTTGGCGATGCCGTAACACTTGATTTCGGTCCTTCTATTAAAATGCGTGGTCGTGATGTTATCGACATTATCGGAGATGGACTTAAAACCTCTGCAAAGCTTGGCCTTTTTGCCGCAGGCATTGCACTTGTTCTCGGTGTAGTGCTCGGTGCAATTGCCGCACTTAATCGAAATAAGCTTATTGACCGTATTATAATGGTTTTCACAACTGCCTTCGTTTCAATGCCATCGTTTATAATGGGCTCGCTACTGCTGATTTTGTTTTGTATAACGCTACAATGGCTGCCTGCTAACGGAAGCACATCTGCAGGTCTTATCCTACCTGTTATTACACTATCGCTCTCTCCGCTTTCAAACATCACTCGTTTAACTCGTTCTTCAATGCTTGATGTTCTCGGTCAAGATTACATTAGAACAGCAAGAGCAAAGGGTGTTTCAAAAACAAAAATCATTTTTGGCCATGCGCTTAAAAATGCTCTCATTCCTGTTATCACTTATTTTGGTCCCATGCTTGCTTACATTGTAACCGGTTCGCTGGTTGTTGAGCAGATTTTTGCCGTTCCCGGCATCGGTGATAAGTTTGTTAACTCTATTACCAATCGTGACTATCCATTAATTATGGGAACAACCATTGTTTTAGCCGTGTTCATCGTTATTATGAACCTTATAAGTGATATTTTATACAAAGTTGTTGACCCGCGTATTAATCTTGAATAATTGTCTTGGACAAATGTATGTTTAGGTTAATTTCTTTTGTATGTTAGGAGAATCAAAATGAAGAAAAAACCTTTTAGTCTTCACATTAATGTAGATTCATTTTTACCTGCAAGCAGTGAAGAAAAAGAGTATATGATAAAAATGCGTCCTTCAACCACATTCTTTAAAGACGGTGTTAGACGCTTACTTAAAAACAAAGTTGCTACAGTCAGCTTCTTTCTTATTGTAATTATCACACTTTCCTGTATTTTTATCCCCATGTTCTGGCCTTATGAGTATGATGACCAACTGGGTGTAAAACTTGGCCAGCCTGTTGATGATACCTATGCAAACCTTCAACCCTTTGAGTATGGTGCAACAGAACAGGAAAAGATTGAGGCAGGGGAGAGCGTGTTTCCCCATATCTTCGGAACCGACTCACACGGTCGTGACTATTTCATTCGTATTGTTTACGGAACAAGAATATCCCTTCTTGTTGGCTTCTTTGCAAGTATAATCGTTTTGCTTATTGGTATGACCGTTGGCTCAATTGCGGGTTACTACGGCGGTAAGGTTGATATTGTAATAATGAGAATTGTTGATATTATTTACTCCTTACCCGATATGCTTATGGTTATTTTGCTGGCGGCAGCCCTTAACCAGTCAGGCTTAAATAAACTGATTGAAGGAACAGTTTTTGAAAAAATCGGTTCGAATATTATCAGCTTATTTATCGTTTTTGCGCTTCTTTATTGGGTTTCAATGTCCCGCCTTATTCGTGGACAAATTTTATCCCTTCGCGAACAAGAATATGTTTTAGCAGCCCGCGCAAGCGGTGCTAAAGGCGGCAGAATCATTAAGAAGCACTTAATGCCCAACTGCATTGGTGTTGTTATTGTTTCAACTGCTCTTCAAATTCCCAGTGCAATTTTCACCGAGAGTTATCTTTCCTTCCTTGGCCTTGGCGTTAACGCTCCTATGCCTTCTCTCGGTTCCTTGGCATCAGATGCTTTAAACGGTATCCATTCTTATCCTTACCGTTTAATCATTCCCGCAGTTGTTATTTCACTTATCGTTTTATCACTTAACCTTTTCGGCGACGGTCTTCGTGACGCGTTTGACCCGAAACTCAATAGCTAAAGGAGGACACTAAATTTCATGGCATTACTTGAAGTAAACAATCTCCATACCTCCTTTACTATCGACGCCGGCGAGGTTTTGGCGGTGAACGGAATTTCATATTTCCTTGAAAAAGGCAAGGTTCTCGGCATTGTTGGCGAGTCGGGCTCAGGTAAATCTGTTTCGGCCTACTCAATTATGCAAATTCTTGCCGCCAACGGTAGAATTACCGATGGTTCAATTAAATATAACGGTCAGGAACTGGTTGGCGCAGGTGAATCGGTTATGAAAACCATTCGCGGCAACAAAATTTCAATAATTTTCCAGGACCCTATGACCTCACTTAACCCCACCTATACAATTGGTCATCAGTTAATGGAAGCAATTTTGCTTCACACAAACCGCAATAAAAAACAGGCTTATGAGCGTGCTGTTGAAATGCTTCGCCTTGTTAACGTTAACGAGCCTGAAAAGCGTATGAAGCAGTACCCTCACGAGTTTTCCGGCGGTATGCGCCAGCGTGTTGTTATTGCAATGGCACTTGCCTGCGAGCCTGACATTCTTATTGCTGATGAGCCTACAACCGCTCTTGATGTTACAATACAGGCACAAATTCTTGAACTTATGAAGTCCCTGCAAAAGGAACTTGGTATGGCAATTATTATGATTACCCATGACCTTGGCGTTGTAGCCCAGCTTTGTGATGAGGTTGTTGTTATGTACGCAGGCTCAATTTGTGAGCAGGGAACAGTTGAAGAAATTTTCTACAACCCCAAACACGAGTACACAAAGGGTCTTTTACGCTCAATTCCTACAGCCGATAACAACGGCCAAAAGCTAGAGCCTATTACAGGTACTCCAATTGACCTTTTAAATATGCCTAAAGGCTGTCCTTTTGCACCCCGTTGCGATAAAGCAATGAAAATTTGTATTAGAGAATGTGCTAAACCTTTTGATATTAATGAAAATCACCGTGCTGCCTGTTGGATGAATATCAAAGAGGCTTATGAAAACGGCGAAATTGAATTAGAAGGGGAGGGTGAGACCAATGAATGAGCAAAACAAAACTCCTCTCGTTGAAGTCAAAAATCTAAAACAGTATTTTGATATCAACGTTGGTCTTTTTAAGACAAAACCCTTAAAGGCTGTTGATGATGTTTCCTTTGCTATTAATCGCCGCGAAACATTAGGTCTTGTTGGTGAATCCGGTTGCGGTAAAACAACCGTTGGCCGTACAATTCTTAATCTTTATAAACCTACTGCCGGCGAAATTTGGTATGATGGTAAGCTTATAAAAACCAAGCAGGATTTAAACGAATTCCGCAAAAAGGCTACAATGGTTTTCCAGGACCCATATTCATCACTTAACCCCAGAATGACCATTGCCGATATTATTGGTGAGCCGCTGGATATTCATAATATTTATGATAAATCTAAGCAGGGAAGAGCCGAGCGCCAGGAAAGAATACTCCAGCTTATGGATTATGTTGGTCTTAACAGCGAACACGCTGCTCGTTATGCTCACGAGTTTTCAGGTGGTCAAAGGCAGAGAATCGGTATTGCCCGCGCTCTTGCTTTAAATCCAGAATTCATTGTTTGCGATGAGCCCGTTTCTGCTCTTGACGTTTCAATTCAGGCTCAGGTTATCAATATGTTCCAAGAACTTCAGGAAGAGCTTGGTCTCACATATTTATTTATAGCACACGACCTGCTTGTTGTTCGCCACATTAGTGACCGCATTGCAGTTATGTATTTAGGAAAGATTGTTGAACTTGCCGATGCCGATGAAATTTATGAGCATCCGCTTCATCCTTATTCAAAGGCGCTTATGTCTGCAGTTCCCGTGCCCGACCCCAAAATTGCAAAGGCAAACGAGAGAATCACCCTTGTTGGCGATATTCCAAGTCCTTTAAATGCTCCATCGGGCTGTCCTTTCCGCACACGTTGCCCCTACGCGACCGAAAGATGCGCACTTGAAATGCCTGAATTTAAAGAAGTTTCAAAGGGCCACTTCGTTGCCTGCCACAATATGGCAGAAATTAACTAATTTTGGTTTTAATTGTTGTAAATGTTGTGAGTGCCAACGTTGTTTACAACAAATTTAAACATAAATTTCTTTTGAGAGGAATGATTTTATGAAAAGAATTCTCGCATTAGCTTTGGCAGTTGTAATGTTGTTTGGTTTGACAGCTTGCGGCGGTTCTAAAAAATCCGACGTTCCTACCCTTGATTACCTTTACAACACAAGTGATAGCCACAAGGCTATTGGTGAATACCTCCAGTCTGCTCTTGCACAGGTAGGTATCACAATGACCCTTAAAAACCAAGAATGGAACACATTCTTAAACACCCGTAAAAACGGCGACTATTTCGTAGCTCGTAATGGTTGGCTTGCTGACTACAATGACCCAATCTGCTTCCTTGATATGTGGACCTCTAACTCCGGTAACAACGATGTTCAGTTCGGTAAAGGCGCTCATAAAGACCTTAAAATGTACAGCATCGACCTTACCAAGTTCGGCGGCGCTAAAGTTGAGAACGGCACTTGGGCTGAGACCTATGATGTTCTTATCTCCAAGATTAAGGCTACTACCGATGCTGCTGCTCGTTACGAAATGATGCACATGGCAGAAGATATGCTTATGGCTACCGGTTGTATCGTTCCCCTTTACTACTACACCGACCTTTATATGATAGATGATTCCGTAGAGGGCTTCTATTCCAACCCCCTTGGCTACAAGTATATGATGTACACAAAGGTTAACGGCAAAACCGATAGCCTCAATGTTTGCCTTGCTTCTGAGCCTGACACTCTTGACCCTGCTCTCAACTCTGCAGTTGACGGTGCAACCATGATTACTCACCTCTTCTCCGGCCTTGCAAAATGGGCTGAAGTTGATGGCAAGCTCACCATCGTTGCTGATGCTGCTAAAGAGCTCGTTAAGGGCGTTACAAACGCTGACGGCACTGTTACCTACACCTACACTCTCCGCGATGGCCTCAAATGGTCCAATGGCGACGAGTTGAAGGCTTCTGACTTCGTTAACGCTTGGAACCGCGCTGCTTCTCCTACTCTCGGTGCTGACTACGGCTACATGTTTGAAGTAGTTGATGGTTATGCTAAAATGTGGGAAACCCGCGATACCGGTGAAAAGGACGAAAACGGCGAAGCAATCCTTGAATTTGTAAATCCTGATGCAAAGCTTAATGCTGTTGCTGACGATGCTAAGAAAACCATCACCATCACCATCAGCAACGCTATCTCTTACTGGGATGAGCTCCTTGCTTTCCCCACCTATTTCCCTGTACACTCTTCTGCATACAATAACGAGAAGTGGGCTACCGAGCCTGCAACCTACATCTGCAACGGTGCATATGTAATTGATTCTTGGACTCACGACAGCGTTATTACTTTAAAGAAGAATGACAAGTTCATCGACAAAGCTTCCATCACAATGGAAAAAATCAACTGCCACCTCTCTGACGATGCTAACAACATGCTTGCTAACTTCAAGAAGGGCGACTGGCTCTTAATCGATGATGTTCCTACAAATGAAATTGCAACTCTTAAGAAAGATTATCCCAACGAATTTGTAATTGCCGGTCAAATTGGTACTTACTATGTTTGCTGGAATGTAAACGCTGACTTACTTCCCGGCTCAAGCCTTAAAGGCGTTGAGAAGGAAAAGGCACAGCAAGAAATCCGTAACGCTATCAGCCTTCTTTACGACCGTAACTACATCGTAGAAAAGGTTGCTCAGGGCGGACAGCTTCCTGCTTCTTCCTTCGTTGCTATGGGTATGACCGATGCTGACGGTAATGAGTTCTACAAGAACGCTAACAAGGCAGCAGGTAACTCCTTCGTTGGTTACTTTGACACTTCTGCTTCTGCATACTCTGCAAACGTAGAAAAGGCTGTTGAAGTTCTTAAGAAATACTACGACATTAAAGTTGCTGAATAATTTATTTAGTTAAACCTATTTCTCGTAGAAAAAATTTAAAGTCTTATGAATAGCACTCAATAAGGCTATGATGAGCCCGAAATCTGAGCAATAGTTCAGGTTTTGGGCTCTTTTTTCTTGATAAATAATTCTGATGTGTTAAAATATAACTATAACATATGAAAGAAGGCTATCAAATGACCGATGTTGTAAAGCGTTTTTTAAAGTATGTTTCCTTTGATACCCGTTCCAATGAAAACAGCGAAAAAGTTCCGTCAAGTGAAAAACAAAGAAAACTTGGTGAATATTTAGCTAATGAACTTGCTGAATTGGGCCTTGAAAACCCTCATATTGATGAAAAAGGCTATGTTTATGCCTTTTTGCCCGCTACAAAGGGCGTAAACGCTGAAAATATAGGTTTTATTGCTCACATTGACACTTCGCCTGACGCAAGTGGAAAAGGCGTTAAACCGCAAATTATCGCATATTACGGCGGTGATATTACTTTAAGTGAAACCGTGAGCATTAAAGAAAAGGAATTTGAAAATCTTAAAAAATACATTGGTCAAGACTTAATTTTAACCGATGGAACAACACTTCTCGGTGCTGATGATAAGGCAGGCATTGCCGAAATTATTACAGCCTGCGAATTTCTTATTAAAAATCCCGAAATTCCTCACGGCAGAATTTCCCTTTGCTTCACTCCTGATGAAGAAATCGGTCGCGGTGCCGATTATTTTGATGTGCAAAAATTCGGCGCAAAATGGGCATATACCGTTGATGGTGGTGAGCTAGGCGAAATTGAATATGAAAATTTCAACGCCGCAAATGCCCGCGTAACGGTAAATGGGGTTAATATTCACCCCGGTTCTGCAAAAAATAAAATGAAAAATGCTATACTGCTGGCCAATGAATTTATGAATTTGTTGCCGCCTGCCGAAACACCTGCACACACCGAAGGTTATGAAGGCTTTTTTCATGTTTGCGATTTTGTCGGTAATGAGACCAAAACCGAGGTAACACTCATAATTCGCGACCACGATAGAGATAAATTCGAGGCTAAAAAGGAATTTTTAAAGGATTGTATTCATTTCCTTAATTTAAAGCACGGTGAAAAAACATTTTCTTTGCTTATTAAAGACAGTTACTATAATATGAAAGAAAAAATCTTGCCACATATGCACATTATAAATGATGCAGAAAATGCAATGAAAAGGGTAGGGGTGATACCCAAAATTGTGGCAATTCGTGGTGGAACCGATGGTGCTAGACTATCATTTATGGGTCTTCCGTGTCCTAACCTTTCAACGGGCGGTGAAAACTTCCATAGCGTTCACGAATTCATTTCGGTTCAGTCAATGGAAAAAATGGTTGAGGTTATTGTTGAACTTATGAAAAGATAAAAAACAAAGCACTCCTTTGGGGCACCCTCCGTAAGGAAGGTGCCCCAAGGGGTGGCTCTTGTATCAAAATTAAATAATTGATTTTGTTAAGCGGTATAGCTGTTGGCTATGCCGTTTTTTCTTTGCGTTCTGCAACTCTGTTTTTGTATCCACGCAAATTGCTTTCGAGGAAATATATATTCCTGCGGTTCACAAGACACTCTTTGGCTAAGTTGGTGAGATAGGTGCAATCTTCACCCGATATTTGAATTTTGCCTGTCAGCGTTTTCTTACTCATATTATCTATGAGCTCGGCGCTTGCTTTGGCGGGTAGTATTGTGGACAGTTCCTCATTGGCTTGCTCAATCTTCTCTTGAATTGCCGCAAGGCGCTTTTTGTCTTGCTCGGCTTGAAAACGTGCATTGCTTTTGTTTTGTGCAGTGCTTCCACGCACACCTCTTTCAAAATCCCTGAAACCCGCTTCCTGCATATATTCATAGAATTGGTCTTGCAGAATACTCTATTGATTGACGATACTCCAAGCATTGACGAAATCAAGAAACTTTTTTTGTTTTCACCCGTAAGTGCTTCGGTTAGAAATTCCTCATTGAGCATCAGAACCTCCATCTGCTTTTGAACTGTCTGATTCTGTTTTGTGCTTCTT
>JAFTPI010000122.1 GCA_017463345.1 Clostridia bacterium | reverse complement strand
ACCAATGAAAATAATTTTTATGAAACCCAAAAAGGCCTGCCTTTCGGTGCTTAAAGGTGTTTTTACACCCTGCGATTATCATAGCTGGATAGGCCCGAAGTTTTTTGATGTTTGGGGATTTCCAAAACTTAAAAAACTTAACACCTGCACAAAATCCGAAAGCAACGCTATCGGTAAAATTGCCGATAAAATATATAACGACTTATTAAACTCCCGGGAGGAATAAAATGAATTTTTCTGAAATCGCCCAAAACCGACAGTCCTGTCGAAATTATGATGCGGAAAAAGCAGTTGAACAGGAAAAGCTTGATAAAATTTTGGAAACGGCGAGGCTGTCGCCCTCAGCCTGCAACGGCCAACCATATTTAATAACCGTTTGTAAAGGCGATGCGGCCAAAGAGGTTGCAAAGGCTACCATGGGAATGGGTATGAACAAGTTTGCCGCCGATGTGCCAATAATGCTTGTTATTTCCGAAATGCCTTATGTTAAATCCGCCGCGCTGGGTTCAAAGTTAAAACATAATGATTACCGTTCTATTGACATAGGTATTTTATCTGCCTATATAACTGCCGAGGCAACGGTGCAAAATCTCGGCACTTGTATTCTTGGTTGGTTTGATAATAACAAAATTCGTCAAATTTGCTGTTTAGAAGGCGATGTCAGATTAGTAATAACTTTAGGCTATCCACACAAACAAGACAGTTTACGCGCCAAAAAACGCAAGGATTTAAGTGAACTGGTAAAATTTAAGGAAGAGCTATAATTCGCTATCATAAAACACCTGAATTTTCGGGTGTTTTTTCCTTTTAAAGCAAAATAATTACCGAATACTTTAAAACACTTGAAAATATTTTTTAAAAACCTTATTATAAACTCGCGAGGAGGTTAGTTATGAAAATCCAAATTTTTATCGATAAAAATAGGGAAGAACAGGTTATAATTTACGCTCATGAAAGAACCGAACTTATCAACAGCATTGAAGGCCTAATAAATAACCAAAATCCGCTTATGGGCTATAAAGAAAGAGAGGCCATACCCCTTTCACCGTTGGAGGTTTGTTGTTTTGTTGTTGAGGACAATAAAGTTTTTGCAATAACCGAAAATGATAGCTTTCAGCTAAAATGCAGGCTCTATGAGCTTGAGGCATCGCTGCCAAAGGACTTTATTAAAATTAACAAGTCCTGCGTTGCTAATATCAAAAAGATTAAAAAATTCAGCGCTGCCTTTTCAGGTTCTTTGCAGGTTATTTTTAAAAACGGGCGCACCGATTATGTTTCCAGAAGAAATTTAAAAATTGTCAAAGAAAGGTTAGGTATATAAAATGAATGTTTATTTGAAAAAGTTTTTATTGAGAGGTCTTGTCTTTGGAGGTTTTGGACCGATTATCCTTGGCATAATTTATGCCATTTTGCAAAGCACGGTTGCGGATTTTTCGCTAACGGGCGGCGAGGTGCTTTTAGGAATTATTTCAACCTACATTTTAGCTTTTGTCCAGGCGGGAGCAAGTGTTTTTAATCAAATTGAGGAATGGCCAATTGCGAAATCCCTCCTGTGTCATTTTTCACTAATTTATTTGGCTTACTCGCTTTGCTACATTCTTAACACCTGGATTCCCTTTGTGCCCAAAATACTTGCCATTTTTACGGCGATTTTTGTTGTGGCATATTTTGTGATTTGGTTTACAGTTGTTATATGTACTAAAATTGCAAGTGATAAATTTAATGCAAAGTTGAACACAAAAGGATAGGTGCTCACTGCAAAATGTATGCTATTGAAATTAAAAACCTTACAAAAAAATATAATGATTTAATTGCGGTTGACACTCTTAATCTTTCGATAGAAGAAGGAGAAGTGTTTTCTTTGCTTGGATTAAACGGTGCGGGAAAGACAACCACAATTAAAATGCTATCCTGCTTAACACAGCCCACAAGCGGAGACGCTTTCATAAATGATAAAAGTGTTTGCAAAGATTTTGCCGCTGTAAAGCAGTTGATTGCGGTTTCACCGCAAGAAAACGCAATCGCTCGCAATTTAACGGTATATGAAAATCTTAAACTAATATGTGACATTCACAAATTCACTAGGCAAAAGAAAAAAGAAAAAATTGCTGAACTAACCGCACAGCTTGGACTTGATTCGGTTATAAAGAAAAAAGCGGATAAGCTTTCAGGCGGATGGCAAAGAAGGTTAAGCATCGCTATGGCACTTATCAGCGAGCCGAAAATTTTGTTTCTTGATGAGCCTACGCTAGGACTTGATGTAATTGCGAGAAGTGAACTTTGGGATTTGATCCGTTCTCTTAAAGGTAAGGTTACCATTATTTTAACAACACACTATATGGAAGAAGCTGAGGCGTTATCCGACCGTATCGCCATTATGAAAAACGGTAAACTTCTTATTTGCGGCAGCGCTGATGAAATTAAGAGGGCATCGGGCACAGATAATTTTGAACAAGCATTTATCCATATCGTTAAGGGGGTGTCGAAATGAAAATGCTCGCATTTGCAGCAAGAAACTCAAAAGAGATTTTGAGAGACCCCATAAATCTCTTGTTTGGTATCGGTTTCCCTCTTGCTTTGATTTTTTTATTAAGTGTTTTGCAATCAAATATACCTGTTGAACTATTCGAAATTGAGCATTTAACACCTGGTGTCACGGTTTTTGGTTTGGCTTTTATGACGCTGTTTTCTGCGACCAACATCGCAAAAGATAGAGGCAGTTCTTTTTTACAGCGACTGTACACAATGCCGCTGACTCCGAATGATTTTATTCTTGGATACACTTTGCCCGTTATCCCGATTTCGATTGCCCAATGTATTGTGTGTTATGTTGCCGCGATTTTTCTTGGCCTAAAAATCACGGTAAATATTTTTTATGCTGTGATATTTATTATTCCAATTTCGGTGCTCTATATTTCCTTAGGACTTCTTTGCGGAAGCGTGCTGAATGATAAGCAGGTTGGCGGTATATGCGGCGCGTTGCTTACAAACCTTTCGGCGTGGCTTTCAGGTGTTTGGTTTGATCTTGATCTTGTGGGCGGCGTTTTTAAGAAAATTGCTTATATGCTTCCTTTTGTTCATTCGGTAGAGCTGGAAAGAGCGGTGCTTTCGGGAAGGTTTTCAAAAATTCTTGAGCATCTTTGGTGGGTGTTGGGATATGCGGCTGCATTTATTATATTATCGGTATTGCTGTTTTTGAGACAAATGAAAAGAAATTAAAAAACAAACCATTTACTGTTTTATATCAGTAAGTGGTTTTGTTTTAAATGCTCATTGAACTTTGTGTTTTTAAATGATATAATGATTGTGTAACATTTTCAAAGGAGTATTTTATGAATTTTTCAGGTTTTCAGAAACTTACACTGCTTGATTTCCCGGGTCATGTTGCCTGCACACTTTTTTCAAAGGGCTGTAATTTTCGCTGCCCTTATTGTCATAATGCTTTGCTTGTGACAGGGGAGGAGTGCGGCGATGAGTTTTCGGGTGAAGAGATTCTTTCCTATCTTAAAAAAAGAAAGGGCATT
>JAFTPI010000121.1 GCA_017463345.1 Clostridia bacterium | reverse complement strand
GGTAGTTACGAGTGAAATTCATATGTCGTACAGGACAGATGTTATTAACCATCTGGCCACCGATAGAACCTGCCTGCTTTGCAGTAAGGTCACCGTTGTAGCCCTGCTTAAGGCTTACGCCAACCTCGTTAGCAGCCTCCATCTTAAAACGGTTGAGTGCTTCACGTGCTTCGGGTACTACGTTCTTATTAGACATTTTCTTTCACTCCTTTAAAATATTTTCTGCGTTTGCTTTATTATTTTGTGGAATGAAAAAAAGATTATCAGTGGTAATTTTCGCATATTTTTTTGTAATTTTTTGTCTTATAAAACAATTGATTGTCCGCTTCCCACTGACAAAATGGGCGGCTGTCGCTTGAAAGTGATTTTAAATCTATGCTTTTGGCTTTCTCATGGTGAACTCAAGACAGGAATTAAAGGATGCGGTTTCAAAGGCATAATCAGCCGCAAAGCTTATTCCCTGCTTTTTTAAATAAATATCCTTTAAAATTTGGTCGCACCACCAGGGATTTTTAACCATCACAGGGCCTAAGCAATTTGTAAAAACAAGGTTTTTATAAACCGCGCCCTCACTGCCGCTTCTATTATTTCCATGACCGTAAATCACGGTGCCCAGGGGATTTTCGGCAACAACATCAACCATTTGAATTTGGGAGCCGAAAATCTCCATTTTGGTGTTGTTTATGCGAAAATGCAGGTCGTCACCGTAAACATATTTCCGCTCTTTTCCCGTTGCATCAAGAAGTCCAAGGCCCTCAAAAACGGTGCCATCTTCCCTTTCAAGAGTTTTGGCAAAAAGCATTCCCGTTGTGCCGACTGCAATGATATGACCGCCGTTTTCAACGAAATTAACTAATTTTTCTTTTTGCTCTGCCAGCTTTTCCTTAATTAAACCGAGAGTTTTAATTTCGCCCGGCATAAAAAGGAATAAATCATACTTTTTAAAATCAATTTTTTCCTCGGGTGAGTCAATGCGGTGTATTTTAACATCCAGACCCATCTCTTTGCCACGCATTTCAAAAGCCTGAACACTTCCGCGCTCGCCGTGAAGATTAAGTAAATCAGGATACATCCAAGCGATGTTAATTGTTTTTGACATTATTCATTTCCCCCTGCCGCAAAATATTCCTTTAATTTTTTATAAGGCTTCATTCCCGTGAGGAAATAAATATTATCGGTTTCGGTTTTTTCAAGCTCATTTAAAACAAGGGTTAAATCCTCGGTGTCAAGCACGGTGATTTTATCACTTTCTCCGCCTGCGTAGCGAATGCGGTTGGCGGTGTCGTAACTTACAGTTGAGGAGAACACAACATAGCGCTGGACGGGAGTTTTTGCAATGGGAGCAAAATCACAGTCAAAGAAATAAAAGGTATTGGAATAGTGAGGTAGAAAATCCTTAACCTCATACATACCCATAAAAATTGCCTTCTCACTTTTATCCTCGGCAATTGTGTCAAGTGCCGACTGCAAGGTTTCAGGGTTTTCCTGCTTCATTCTGAGATAGTGAATTTTCTTGCCCTTGTAGGTCAACTTTTCACGCCTTTCGGCAGGATTTAAAAAAGTTTTAAAGCCGTTGGCAATTTTTTCATCCTCAACCTTTAGGTTGCGGCAAATGGCAATGCACATTGCATAGTTATAAATGTAAAAGGGTGTGTTATAAGTAATCTCCCATTTTTTGCCGCTTTCGGTGAAATATTTTTCATCAAAATTAACCTCATTAACCGTAACAGCGGGTGTTTTACTTGTGGCATGGTCGCAATTTGTGCAGTGGAAAACACCAATGTTTGCAAGGTTAAAAGTATCATATTTAATGGGGTGAGAGCACTTGGGACAAGGCAGAGTTACATCGTAAAAATCACCCTTTGTATAGGTTTTGCTGTTTTCATTAACCGAGAAATAAAGGCTTTTTCCTGCTCTATCTTCAAGTGCCTTGCTTCTTGGCTCGTGGTTATTAAGATAAAGGGTCATATCACGACCGATGGCTTGTTCAAATTTTCTAAAAATGAAATCGGGGTCACCGTTTCTTTGCACTTGGTCTTTTTGCAAATTGGTAATTCCCATATGGCCTGCGGGGAGCACCTTGCGAATGGCAAGGAGGCTTCTTTCATCAATTTCAAGAACAAGATATTCCTTGTTAAACCTACCCAAAAGGCTTGAATTCTTAATGAGGGTGGTGGCAACGCCCGTCATCATATTAGCGCCTTCTAAATTGCAGGCAACCCTTTTGCCTGCCGTTTTAAGGGTGTGAGCCAAAAGATTTGTGGTGGTTGATTTGCCATTTGTGCCTGTAACAAAAATGGTTTTATTATAGTCAATGCCCTTAAAATGCTTAACAAAATCGGGCATAAGCTTAACGGCAATTTTACCTGAATAGTTGGTGCCACGGTTTTTATCAATGATGCTGACAATAACCGCCGCCATTTTTGAAAGCCACAAGGTGATTAAAAATTTCATTTAGGTTTCCCCTCTCCCCAAAAATTATCTTTTAATAAATCGCATAACTACAGGGTGAAGCCTGTAAAGATAAATTTGTGCAAATTTTAAAAGACAAATATCATACATTAAAAACACGAAATTTGCGGCAAGCACCAAAATGGCAATGCCAAAAATACCGAATATTGTCACAAAATTATCGGTTATACCGAAAACATTTGCAAAAAGCAAATAGATTAGCAAAAGTGCCGCATTAAAGGATAAGAACTTTAAAAAATATTCTGCAACACGACTTTTACGGTGTTCAAAAATCGCCTTTAAAATGGGATAAAAGCCTAAAAAGCAAACATAAAGCAGTTTTGCCTCGGGCTCGGCAAGCAAAAGGGTTATGACGGCCGATGCGGCATAGGTCAAAAACGCATAGCCCTTGCCCACCTCAATTAGAGCAATCATAACAAATATGCTTGCAATGGCGGGAACGCCGTAGGTAAGATACGGAAAATAAGCCGCCAGCATTGTGGCTGCGGCAAGCGCCGCAAGCATTGCACAAAGAGTGATTTTTCCTGTTTGTTTCATCATTTGGCCTCTCTAGCAGCAGGGAATCAAATCTCCGCCCATACATTCGCAACAACAATCGGCACAAATAAGGTTTGAACAGCAATCGCAGGCACTCATACCGCCCATATTAGGAGCGCTGCGGTATGGGTTGTTGAAATTGCCCCCCGCACTTCGCTGAACGCGATTCATTGCCTCTCTGTATTCAGGATTCATAGGATCCATTCGGCAGGCGGTGGCAAAATTTGTGTAGGCATTATCAAACCAGCCCCGCTTATAAAGCACTGTGCCGTTAAGGAAATACCATTCGGCATCTCTGCGTTCAGGCGGAACGCCGTCAAGAATTTCCTGAGCCTCCTCAAGGCGGTTGTTTGTTATAAGACTTCGCACATCGGAAAAGTTGGAATTTGCATTATAATAATTGCCACCTGAACGATTTGTGGAGGATTTACGCCTGCGGCGTTCATTCATAATGCCATCATAGGCCTCATTGATTTCCTTCATTTTTTCCGCCGCTAGGTCGGAAAGCGGGTTATCGGCATAGTTATCGGGATGGTATTTTTTAGCCATCTCCTTATAGGCCGCCTTAACCTCATCATCGGTAGCGTTTTTGTTTATTCCAAGAACGGAATAGTAGTCTTTCATTTGTTTTTCTCCTTACCGACCTTTTCGAAAACCTCTTTGGAGGTTTCCTCAAGGCCAAGATAAATTATGTTGCCTAAAATGTCTTTAAACTTACAAATATCAAGCAGTTCAAATGCCCGTGCGGCCTCTGCCGCCGAAAGGTTAACTGCCTGCTTTGCCGACTCTATCATTTCCTGCACTTTGTGCCCATTAAAGGGATTATAAGAGCCGTGTTTTAAATCACTTTCATAATCGCTGACTGCATCGATAATGTAGATATATCTTCCAATACAGTAGCCAAGGCGCCTTAAAATCCTTTGGTCGGCTGAATTCTTACCAAAAAGCAGAAATATTTTACCCAGCGCCTTCGCGGTGGGGTCAGCGGCGGCATCAAGGTCAAATTTACCCTGATTTTCAAACTCACGTTGCTCGGCAATATAATCGGCAACAATTTTTTCGGTTTCAGGGTGCGCCTTTGCCGCTTTTTTGTGTGATGATGAAAAAACCATTTTAGCAACCCTTGCGCCAAGCCTTTTGATTCCCTTTTCATCTTCGATATTATCAGTGATTTTATAATAAAGCATTATCATTGCCGCGGCAGCGGGCAGGTCAAAGCCCTCTGATAAATCGGTGCAATAATTGCATTTTTTAAAGGGATTAAAGGTGCAGTTTTTCCGACACAGTTCACAGGGCTTTTCACTTAAAGAAAGTTCTAAAAGGCATAGAAAAGTGAAATCATAATTCAGAGTGAAGCGGGATAAAATGCCATAGGTTTTGCCCAACTTTTTACAAAGCGAGCAATAAATCGCCTTGTACATTTCAAATTCCTTAACCCGCATTTCGGGCTTGTAAGCGCGAACATAGCCAAACAATGATTTCACCCCTTTATAGCCATTTTAACAATTTTTAAAACTGCAATAGTTAATAATGTGTGAATTTAAAGTAACTTTTTAAGAAACTGACCTGTGTAGGATTTTTCACACTTTGCCACCTGTTCAGGTGTGCCTGCTGCAACCACCGTGCCGCCCTTATCACCGCCCTCGGGACCCAAATCAATAATATGGTCGGCAATTTTAATAACATCAAGATTATGCTCAATAACGAGGACTGTGTTACCCGCATCAACAAGGCGGTTTAAAACCTCAATGAGCATATGAACATCATAGGAATGAAGGCCCGTGGTGGGCTCATCAAGAATATAAATAGTTTTGCCCGTGCTACGCTTTGAAAGCTCGGTGGCAAGCTTAACACGCTGTGCCTCACCGCCCGAAAGGGTTGTGGCGGGCTGACCGATTTTAATATATCCAAGGCCAACGTCAAAAAGGGTTTGCAGTTTTCTCTTGATTTTCGGAATGGCGCTGAAAAACTGGAGCCCCTCTTCCACCGTCATTTCAAGAACATCGTAAATGCTTTTACCCTTGTACTTAACACTTAAAGTTTCGCGGTTATAACGTGCGCCGCCGCAAACCTCACAGGGAACATAAATATCGGGCAAAAAGTGCATTTCAATTTTGATTATGCCGTCACCCTGACAGGCTTCACAGCGACCGCCCTTAACATTAAAGGAAAAACGGCCTGCGCTAAAGCCCTTTGCCTTGGCATCCTTGGTTTGAGCAAAAAGTTCTCTTATATCGTTGAAAACACCTGTGTAGGTTGCGGGGTTTGAGCGAGGTGTTCTGCCAATGGGCGACTGGTCAATGTTAATAACCTTGTCAAGATGCTCGTGACCCGTTATCTCCTTAAATTCACCGGGGAAGGTTTTGGCACGGTTAAGCTCGGCGGATAGGAACTTTTGCAAAATTTCATTTACAAGTGAGGATTTACCCGAGCCCGAAACACCCGTTACACAAACAAATTCGCCCAGAGGAATTTTAACGTTAACGTTTTTAAGGTTGTTTTCTGCGGCTCCCTTAATCACAAGCTGTTTGCCGTTTCCTTTTCTGCGTTTTTCGGGCACTGCAATTTTTCTACGGCCGAAAAGGTAATCTGATGTAAGGGATTCCTTGCAGGCCTCCATATCGGCAACATTGCCCGAATAAACCACATTTCCACCGTGAATTCCCGCGCCGGGGCCGATGTCAATAACGTGGTCGGCAGAGCGAATGGTGTCCTCATCGTGCTCAACAACAATTAAGGTGTTGCCGAGGTCCCTTAGGTGCTTTAGAGTTTCAATGAGTTTTTCGTTATCCCTTTGGTGAAGACCGATGCTGGGCTCATCAAGAATGTATAAAACACCCATAAGGGAGGAGCCGATTTGGGTTGCAAGACGAATTCGCTGGCTTTCCCCGCCGGACAGCGTTCCCGCAGTTCGGGACAGGGTTAAATAATCAAGGCCAACGCTTTTAAGGAAATTTAAGCGGCTTTTAATCTCTTTAATAATAGGCTCGGCAACCTTTGCCTTAAAGGCGTCAAAATGGAGAGTATCAAGAAAATCAAGGAGCGTTACAACCGAAAGCTCACAGATTTCGTGAATGTTTTTGCCGCCAACGGTAACAGCCAGCGCCTCTTTTTTAAGGCGGGTGCCGCCGCATTCGGGACAATCGGATTCGCACATATAGCTTTCAATTTCGTTTCTTGAAT
>JAFTPI010000120.1 GCA_017463345.1 Clostridia bacterium | reverse complement strand
TTTTGGTTGGTGATAGCGAAAAAATTAATGCTGTTATAAAGGAAAATAACATTGTTTTCCCCAAAAACACTATGGAGATTATTGATGCCCCCGAGGTTTTCGATATGCACGAGGAGCCTACCTCGCTTCTTAAGAAAAATGCTAATACCTCACTTGCAGTTGCCTTTAAAGCACTAGCCGGCGGCCAGGGTGATGCTCTTGTTTCGGCAGGCAGCACAGGCGCAATTGTTGTTGGCGGCACACTCATTGTTAAAAGAATTAAGGGTGTTAAGCGCCCTGCGCTCGGCTCAATGATTCCTGCCCCAAAGGGCTCTTATATGCTTATGGATATGGGCGCAAATGCCGAATGCAGGCCAGAAATGCTGGCTCAGTTCGGTGTTATGTCCAGCGTTTATTTAAGCCGTGTTATGGGTAGAGAAAACCCCTCCATTGCACTGCTTAACATCGGCACCGAGGATACAAAGGGCGGCGCCCTCCAGCTTGAAAGCTATAAGCTCTTAAGTAAAGCGCCTATTAACTTTGTGGGCAATGTGGAGTCCCGCGAAATGCCCAAGGGTGTTGTTGATGGTGTTGTTACCGATGGTTTTACGGGCAATATTGCTCTAAAGCTTATTGAGGGCACCTCTGTCACTTTGTTTAAGCTTGTAAAAGAAAAGCTTTACAAAAACATTTTCAACAAGCTTGCCGCTTTGGTTATTAAAAAAGATTTGTATGAGCTTAAAAGTATGATGGATTCCACCGAGGTTGGCGGTGCACCGCTTCTCGGTGTGGCAAAGCCCGTTATCAAGGCTCACGGCAACTCAAACGCCGTTGCTTTTAAAAATGCCATAAGGCAGGCAAAAACATTTACCGAAAACGATGTTATCGGCGCTATTAGCGCTGATATAGCAAAATTTAATGCAGAGGCAGAAAATGAACAGGCTTGAAGAAAATTTAAGGTATAAATTTAAAAATTTAGAACTGCTTAAAAATGCGCTCACCCATTCTTCCTATGCAAACGAAACTCACAACAGCCACTCCTCCAACGAGCGACTTGAGTTTTTGGGTGATTCGGTGCTTTCCATTATCGTTTCAAAGTTTCTTTATGAAACCTATCCCAAAATGCCTGAGGGACAGCTTACAAAGCTGAGAGCATCTCTTGTGTGCGAAAAGGCGCTTTACACCTTTTCCAAGGAACTCGACCTTGGTGATTTCCTTTTCCTCGGCAAGGGTGAGGAGCAAACGGGCGGCAGAACAAGGGTTTCTATTTTGGCCGATGCCTTTGAGGCAGTGCTTGCCGCAATGTATCTTGACGGCGGCATTGAGGTGGCAAGAAATCACGTTTTAAGGTTTGTTAAAAGCGAACTTAAAAATCGCGAGGAAGATGATTTTAAGGATTACAAAACCTCCCTTCAGGAAATTGTTCAGCGCAATCCTGAAGAGCGCCTTTCCTATGTTCTCATTGCCGAAAGCGGTCCCGACCACGATAAAAAATTTACGGTGGAAGTGCACCTTAACTCAAATGTTATCGGCACGGGCACGGGAAAAAGCAAGAAGCAGGCCGAACAGAATGCTGCAAAGCAGGCGCTCGACCTTATGGGAATTAAAGAATGAGCAAAAAGCATTCAAACATTTCGGTTTTTGTGCCTCATATCGGCTGTCCAAATCAGTGCAGCTTTTGTAATCAGTTTTCCATCACCGCCTGCACAAAGACCCCTGATGAAAATGATGTTATAAAGGCCGTAAATGTGGCAAAAAACTCAAAAAATTATAACCCTCAAACCACCGAGCTTGCATTTTTCGGTGGCAGCTTCACCGCCATTCCACGGGAATATATGCTGCGGCTTTTAACGGTGGCAAACACCCTTTTACAAAGGGGCGATATTTCGGGAATTCGCATTTCCACCCGCCCCGATGCGGTGGACAGTGAGATAATCGAAATTTTAAAAGAATACGGTGTTACCGCCGTTGAACTTGGCGCACAAAGCATGTGTGATGCCGTGCTTAAAGCAAATCGCAGAGGACACACCGTGAGGGATGTAGAAAATGCCTCACATCTCATTAAGGCGGCGGGTTTTTCTTTAGGTCTTCAGATGATGACGGGGCTTTATAAAAGCAGTTATGAAACCGATATTTCGGCGGCCGAAAAAATCATTGCTCTAAAACCCGACACCGTGAGGATTTATCCCACAATAACTTTAAAGGACACCCACCTTGAAGAGCTTTTTAAAAGCGGTGAATATTGTCCACCTACCCTTGATGACACGGTAGATTTGGTGGCAAAGCTGCTTTTAATGTTTAAAAAAGAAAACATAAATGTCATTCGCACAGGGCTGCACGCCATTAACGAAGAGGATTACATAGCGGGGCCTTGGCACCCTGCCTTTAAGGAACTGTGCGATTCGCAAATTTACAAATGGGAAATTTTAAAGCACCCTAGCGGTAAATACACCTGCTTTGTTAAAAAAGGTGAAATTTCCAAAGCAGTGGGGCAGTTAAAACAAAACATTAACCAGTTAAAAAAACAAGGCTATGACATCACCTTTAAGGAATGTGATGAAATGGCCGTGTATGAGATAAGGATGTGTAAAGAAAGTGCTGTTAAGTTCAATTCAGATACAAGGCTTTAAATCTTTTGCGGATAAAACAACACTAAAATTCGGTCGAGGAATCACCGCTGTTGTCGGTCCTAACGGAAGCGGAAAAAGTAATATTTCCGATGCTGTTCGTTGGGTGCTTGGTGAGCAATCCACCAAGAGCCTTCGCGGTCAGTCAATGGAGGATGTTATCTTTTCGGGAACAGCCCTGCGCCGTCCCCACGGATATTGCGAGGTTACCCTTAACATTGATAACTCTGATAGAAGCCTTAATTTTGATAACGATTTCGTGTCGGTTACCCGTAGGTATTACCGCTCGCATGAGAGTGAGTATCTTATCAACAATGTAACCGTTCGCCTAAAGGATGTTCACGAACTATTTATGGACACGGGTCTTGGTCGTGACGGTTATTCAATGATAGGGCAAGGTAAAATTGACTCTATTATCAGCTCTAAATCCAGCGAAAGAAGAGATATTTTCGAAGAGGCATCGGGAATTTCCAAATACCGTTACAGAAAAACCGAGGCTGAAAGAAAGCTTTCGGCAGCACAGGAAAACCTTTTGCGTCTTAAGGACATTATGGCTGAGCTTGAAAGCCGTGTTGGCCCTCTCAGTGAGCAAAGCAAAAAGGCAGAAAAGTTTTTGGCTTTGGCTGAGGATAAAAAACAGCTTGAAATTGGTCTTTGGCTTTACACACTTAATAATTCCAAAGAAGCTCTCCGTGCTCAGGAAAGCAAAATTGCTTTAGCCGAGCTTCAGTATAAAGAAATTGAAACCGCCCTTGCTCAGTTTGATAAGCAGGTTGCCGAAAACAGCGAAAATATAACCCTTATCACAAACCAAATTGAGGAAAAGCGCATTGAAATTTCCTCAAAGAATGAGGAATGTGTTAAGGCTCAGGGTACCGTTTCGGTGCTGGAAAGCAACATTGAGCATTTAAGAGAAAACATAACCCGCGTAAGCGGCGAAATTGAGACACTGGGTGTAACCGATTCGGCTATAAGAGAGGAAATTGATGCCAAAAATGCCGACATTGAGGCAAAAAAAGCCGAGGCTGTTAAAATCGGCACCGAAATTGGTCTTTTAAACGAAGAACTCAGCCAGCTTCTGATTTCTAGCGAAAGCATTTCGAAACAAATTGAGGAGCAGGTAAGGGCGCTAAATAACCTTTCGGCACTGGGCGCAAACCACCGTGTAACGGTTATGACCTGCAATTCCTCCATTGAGCAAATTAATGAGCGCTCAGACAGCCTTGATGAGCTTATTGCTCAAAGGCAGGCCGAAATTACCGAAATCGGCAAAGAAACCGCCGATAACGATAAATTACTTACCGAGCTTGAGGAAACCATTACCTCCTGCCAGAATGCCTTAAAGGGTTACGAACTGCGTTATGCCACAAGGGTTGATGCCGTTAACAAGGCAAAGGAGGAGGCCGATAACCTTCGCCTTGATATTGATGCCAAAAACCGCCGTATTCAAATTCTTGAGGATTTGGAAAAGAATCTTGATGGCTTCTCCCACGCGGTTAAAGCGGTTGTCAGTGAATCATCAAAGGGAATTCTCCGTGGTGTTCACGGTCCTGTTTCAAAGGTTATTAAGGTTAAAAAAGAATATTCTACAGCAGTTGAAACCGCTCTTGGCAACAGTATTCAGCATATTATTGTTGATAGCGAGGCCGATGCCAAGCGTGCCATAGAGCTACTTAAAAGCGACAGCAAGGGCAGAGCAACCTTTATGCCCATTTCTTCCATTAAAGCTAAGGAATTCACCGAAAAAGGCTTTGAGGATATGTTTGGCTTTGTAGGCGTTGCCGATAGTCTTGTTGAGTGTGATGACAAGTATCGCGAAATTATTAAATATCTTTTAGGTGGCACCGTTGTTGCCGAGGATATTGACACCGCAATTGCCATTGCCAAAAAGTTTAAATACCACTTTAAGGTTGTATCCCTTGATGGACAGGTTGTTAATGCAGGCGGCTCGCTTACAGGCGGCTCCCTCATTAAAAATGCAGGTTTGCTTAGCCGCAACAGCGATATTGAGCGCATTAAGAATGACATCAAAAAGCTTGAGGAAAAGGCCGAAATCAAGGCTCAAACCCTGCGAGAGGCCACCGAGCAGTTAGCCCGTGCCGATGCCGACATTGTTGCCGCCAAAGCTGAGCTTACCACGGCAAATGAGGATAAAATTCGCGTTTTGGGTGAGCTTAAACGCCTTAATGAAATTACACAAACACTTAAAAATGCAGTGGATGAGCTGGTTGCCGAAAAGACCGAATCGGGCAAAAAGGTTGAAGAGCTTAAAGCCCTTGCCGACAGCGCTTCGGCCGAAATTGTAAGGCTTGACGGCGAAAAGAGCGCTCTACAAAGCAAAATTGATGAAATGACAGGCGGCAGGGAAGACCTTTCCAGTGAAAGAGAAGCCCTTGCCACAAAAATTACCGATGCCAAAATGGCACAGCAAATGTGCGAAAAGGATATGGAAAATCTTGGTGTTATCATTGCATCCCTTGAAAATTCCGTTACCGACCGCGCCGAAAAAATTAAAAATCTTGAAACCGAGCTTGAAAATTATAACAGCGAAATTCAGCGCTTGACCCTTGAAATTTCTGAAATCAACGGTGGCTTTGAGGATTATAAAAACCTTACCGCTTCCCTTGAAAAGGAAATCGAAGAACTCACCCTGCGTCGTGTGGAAATTGAAAAATCGGGCACCACGCTTCGTGAAACCGAAAAGGAAAGAATTGAACAAAAGGAAAAGCTTAGCGGTGAGGTCGCCCGCCTTCAGGAGCGTAAGGATATTATGGTCAGGGAATATGACGATGTTATCCGTCAGCTTTATGATGAATATCAGCTTACCCGCACCGATGCCGAGGCACTTGGTATCGAAATTGAGGACCCCAAAGAGGCCAAGAAAAACCTTAATGAAATCCGTTCTAAAATTCGTGCTCTCGGCAGTGTTAATGTTGCTGCCATTGAGGAATTTAAAGAGGTTAGCGAGCGCTATAACTTTATGTCGGCACAAATTGCCGATGTTGAAACCTCTAAGGATGAGCTTAATAAGCTTATTAACCGCCTGACATCACAAATGCAGGAGCTGTTTGTTACGGGCTTTAACCGCATTAACGAGTGCTTCTCTAAAACCTTTAAGGAGCTTTTCGGCGGTGGTGAGGCCAGCCTTGTGCTTTCTAACCCTGAAAATGTGCTGGAAAGCGGCATTGAAATTAAGGCAAGCCTGCCTGGTAAAAATGTACCTAGTCTTGACGGTCTTTCAGGCGGTGAAAAATCACTTGTTGCCCTTGCAATTTACTTTGCAATTATGCGCGTAAGTGCTCCGCCCTTCTGCTTCCTTGATGAGGTTGACACAGCCCTTGACGACATTAACGTTGAGCGCTTTGCCGAATATATGAAGCAGTCGGATTTTGCTACACAGTTTATCTGCGTAACCCACCGCCGCGGCACAATGGAGGCCGCAGATATGCTTTACGGTGTTACAATGCAGGAAAAGGGTATCACAAAACTGCTTGAGCTTAACACCACCGAGCTTGTTAAAAAACTTAACCTTGAAAAAGAGTGATAATAATGGGATTTTTCCATAAAATCAAGGCGGGCCTTTCTAAGACCCGCTCAGCCCTTGTTAATAATGTGAATTCCATTATTAACAGTTTTACAAAAATTGATGAGGAATTTTTCGAAGAACTTGAAGAAATCCTTGTTATGAGTGATATTGGCGTTGCAACGGCAAATGATATTTGCCAGCAGCTTCGCACCTTTGTCAAAAAAGAGGGTGTAACCGACCCCGAAATAATAAAAACACAAATGGCCGAAATCATTTTCACAATGCTTGACGGTGATGCTTCCTTGCACCTTGACACTGCACCATCGGTTGTTCTTGTTATCGGTGTGAACGGTGTTGGCAAAACCACAACCATTGGAAAATTGGCTTTACAGCTTAAAAATGACGGTAAAAAAGTTATTTTAGGTGCCGCCGACACTTTCCGTGCCGCCGCCGCAGAGCAGCTTGAAATCTGGGGAGAAAGAGCAGGGGTTTCGGTTGTTAAAAGCGTGGAGGGCACCGACCCCGCTTCGGTTGTGTTTGACACAATTCAAAGCGCAAAGGCCAAAAAAAGCGATGTTATCATTTGTGACACTGCAGGCCGACTTCATAACAAGAAAAACCTTATGGATGAGCTTGCAAAAATTTATCGCATTATTAAAAGAGAACTCCCAGAGGCAAGCCTTGAAACATTGCTTGTGCTTGATGCCGCAACGGGTCAGAATGCCGTAAATCAAGCAAGGGAATTTAAAAATGTTGCCGATATAACAGGTATCGTGCTCACAAAGCTTGACGGTACCGCAAAGGGCGGCATTGTTATCAGCATAAAGAATGAGCTGAATATCCCTGTTAAATTTATCGGTGTCGGCGAAGGTATTGATGATTTGCAAAGCTTTGATGCAAAGGAATTCGCCTTCGGCCTTATCAGTGAGGAAGAAAACTAAAATGAAATTTTTTATTGCAACTAAAAATGCCCACAAAATTGTGGAAATCTCCCGCATTTTAACCCCTATGGGCTTTGAGGTTTTAAGCGAAAAGGATTTAAAGGAGCCTCTGCCCGAAATCGAAGAAACGGGCACCACCTTTGAGGAAAATGCCATTTTAAAGGCGGCCGCCGCACACAAAGCAACGGGACTGCCTGCCATTGCCGATGATTCGGGCATTTGCATTGATTATTTAAACGGCGCCCCCGGCATCTTTTCTGCCCGCTTTGCAGGTGAACACGGTGACGATGCCGCAAACAATGAAAAGGTGTTAACCCTTTTAAAGGGCGTGCCCTATGAAAAGCGCACCGCGCACTATGTTGCCGCCATTGCCTGCGTTATGGCAGATGGCGAAACCTTCACCGTAAGGGGAGAGTGCCACGGCCACATTGCCGAAATGATGAGCGGCTCAAACGGCTTTGGCTATGACCCTATGTTTATTAGTGAAATCGGCTGTCTTGGTGAAGTCAGCGCAGAGGAAAAGGATAAAATTTCCCACAGGGCAAGGGCGCTTACTAAACTAAAAGCAGAACTTGAAAAAAGACTTGAAAGGTAGAAAAATAATATGCTAACAAGCAAACAGCGCGCCCAACTTCGTGGAATTGCCAACAGCTATGAAACAATTTTCCAAATCGGTAAGGGCGGCATAAACGATCAAATTATTAAACAAATTGATGAGGCCTTAACCGCCCGCGAGCTTATAAAACTCCGCGTGCTTGAAACCGCACCCGTTAGCGCCCGTGAGGCCGCCGATGAAACCGCCCCAAAGGTTAATGCCGATGTTGTGCAGGTTATCGGCACCCGCTTTATCCTTTATAGGGAAAGCAAGGATAACAAACAAATTTATTTGGTGAAATAAGTGAAAAGAATTGCCCTTTTCGGTGGCACCTTTAACCCCTTTCATAATGCCCATTTTGAAATGTTAGAGGCTGTTGTCAAAAGCAATTTGGCGGATGAAATTCTCCTTGTTCCAACAAAGCTTCCGCCCCATAAGGAATGTGATTTTTTGGCTGATGAAACCCATCGGCTTAAAATGTGCGCCCTGGCGGCACAACATTTTGCTAATGTGACCGCCTGCGATATGGAGCTTAAAATGCAGGGCAAAAGCTATACCTTTAATACTGTAAGCGAGCTTAAAAGGAGTAGTGAC
>JAFTPI010000119.1 GCA_017463345.1 Clostridia bacterium | reverse complement strand
TGGAAAACTACCTTTCCCGCTCAATATGTTATTTTTATGCCTCAGAATTTGCAGAGGATACGGCTCGTGCAATTTTAAATGTTGGCGCAAAATACATTTGCCGTACGCTTGTTGACTGGTTCCCGTCAAGTGAACACGAGGCTAAATTCCCCGAATACAAGGCTTGGATGGAGAAAATGCACGCGGTTGACCCCGACATCATTTTTGAGGCCCGCATTTTTGAAACCTGCGGCATTGAAATGAACGATATTAAAATTCCTGCCCACGTTTTTGAGGCTTTCGGAAAACCCGCCGAGGACCGCTGCTTTGACTATAAAAAAATGGAGCATCAGGACGGCTACTGTGTCAATCTTTGGTGCGCTGATCACAGCTTGCCCGATATTACTCAGGAAGAATACCAGATGTTTGTTTATTATAGAGGCTGTGCTTATATAGACCTCGGCATCGAGGCAATTCATATGGGTCAGACAGGCTTTATCGGTCAAAAAGACCCCGACCGCGTTTGTTGGACTAAGGTTGTTCATATGCTTCGTGATTATGCCGCAAAGAATGCCAGAAGAGGCTACGTTCTATACAACTGTCACTATCAAGGTCATAATTTTGTTGGCACCGACGGCGTTATGCTTGCCGACTTTAATATATGGCCCTTAAGGTTAAAACCCGCTGATGGCGAGGTACCTCACGAAATCAGTGAAGACAATCCCCAAAGAAGCACCATCGACCTAAACCGCGATGCCCCCTATAAGAAGGGTGTTTCGGGCACTTCTCCCAGCGGTTGGAAGACGGAAAAATATCCTTACCTTCTTGAGTTTGATAACTTCGGCGGCAAGTTTAAAGAAGGCAAAGAGCACAATTCAATTTGGGGCTATGATGAAATTTCCTGGGCTGCCAACCAACCTGATTGGTATCGCCGTGAGTTTTTAACAACTGTAAGACAGCTTGTTGCAGATTTAAACGAAAGCGGCCATGTTTCTCTTATTGGTCGCCGCTGCGCCTATCGTGAAGATTTGGGTAAAATGGATTGGTATCAAATGAACACTAAAAGCGATGCCTGTCCCGATGGCTTCTCTGATGAGGAGGCAATTATCGAGGCTTTCAAAACGGTAAAGAATGGTTAAAATAAAACTATATTAGAGGTGTGGATAATGCCACACCTCTTTTAATTGCAGTTTTTGCAAATATAAAAAAACATTGACAATTACCCTATCAAAAGATAAGATTATTGTATAACAATTTATATGATATAGGAGTTGCATTATGGCAAATTTAAGAAAAATTCTTTCCCTCGTTTTGTGCGTTGTAATGCTTGTCTGCTGCTTTGCAGGCTGCAGCAAAAACGGCACCGAGAGCAGTACATCGACAGGGACATCTTCAGTTAGTCAGGTTGGAAATATTGTTGGCCTCGGCGGTGCAGGCATGGGCTCTAAATTCGCATTGCAAAGCCCCAGCGGTAAGTATTGGTACACCAACACTGTAAGTGTTGAATGGTCCGGCCTTAAAGATGGCGAAACCGTAAGCCTCAAAATTGAGAAGAAAAACGGAGATAAGTACACCACCCTTCTTGAAAAGACAGGTCTTACAGGCACCACCTTTAAAACAAACGACAAGATTGAGAACGGCATTGTTTACAGGTTAACTGCTAAGGCAGTTGCAAAGGATGGAACCGAAAGGGTTGCCGCAAACACAACAAACGGTCTTGAAATCACCGCTTTGAATCTTACAAAGAATACAAGCGTTAACGCAGGAATGGATTTTGCCTTTAACGGAAAAATTTCCGAGAGCGTTTTAAACAACTATCTTTCCCGCGCCATTACCTATACGATTACTGATGAAAACAAGGAAGATGCCGCCCGTGCAATTTTAAATGTTGGTGCAAAGCTTATTTGCCGCACCGTTGCTGACTGGTACCCCTCAACCACCCACGAGGCAAAGCTGCCTGAGTATACAGCTATAATGGACCAAATTCACGCAGTTGACCCCGATGTTGTTTTCGAGGCCTGCATTTTTGAAACCTGCGGTCCCGAAATGAATAACATAGTAATTCCCAAACATGTTTTAAAGGCATTTGGTAAAAACGAGGAAGAACGCAATTTTAATTACAAGAAAATGCTTTTTGTTGATGGCCATACTAATGCACAGTGGGATGCCACCCACGGCGTTCCCGATATCACAAGAGAAGAAACCCAAATGTTCATCTACTATAGAGCATGTTTCTACATTGATAACGGTTTTGAATCACTCCACCTTGGACAGACAGGTTTTATGGGCGAAAACGACCCCACTCGCAAGGCATGGACAAAGGTTATCCATATGATTAGAGATTATGCTAAGACCCACGCCAGAAGAAAATATGTTTTCATTGACTGCCACTATCCAGGTCGGAACTTTGTTGGTACCGACGGTGTTATGCTTGCTGACTTTAATATGTGGCCCCTGCGCCTGACTGCTTCAAGAAAAGCAGGCGACCCCGCTTCTCCCCAGAAATGTGTGTTGGACCTTAAGGTTGACACCCCTTATAAGAATGCAGTTTCGGGTAAGTCTCCCTCGGGCTGGACAACCAACAACTATCCCTTCCTTCTTGAATTTGATAACTATGACCCCAAATCGGGCCATGCCGTCTATTATTACGATGAAATCAGCTGGATTGCAAGCCAGCCCGATTCCTACAGGCGTTCCTTCTTCACCGAGGTAAGAAAAATGGTTTCAAATATTGATAAGAGGGGACACGTTGCACTTCCCGGCAGCCGTACAACATCAAGTGCTAAGAATTTTTCTTGGTATAACATGAATAATAAGAATTACTGCAACAACGGCTTCTCCGATGAGGATGCAATTATCTCAGCATTTAAGGCTTATAAATAAAAACAGCTTTTACGGCACCCTTTTGGGTGCCGTATTTTTTTAGAATAAACCGCTCCTTTTTTGCTAATGCTAATAAAAACGAAAGGAGTTTTAAAATGATTGAAAAGGACACAATTAAACTGCTTCGCGAGTGTGATGCAGGGGTTAAAATGGGTGTTGCCTCTATTGATGATGTTTATGACCGCGTAAGCTCGCCAAAAATGAAGGACTGCCTTAACGCCTGCAAGGATGAGCACGACAGTTTGGATAAGGAAATTCAGGTAGAGCTTGGCCGCTTTCACGATGAGGGCAAAGACCCAAACCCAATGATTAAGGGTATGAGTCACATGAAAACGGGAATGAAAATGGCAATGGAGCATTCCGATGCCACCATTGCCGACCTTATGACTGATGGCTGCAATATGGGTGTTAAATCCCTTAATCGTTACCTTAATCAGTATAAGGCGGCGGATGAGAAATCCAAGGACATTTGCAAGCGGCTTATAAATTTAGAGGAGAGACTTACCCACCAAATGCGGGAGTTTTTGTAGTGATAAAAGTCAAACGGAATTTTCCGTTTGGCTTTTTTATTTTGCCTTGAAAGGTAAAAGGGGGTGTGCTATAATGATTTT
>JAFTPI010000029.1 GCA_017463345.1 Clostridia bacterium | reverse complement strand
TTAAGTTCATCACAGTTCCACATTCTTGCAACATATTTATCGGAAAAGCCCATTTTCTTTGCTGCTTTCAAAATCTCAAAGTCAAAGGGGTTCTTTTTAAGGGTTTCTTCCATGTCAATAATATTCTTTATTGCCTCAAGGAAGAAGGGTGTGATTTTTGTGATTTCGTGAATCTGCTGAACGGTTGCGCCGCGGTAAAGACTTTCGGCAATAGCGAAAATATTGTCATCGCGGAATTCGCTGATGTATTTTAAAATATCCTCATCAGACATATTATCAAACTTGTTATGATAGAGGTGGTTAACACCAACCTCCAAAGAACGAATACCTTTAAGCAGACACTCTTCAAGGTTTGAGCCAATGCCCATAACCTCACCCGTTGCCTTCATTTGCGTTCCAAGCACATTTGAAGCAGTTGTGAACTTATCAAATGGGAAACGAGGTAATTTTGCGATAACATAGTCAAGCTTCGGCTCAAATGCGGCAGTGGTGTTAGCAATGGCAATTTCCTCAAGGGCCATACCAACGGCGATTTTTGCAGTTACTCTGGCAATGGGATAGCCACTTGCCTTTGAAGCAAGTGCAGATGAACGAGAAACACGGGGGTTAACCTCAATAAGGTAATATTCACTCGAATGGGGATTAAGAGCAAACTGAACGTTACAGCCGCCCTCAATTTTTAATTCGCGAATAATTTTAATTGCGCTGTCGTTAAGCATTTTTAAATCGTGGTCGCTAAGGGTCATAATGGGGGCAACAACCAAAGAGTCACCTGTGTGAACACCAACAGGGTCGATGTTTTCCATACCGCAGATGGTTATAGCGTGGTCGTTAGAATCGCGCATAACCTCAAACTCAATTTCCTTATAGCCCTTAACACTCTTTTCAATGAGAACCTGGTGAACCGGAGAAAGCTTGAATGCATTGGTGCCAACCTCAATTAGCTCTGCCTCGTTATAGGCAAAGCCGCCGCCTGTACCGCCTAAAGTAAATGCAGGACGCAAAACAACAGGATAGCCTATTCTGGCAGCAGCAGCCTTAGCCTCCTCAAGGTTGTATGTGATTTCAGAAGGAATTGTGGGCTCGCCGATTGACTGGCAAAGTTCCTTAAACATTTCGCGGTCCTCTGCCCTTTCAATGCTTTCGCTGCTTGTGCCGAGAAGCTCAACACCGCATTCCTTTAAAATGCCCTTTTGTTCAAGCTGCATTGCAAGGTTAAGGCCTGTCTGACCGCCAATGCCGGGAACAATGGCATCGGGACGCTCATAGCGCAGAATTTTCGCCGCATATTCAAGGGTTAAAGGCTCCATATAAACCTTGTCGGCAATGGTGGTGTCGGTCATAATTGTTGCGGGGTTGGAGTTGCAAAGAACAACCTCATAGCCTTCCTCTTTAAGAGCAAGGCAGGCCTGTGTTCCTGCATAGTCAAATTCAGCCGCCTGACCGATAACGATAGGACCTGAGCCGATGATAAGAATTTTTTTAATGTCGGTACGCTTTGCCATTTTAATTTTTCCTCCTGAAAAAATCTCTTCTATTCTTTAAATTTCTTTTTTGTATACTATTTTTCCGTTGCACACCGTTAGCAGACATTCGCCGTAAAGCTCCTGCCCTTCAAAGGGTGTGGCCTTGCCCATTGATAAAAACTCATCAGGATTAACCTTTGATTTAACGCTCAAATCCCAAACCGAGAAATCTTCGCCCAAGGGAATTCCAAACCTCTCACGGGGATTTATGCACATAAGCTCAATAAGCCGTTGCATTGTGATAATTCCGGTTTTAACAAGATGGGTGTACATAACCTGAAATGCCGTTTCAAGACCTACAATTCCAAAAGCACTTTTTTCGAGGCCTTTTGCCTTTTCCTCAGCACTGTGAGGTGCGTGGTCGGTGGCAATCATATCAATGGTGCCGTCCTTTATTCCCTCAATTAGCGCTTTTTTATCCTCAGCGCTTCTAAGGGGCGGGTTCATTTTAAACCTGCCTTCTTCCTTTAAATCGCTGTCATCAAGCACAAGGTAGTGCGGGGCTGTTTCACAGGTGATGTTAACACCCTCAGCTTTTGCTTTTCTGATTATATCAACGCTTTCCTTTGCTGAAATATGACAAACATGATAGGCACAGGCGGTTTTTTTAACAAGTTCAATGTCCCTGGCAATCTGCAAAAATTCGCTTTCGCTGCAAATACCTTTGTGGTTATGCTTCTCGGCATATTCACCCTTGTGAATGTAACCGCCAAAAAGCAGGTCGTTAACCTCGCAGTGGGCAACAATCATTTTACCAAGCTCTTTTGCATTTTTCATTGCGGCTTCCATTAGAGCATCGTTTTGTACGCCCCTGCCGTCATCAGAAAAAGCAATAGCATTTTTTGCCAGCGTTTCCATACTTGACAGGGTCTCACCTTTTTGCCCAACCGTGATTGCGGCATAGGGGTAAATGTTTATAATGTCGGCTTCATTTATAAGCCTTATTTGCTCGTTAAGATTTTCTGCGCTGTCGGGCACGGGGTTAAGGTTCGGCATTGTGCAAACTGCAGTGTAGCCACCGTGGGCCGCCGCCCTGCTGCCGGTCGCGATGGTCTCTTTATAAGAAAAACCCGGCTCACGAAAATGCACATGCACATCGCAAAAACCGGGTAAAAAAACATAATTAGAAATTTTGTCAGCAAGTGAAGGGAAAACAGAAACAAAGGCACCACGGCAAGTGTCGGGAGTAACCATTTGAAGTTTGTCCTTGTTCGCCGAAAGCATTTTCATTTTTTAAACCTCACTTACAAAAAAATCCCACCGTAAGGCAGGATAAACACACACAAAGAAAAATGCCCAAAGAGCATTTCCGTTTAATGATATGTCAATCTTGCAGACCTCACGGGATCTAACTTAAAGATTATTTTAAATGATTATAACATTATATACATTATTTGTCAACGAAAATAATTTAAAAATTTTCAATTTTTTATGCTTGACATCGCTCACTCACTATGCTATAATACATTTCGCGGCGCAAAAGCCAACAACTAAATATGGGAGTGTTCCCGAGTGGCCAAAGGGGGCAGACTGTAAATCTGTTGTCTTCGACTTCGGTGGTTCGAATCCACCCGCTCCCACCAGAAAAAAGACGATTGCGAAAGCAATCGTCTTTTTCAGTTATATTCGCCTTCGGCGAGTGATATTGCTTCGCAGTGATATTCGGCTAAAGCCGAGTGATATTGGGCTTCGCCCAGTTTTATGGCGAATATAATATCACTGAAACCGCAGGTTTCAATATTACTTTCACGAAGTGAAAATATCGCTGTGCCAACGGCACAATATCACTAAAATCTCCGCCAAGACGGATTTCAACCACCGAAACCAATGATATCTTGTTAAATTTATGGTTTTATGTTACAATTATATAGAAGGCGGCGATGTAATGATTTCATATTTGCTTAAAAATATATTTTGGAATCCAAGTATCATAAAATTTGGTCTTTTATTCATTCTTTCTGCTTTGATTTGCACGATTTCATACTTAATTTTGCGGATAATTCATAAGCGAAATATGCTTACTTTTGAAGAATATATTCCCATTGAGCAAACCGTTGTTTCACTGCTAATTGCTATATGGTCGTTTGGTCTATTTTGTCTGCCTTTTGCCCTAATTATTTGGATTTCTTTTTATCTTATCTATCCACAAATAACCACCAAAAATCAAATTCTTAGCTATTTTTTAAAAAATCCCTCAAAATCGTATAGTTCCGGCATAATTGAAAAGCATTTTCGCTCTATGTCACAAAAAACACTCCTGAAAGAAATTTTTCAAGAAAAGAAATTAGCAAAAGAAAATTTTAATAAATCGTTTAAAACTGAATCTTTACCTAAAAATTACATACCAACAAGAATATACTTATCCGGCATTATATTTTATTTCTTTTTAAGTTTAGCAGAGCAAAACACCATATCAAATTCAAATTTTATTTGGCTTGTATTTTTAGATAATTTAATAGCCTTTTTGGGAGTTTTTTATGCTATTTATTTGCTGTTATATCTAACGGGTGTAAAGCATTGGCTTGGAGATTGGCATTTTTACCCCAAGCTTTTTGACATACTCGCAATAATATTTTTGATTATTGGCTTTGTAATTGTAGTTGCAATAACATTTTATCATTAAATTGTAAGCAACAAAAAAATATCCAAACAGCCAGAAAGAGACGATTGCGAAAGCAATCGTCTCTTGTTTAATTCCTTGTTTTATGCTATAATAAAAGAAAAAAGGCTGGTTTTTTATGAAAAAAATCGCATGTGTTTTTGTGGTTCTTATGGTTGTTTTTTCTTTTTCCGCTTGTTCCGGCGGAATTTCAGGTGACGAAGCAAAATCTCATATAAACGGATTTTTAGAAAAAATAGAGGCCGAAGATTATGAGGCAGCAGAAGAATTTTTGCATCCTGAACGCCCCGGAGACCTCCAAGAGTTTTTTGAAGCCTTGGAAAGCGAAGAAAATGTTGACTTTTCAAGCATAAATATTGAGAAATATACCGGATTCAAATCGTCGATGTATGACAGTTCGGTTGGTGGTTCTACATACAGTTTGACAATGAAAATTGCGGCTTCCGATAAAATTATTCGAATGGAAATTGAAATTGTAAAAAATGATAACGGATACGGAATATACAATTTAGATATTGATTTTGATTAATGGCATCTAAACGGTTCGTAACAGTCAAAATCGACAAGTTTCGA
>JAFTPI010000118.1 GCA_017463345.1 Clostridia bacterium | reverse complement strand
GTAAGGTATGCCGCTGTGTCAATGCTACCTGTAAGGCGACTATTAATTTCCTCCTTAACAACAAGGCGGTCAACAACAATTTCAATATAGTGCTTTTTGTTCTTTTCAAGTTTTATTTCTTCCGAAAGCTCATAAAGGTTGCCGTCAATGCGCACGCGAACATATCCCGATTTTCTGGCAGAGTCCAGCTCCTTAACATATTCGCCCTTTCGGCCCCTTACAATAGGTGCCATAACCTGAATTTTGGTGCCCTCGGGCAGTTTTAAAACGCTGTCAACAATTTGGTCGGTGGTTTGCTGTGAAATTTCCTTGCCGCAAATTGGGCAATGCGGTGTTCCAACGCGGGCATAAAGCAGGCGGAGATAATCGTAAATTTCGGTAATTGTTCCAACGGTTGAGCGTGGGTTTTTAGAGGTTGTTTTCTGGTCAATTGAAATGGCGGGAGAAAGCCCCTCAATGCTGTCAACATCAGGCTTTTCCATTTGACCTAAAAACATTCTGGCATAGGAGGAAAGGGATTCAACGTAGCGGCGCTGTCCCTCGGCATAAATCGTGTCAAAGGCGAGGGAGCTTTTTCCCGAGCCCGAAAGGCCTGTAAAAACCACAAGCTTGTCCCTTGGAATTTCCACGTTGGCATTTTTTAAATTGTTTGCCCTTGCGCCCTTAATAATGATTTTATCGTTTGCCATTTTAAACCTCTGACTAAAGAAAATTTATCGACCTATATTTTTTGCATAGTAATATATATTATTCTATAAATTTTTATTGTAAATGTCAATATCAAAACAAAAAGAAAAACAACCCGATTTTATCGGGTTGTCCTTTATTCCTCGCGAAGCTTTTTAATTTTATCGCGGAGCATTGCGGCATGCTCGAACTCAAGCATTTTTGCCGCCTCACGCATTTCATTTGTAAGCTGCTTAATAAGCTTTTCCTTTTCTCCCTTGGACATTTTATCGGGAGATTTTTTGGTTTTATCGGCAACGCCCATATCAATAATTTCGTGAACATTTTTGATGATGGTTTTAGGGGCAATGCCGTGTTTTTCGTTATATTCAATTTGGATTTTTCTTCTGCGCTCGGTCTCAGTAATTGCACGCTCCATTGAATCGGTAACGGTGTCGGCGTACATAATAACCTCGCTCTCGCTGTTTCTTGCCGCTCTGCCCACCGTTTGTATAAGGGAGGTTGTGCTTCGAAGGAACCCTTCCTTATCGGCATCAAGAATGGCAACAAGCGATACCTCGGGAATGTCGAGACCTTCTCTCAGCAGGTTAATGCCAACAAGCACATCAAATTCCCCAAGACGCAAATCGCGGATAATTTGCATACGCTCCATTGTGTCAATGTCGTGGTGCATATATTTAACCTTTATGCCAAGGTTAAAGAGGTATTCGGTTAAATCCTCCGCCATTTTTTTGGTTAAGGTGGTAACCAGCACCCTTTGTTTTTTGGCGGCACGGGCATTGATTTCGCTTACCAAATCATCAATTTGACCCTGCGTTTCTCTAACCGAAATGGGCGGGTCCAAAAGGCCTGTTGGGCGAATAACCTGCTGGACGGTTTGGGCTGAAAGACTCAGTTCAAAATCGGCAGGTGTTGCAGAAACAAAAATAGCCTGATTTATGTGAGAATAAAACTCGTTAAAGTTTAAGGGACGGTTGTCAAAGGCTGAAGGCAACCGGAAGCCGAATTCCACCAAATTTTCCTTTCTTGCCCTGTCTCCGCCGTACATTCCCCTAACTTGTGGCAGTGTTACGTGGGATTCATCTACAAAAAGCACGAAATCATCGGGAAAATAGTCAAGTAGTGTTGTGGGGGTGCTTCCTCTTTTTCGGCCCGAAAGCACTGCCGAATAGTTTTCAACGCCCTTGCAGGTGCCAATTTCTTTGAGCATTTCAATGTCATATTCGGTTCTTTGGCGAATTCGCTGAGCCTCAATTAACTTGCCGTTTTCAATAAAGAATGCGCAACGCTCCTCCATTTCGGCTTCAATGCGTTTTAGGGCATCATACATTTTTTCCTGCGGAATAATGTAGTGTGAAGCGGGATAAATTGCGGTGTGCGAAAGGGCCGCCTTAATCTCACCTGTTAGGGTGTTAATTTCGCAAATTCGGTCTATTTCGTCGCCGAAAAACTCAATTCGCAGGGCATTTTCGTAGGAGTAGGCGGGGTAAATTTCCACCACATCTCCCCTAACTCTGAACTTGTTTCGCACAAAGTTAATGTCGTTTCGCTCATACTGCAAATCAACCAGCTTTGCGATTAAATCATCTCTTGATTTTTCCTGCCCTACACGAAGGGAAATTACCATATTTCGGTAGTCAATAGGGTCGCCGAGAGAATAAATACAGGAAACCGAGGCAACTATGATAACATCACGCCGTTCAGACAGCGCACAGGTTGCCGAATGGCGAAGCTTGTCAATTTCATCGTTAATTGCCGAATCCTTTTCAATATAGGTATCGGTGCCGGGAATGTAAGCCTCGGGCTGATAGTAATCGTAATAGGATACAAAATATTCCACCGCGTTTTCGGGGAAGAATTCTTTAAACTCGCTGCACAACTGTGCGGCGAGAGTTTTATTGTGAGCGAGAACGAGTGTTGGGCGGTTAACATTGGCAATAATGTTCGCCATTGTAAAGGTCTTACCCGAGCCTGTAACGCCCAGCAAAACCTGCTCTTTTAAACCATTTTTGATGCCTTCACTGAGTTTTTCAATAGCCTCCGGTTGGTCGCCCGTTGGCTTGTAATTTGAATGTAAAATGAACTTATCCGGCACGTTCTCACTCCTCTCTTTTTTAATTATTTTCTGTCATTTTCTTGTCTTAAATTCTCTAAAATTTTACTCAAAAAGTTGGCGAATAGTAAATTACACGAATTTAGGCCACAAATTTGTAGTCGTATTCAGTACAAAATATTCAGCCGAGTATTCAACATCAAAAAATCTCACAATATTTTTTGCCCTTATATTTCTCTACTAACGCCTCAAATTTTAACTCGTAATTTTTAATTCGTTGTTCATTCCCCTCAATTTTGAGTGACGGCTTTCTTTTACCAACAATAATTGTTGCAGGAACTTTTGTCAAATCTTCATTGCTTTTAAACAGTTCACAATCGTGTTTTGCTTTTAAAGCAAAACCTTTCAAGTGTGGGAAATTAGCAACAATCCAAGCAACCTGTTCGGTTGTCAAAAAGTGTAATGAAAAATCAAACTCTTTTAATTGCAACATATCAGACAAAAACGAAAAATCATTGTCTGTAATCTTTTTGCCCGTAAAGGACAAATATTCAATTTTAGTGTTCGCAAGAGGCATAAAACTTTCAATTTCTGCAGTATTCCAAATTGCGTTGCCGATTGTAAAATATTTTAGGTTGGGTGCAGTTTCAATGCCAACTATGGATTTGAGCTTTGAAAAATCCTCAATGCAAACTCCTGTTAAAGAAGTATTATTCGACATATCCCAAAGCTGTGTTACTTTTTGATTTGCAAAAAAATAGAGATATTCTAATTGTGGAAGTGTGCCTAAAATAGACAAATCCTCAATTTGCTTATTCTTGAAAAATCGAATTGCTTTTAGTTGTTTACCATAGTTAAGTATAAAATATTCAAAGGTTTCTTGATTAAGCCCCGAAACAGTAACGGTGTCAATATCGGGATAATCTCTAAGTACATCTATATCTGAAAAATTAATTTTTCCGCCGCTAATGTCGGCTTTTTCTTCACGAAGATACAACCCCGTATGTGTTTCCGTTTTCTTATCGTAATCAAAACTGCCATCAGCAAAAGATTTAAAGGAAAAATTCAAAATGGTTTCACCTCTTAAAAGTAATCATTTTCTAATTACACAAAATATTTTGGTCGCCTGTAGGCTTATAATCTGACACAAGCTTAAATTTATCCAATTCCCTCACCTCGCGTTTCTTTTTCGTTTAAAATTATTATACCATAAAAATGGGTTGTGTAAATATTTTTTGAAAGTTATTTTATAAAAAAAGGGAGGCAAAACGCCTCCCATACATTATTATACATTCAAAAAAATTTTAAGCTTTTTGTTCCTGCTTATAACGCCGTAAAGGATTAAGAATGCGGCAAGGCCCACTGCGCCTTGGAATAAATTCATTGGTATTGCGGCGGCTGCGGCGATGCCGTAACCCAAAATAAAGCATTCATAAAGTAAATAGCTTAGCACCATTAAAATTTCGCAAAGGGCGCCGAAAAGGGCCATTTTAAGGACAACCCTTTTATTTACCTTTTGAGCGACAAGGCCAATTATAAGCGCCATTACACCCTTAATTAAAAAGGTTGCGGGGGCATAAACCGAAAAGCCCAAAAGCAAATCGGCAAGGGCGCTGCCGAGGCCTGCGGCGGCAAAGCCGTAGAAAGGACCCAAAAGGGCGCCTGAAAGCAAAACAAAGCAATCGCCGAGATTAACATAACCGAAGGGCGCGGGAATTTGCACCATAAAGGTTGCAACGAAGGTTAAAGCCGCAAAAAGCGCGGAAACGATAATCTTTAACAAATTATTTTTCATTATCTTATACCGTAATTCTCAATGATATAATCCATATCCTTATCGCCTCTGCCCGAGAGGTTAATGAGAATTGAGCCATGCTCCATTGTTTTAGCAAGCTTCATACCAAAGGCAACGGCGTGAG
Organism: Clostridia bacterium; assembly: GCA_017463345.1. Taxonomy (GTDB): domain Bacteria; phylum Bacillota; class Clostridia; order Oscillospirales; family Acutalibacteraceae; genus SIG587. Next base: position 10,131 of record JAFTPI010000118.1, on the reverse strand, counting down.
AGCTTTCAATTGCGGGAATAATACCCTCTAGGCGGGCAAGCTTATAGAAAGCATCAATGGTTTCTTCATCGTTTATAACATCGTACTTAACTCTGCCGATTTCCTGTAAAAATGCGTGTTCAGGGCCTGATGAGGGATAATCAAGACCGCTGGCAACCGAATAAACAGGGGCAGGGTCGCCGTTTTCATCCTTAAGCATTATGCTGTTAAAGCCGTGCATAACGCCCTCGGTGCCGTATTTAAGGCTTGCGGCGTGGTCGCCCAGCTTTTCGCCGCGACCAAGAGGCTCAATACCGTAAATGTCAACGGGGTCGTTTAAAAAGCCTGCAAAAAGGCCTGCCGCATTGGAGCCGCCGCCAACGCAGGCAACGATAGCGTTTGGCAGATGGCCTGTCATATCAATAAACTGCTCTCTTGCCTCAATGCCCACAACGCTCTGAAAATCGCGCACCATCATTGGGAAAGGATGGGGGCCGAGCACCGAGCCGATGCAGTAAATAGAATCCTTATATTCCTTGCTGTAGGCATCAAATGCGGCATCAACGGCCTCTTTTAAGGTCTGCAGGCCGTGGGTTACCTCAATAACATTAGCGCCGAGAATCTTCATTCTGGCAACATTGGGAGCCTGTTTCTTTATATCAACAGCGCCCATATAAATGTCACACTCTAAACCGAAATAAGCAGCGGCCGTAGCCAGGGCAACACCATGCTGACCTGCACCTGTTTCGGCGATAATCTTTTTCTTGCCCATATACTTTGCAAGCAATGCTTCGCCCATGCAGTGGTTAAGCTTGTGGGCGCCCGAATGGTTTAAATCCTCACGCTTGGCATAAAGCTGAACCTTGCCGCCAAGGGCATCGGAAAGGCGCTCTAAATGGGTAACGGGAGTAGGGCGACCCTGAAATTCCTTACGAATTCGGCGCAGTTCGGCAATAAATTTTCTTGACTGGCAAATGGAAAAATAGGCCTGGGTTATTTCGGCCATAGCGTTTTTCAGCTTATCCTCAACGAAAACGCCGCCGTATTTTCCAAAATAGCCATCCTTATCGGGGTAATTATTAAAATAGGTTTCAAAATCAACATTATTAAGTTTCATTTTATTTTCCTCCAAAAACTTGTAATACTATTAAAAACTTATTTTGGGGTTCGCCATCGTTTACCGGGTTTCATTTTCTTTTCCTCCAAAATGACTGCCAAGAAACGAAAAAACGCCCTTGACAGTAACTTTTAAACTGTCAAGGACGAATAAAATTTTATCCGCGGTGCCACCTTGAATTCACGAAAATTCGTGCACTTTTGCAGGGTACCAATATACCCTCGGCAGTTAACGATTGCCTGCAACGTTGCAGAATACTCTGTGGTAAAACCACATTTGACTGCACCCTCAGCGGTCCATTTGACAAACTGTTTCTTGCCTGATTCTCAGCAACGCAGGCTCTCTGTAAAGGCATTTTCTGCCGTTATCTCCGCTTCAACGGTTTAAACTGTTTAATTTTTAAAAATTATAACACCATAAAAATCATTTGTCAATAGATTATAAAATTTCCCTTAACACCTTTTTAACGCACTGTGCCATGCCGAGAAGGCCCACATTTGAGGGGTGGATAATGCTACCTACCTTAAAATTCTCATTAATATCGCTAATGTTTGCCGTTTTTTGCATTCCTTTTAGCCTTTATTGACTTTATTTTACTGCAAACTTTTATACTTGTAATGCTTTTTCAAGTGCTGAAATTTTATTACTCTTTCTTGAAAAAAGCACTTGACATTTATTGTTTTATATAATATAATAACTTTTGCTGTTTAACAGTTCGCTGCTATGGCTCAGGTGGTAGAGCACATCCTTGGTAAGGATGAGGTCACCAGTTCAAATCTGGTTAGCAGCTCCAAAAATCCCGTTCACGCAAGTGGGCGGGATTTTTACTTATTACCTTTTCGCTCTTCACTTTTCACTAAAAAATACGAACGGGATTTTTGGGAAGTAATAAGTAATAGTGAATAGTGAAGAAGCATTGCCACTCCACCGCTTATATACTATAATACATTAGAGTTTCGGTTACCGATAAAAAATTTTTCTGTGCCCACACAAACGCCTATTTTACCAACGAACTATTTATAAATTAAACGCCTAGGTTTTCTTGGCGTTTTTTCTTGTAAAAATATAAATTTTGTGTTATTATTTTAATATATGTGTTTGGTAAAGTGAGGTGAAATAATGTTTAGTGTGATTTTTGATATGGACGGAACCCTTCTTGACACCCAAAGGATTTACATTCCCGCCTGGGATTACATAGGGCGACTGCATGGAATTGATAATATGAGTGAGTTTGTTTACGGTGCATGCGGAATGAATCAAACTGGCTCAACAAATTATTTGCACTCCCTCTTTCCAGACCTAGATGTTGACCTTTTTAAACGCCAGGTTAGGGAATATATTAAGGAAAAGCTTGTTGTCAAATTCAAAAAGGGTGCAAAGGAAATTCTCACATTTTTAAAGGAACAAAACATTAAAATTGCCCTGGCTTCAGGCACAACGAGACCTTCTGTAGAACACCATATCAGGCAGGTAAACGCCGAGCATTATTTCGACGCTATGCTTTGCGGCAATGAGATAGCAAACGGCAAGCCCGCACCTGATATATTTTTAAAGGCTGCCGAGCTTATTGGGGCAAAACCCGCCGACTGCTTTGTTTTTGAGGATTCGGCAAACGGTGTTAAGGCCGCACACGCCGCCGGAATGAAGGTAATTGGCATACCCGATATTGTTCCCTTTAATGATGAAACTAAAAAAATACTTTTTGCCGAACACAAGGATTTATTTGAAAGCCTTGAGCTTTTGAAAAGTTATTTATAATTCTTTGGTGTTTTCTCTCCTCTTGCTCGGCAAAATATAATAGACGGAGGTGGAACAATTGGAAAAGACCATTTTTCAACTGTTAGAAAATAAGAAATTCAGCGAAATTAAAACAATTTTTCTTGATATGAACCCTGCGGACATTGCCGCCTGTTTTTCGGAAATCGAAAAACCTAACGACCTTGTGCTTTTTAGAATTTTACCCAAAGAGCTTGCAAGTGAGGTTTTCGTTGAAATGGACACCGAAATGCAAAAAGACCTTATAACTGCATTTAGTGATAAGGAGCTTAAAGAGGTTATGAACGACATTTACATGGATGATGCCGTTGATATTATTGATGAAATGCCCGCCAACGTTGCAAAGCGAATTTTAGCACAAGCATCTGCAGGTGACCGAAAGCTGATAAACCAGCTTCTTGCCTACCCTGAGGACAGTGCTGGCAGCATTATGACCACCGAGTTTGTTGACCTCAAGGCTTCAATGACTGTTGCCGATGCCTTTGAGCGAATTAGAAAGGTTGGCACCGACAAAGAAACAATTTACACCTGCTATATCATTGATTCAAGCCGACACCTTAAAGGAATCGTTACTGCCAAGGATTTAATGCTTTCAAAAAGCGATGTTCGCCTTGAGGACATAATGAACGAAAACATTATTTTCGCGGCCACCCTTCAAAACCGCGAAGAGGTTGTTCAGCTTTTCGATAGATACGACCTTTTGGCCCTACCTGTTGTGGATAATGAAAACCGCCTTGTGGGCATTATCACCGTTGACGATGCTATCGATGTTTTGCAGGAGGAAATTTCCGAAGACTTCGAAAAAATGGCGGCTATTACCCCTACCGATAATGATGTTCCTTACCTTAAAACCAGTGTTTTTGAGATTTTCCGTTCAAGAATTTTGTGGCTTTTAATCCTCATGGTTTCAGCCACATTCACCGGAATGATAATCACCTCGTTTGAAAGTTCATTAGCTTCCCTCACAGTGCTCACCGCATTTATGCCCATGCTTATGAACACAGGTGGTAACTCAGGCTCACAGTCATCGGTCACAATAATTCGTGCGCTGTCTCTTGGTGAAATTGAGTTCCGCGATGTCTTGCGCGTTTTGTGGAAAGAAACAAGGGTTTCGGTTCTTTGCGGAGCCTGCCTTGCGGTGCTAAATTTCTTTAAAATGTGGGTCTTTGATATTTTGCTCCTTAAAACCGATGGGCTCACCCTTATGGTTGCCTTGGTTGTTTCGGCAACACTTTTCTTTACCGTGCTCATTGCCAAGGTTGTGGGCTGTGCGCTGCCTATTGCGGCAAAGAAACTAGGCTTCGACCCTGCGGTTATGGCAAGCCCCTTTATCACAACAATTGTAGACGCCATTTCACTTACGATTTATTTCTTTATTGCACAGGCTGTGCTGTTTTAAAAAGAAAAAGCGACATTCTCACGAATGTCGCTTTTATTATTGCTCGGTTCCCTCAATAAGGTTTATAGGTGATATCGCTCTACCGTCTCTATAGGTTTCAAAATGCAGGTGTGCTTCATCAACGCACTCACTTGGCACCGTGCCGATTTCGCCAATGGCCTGACCTGCTGCGACAATATCGTCACTTTTCACCGTAACATTTTTAAGTCCGCAATATTTTGCTGTTACCTTGTTTCCGTGGTCAATGGTGACAACAGTGCCGAAATCCTTGCTGTCCTCCACCGATAAAACCCTGCCGTCACCTGCGCTTTTAACTGCGGTGCCTTCTCCTGCGGCAATATCAAGGCCTAAATGGAGCCGCATATCGTTATAGGTGTTTGAAAACTGCAGCGCCTTGTCGGAATAGTCCTTTAAAATTTCCCCTGTTACGGGAAGCACGAAATAACCTGCTACGGTGTTTGGCTCTTTGACCTGCTCCTTGTCGGTTTGTGACTGAGTATTAGAGTTGTAGAGCTCACTTTCGGTCACATTTTGTGCAGGCTGACTGGTTATAGGGGCCTGTGAGGTGTGCTCAATAATCTGCGAGGTTTGAGGATTTTGATTATTTGGCTTTGATTTGCTATCAAAGGTCGCAACGGTTAAATAGGTTGCAACTGCAACGGTTAAAACACAAATTGCCAAAACGGCATAAAACCCCTTACCCGCTAGAAATTTATCAAATTTTGACTGTTTATTTTCTTTATAATACATATAATTTTTCGCCTCCGTCAAATATTTTTGACGTTTAACAAAAAATTATACATTTGTTTAAAAACAGTTCATTAAAAGTTCAAAAATTAAGTGTAATATATACTTGTGCTTGGGCGAAAGCCGCATTTGCCCTGCACATTCCTCTCTTAATAGAGGAATCTCTCCTCAAACCCCTTAAAGAGAAAAGCCGTGTCCTTCCCCGACACGGCTTTTTTCTTGTTTTAAAGTGTTTTAATTTCAATGTTTTCTATGATAACATCGCTTTCGGGCTTGTCGTTTATGACGGTTTTAACATTTGCAATTTTATCAACAACATCGATGCCCTCATAAACCTGACCGAATACGCTGTGACGGAAATCAAGCCAGGGTGTGCCGCCTAAAGAGGCGTAATCCTCAATAATGTCATCGGGGAAATTATCGGGACCGATTTGCTTCATTTGGGAAAGCATATTAGCGGGAACGGTGTCGGCCTGAACAATAAAAAACTGACTGCCGTTGGTATTAGGCCCTGCATTTGCCATTGAAAGGGCGCCGCGAAGGTTGTGAAGGTCAACATCAAATTCATCGGCAAAGGGAACTCCCCAAATGCTCTCACCGCCCATGCCGGTGCCTGTTGGGTCACCGCCTTGAATCATAAAATCCTTAATAACGCGGTGGAAAATGAGACCGTTATAGTAGCCGTTTTTTGCATGAGTAATAAAGTTTTCGGTGGTGCGCGGCACCTCGTTTACGAAAAGTTTAATAGAAATATCACCCATATTTGTGTGCATAACGGCAACGGTATCGCCGACTGCTGGCTTATTCGTTTGCTTTGACATTTTAAAATTCTCCTTTAAAGACTTTAACGCTCGACAAGGCGCACTAATGCCTTGTCGAGCGTTTTTATGTTTTTTAAGATTATGCCTTTTGTGCTACATCGAAAATCTTAGCAGGCAGATCGGCCTCATCACAAGAAAGAGTGAAGCAGAAAATAATGTTGCTTTCCTCTGCAAGAGCAGAAACTCTATCAAGGAAATCATAAAGCTCCTCATAATCGCGTGAACCGATGCGAAGGGTTGCATCGCCGAAAATATGGGTAACATCGTGGTTGCCTGCGTTAATGCCGCAAAGCATACCATAATACTCATTATATCCCGAAATGCCGAAGTTCTCAGCATCAACAAGTCTAACCTTGTGTGTGATGTTAAAGGTCAAGGTATCGCCTTTTTCAACACAAACAACATTGCCGTTACTAGTTTCAGCGGCAGTGTTTACCATGTCAATAAGCTTTTTAGTTTTTCCTGAACCTTTTTTTCCGATGATAAGTTTAATCATTCTTACCAGCTCCTTTTATATTATTAACTGCCAAGCGACAGTTGTTTCTGAAATTTAAAGTCTTGCCTCAAGCTCGGCCTTTGCGACCTCGTAACCTGGTTTGCCAAGGAGAGCAAACATATTCTTTTTATAGCTTTCAACACCGGGTTGGTCAAAGGGATTAACGCCCAGCATATAACCCGAAATTGCGCAGGCCTTTTCAAAGAAATAAATAAGTCTGCCAAGGTGCTCCTCATCGGCCTTATCAACACCGATTACAAGGTTGGGCACGCCTCCGTCGGTGTGAGCAAGAACGGTGCCCTGGAAGGCCTTTTCATTTACAAAAGACATGGGTTTGCCTGCAAGGAAGTTAAGACCATCGCCATCATCGGATTCCTTTTCAATGATAACATCATTGCCGCAATCCCCAATGGTAACAACGGTTTCAAAAAGAATGCGCTTGCCATCCTGAATGTACTGACCCATTGAGTGAAGGTCGGTTGAGAAAACAACCGATGCGGGGAAAAGACCCTTGTTATCCTTGCCTTCGCTCTCCCCATAAAGCTGTTTAAACCATTCAGCCATCATTGTGAAACGGGGCTCATAGCTAACCAGCAGTTCAATTTCTTTACCTTTGCGGTAAAGGGCGTTGCGAAGGGCGGCATATTTATAGCAGTCATTCTGCTCTAAATCAGGGGTATCATAATCCTTTGCGGCATCGGCGGCGCCCTTCATTAAAGCGTCAATGTCGGCACCTGCTGCAGCAATGGGCAAAAGACCAACTGCTGTGAGCACCGAGAAGCGGCCTCCAACATCATCGGGAATAACAAAGCACTCATAGCCCTTTTCATCGGCAAGCTTTTTAAGGGTGCCGCGACACTTATCAGTAGTGCAGTAAATGCGGCGTGCGGCCTCTTTCTCACCGTATTTTTCTTCAAGCATTTTTCTAAGAACGCGGAAAGCAACGGCGGGCTCAGTTGTTGTGCCTGATTTTGAAATGATGTTAAGGGAAACGCGCTTACCCTCACAAAGCTTTAAAATGTCGCTGAGGGCACTGCCCGAAATGCTGTTACCTGCAAAGTAAATTTCGGGAACGCCGTTTTTAAGAGAGTTATAATAAGGGCCCTTTAAAAACTCAATAGCAGCACGGGCGCCGAGATAGGAACCACCGATACCGATTACGATTAAGACATCGGTATCGTTTTTGATTTTTTCTGCGGCCGCTTTAATGCGGGAAAATTCCTCTTTGTCATAATTAAAAGGCAAATTAACCCAACCGATAAAATCGTTACCAAGACCCGTTCCGTTTTTAAGTTGGTTGTGAGCAGTGGCAACCTGTTCGGTTAAACCTTTAACATCATTTTCGCGCAGGAAAGGCGCTGCATAGTTTGAATTCAGCTTAAGTGCCATGTGATTTCGCCTCTTTCTAATATTTGACCATCTTTTATACTTATATATTACTATATTCCTTGAGAATTTTCAACATAATTCTTTCGCTATATTACACTTTTTTTCTACAATTTGAATAGACAGAGTATTAGTCGCAAAAAAACAGTGGCAAAATTTAGCTTTGGAACCTCATTTTCGGTGATAATATCCACGCTTCCCAGTTCCTTGCCATCAAGCAGAAAACTGACCGTGCCCACCTTTTGCCCCACCTTAACAGGTGCGATAATTTCAGGCTCAATGTGGATTTCCTGGGTTATTTTTCCGTTTTCACTGCGTTTTAAAAGAAGGTCAAGTTTCTCCCCTGCCCGAACTACAACGGCGCTCTCGGTGCCATTTTTAACGGCTACCGACAGGTTTTCCTCCAAATCGGCCTCAAGGGATGAAAAAGTATAGTTAGCAAAGCCATAGTTTAAAAGCTTTTTAGCACCCTCAAAACGGTCGCCGCTGGTCTGACCATCCATAACCACAGCCACAAGTTCCATTCCGTTTCTTTTAGCGGTGGCGCTTAAACAATAGCCTGCCTTTGAGGTGGTGCCCGTTTTAAGACCCGTGCAGCCCTCATAAAACCTTACCAGCTTATTGGTGTTAACTAGCTCACTTTCCCCATTTCTAAGCGAATCCATCCACACGGTGGAATATTGTTTTATAAGCTCGTGGCCGATAAGTTCCCTTGACATAAGCGCAACATCGTGGGCTGTGGTAACGTGACCTTCGACATCAAGTCCTGTGCAGTTTATGAAGGTGGTGCTGTTCATTCCAAGGGACTTTGCCTTTTTGTTCATTTCATCAACAAATGTTTCCTCACTGCCCGAAACCGCTTCGGCAAGAGCCACTGTGGCATCGTTTGCCGATGCAATTACCGCCGCCTTTAAAAGCTCGTTAACCGTCATTTGTTCACCCGGTTCAAGCCAAATTTGAGAGCCGCCCATGCTGCATGCGTGTTCGCTTGCGGTCACCACAGTGTCAAGGGTTAAACGACCGTTGTCAAGAGCCTCCATTATTAAAACAAGAGACATAATTTTTGTGATAGAAGCAGGTGCTGCTTTTTCATCGGCATTATCCTCATACAAAATTTTGCCCGTTTTGGCCTCCATTAAAATGCAGCTTTTTGCCTTGACATCAAGGGTTTGACCAATTTCACCTGCGGTGGTAACCGCCTCTAAAGGGACATTTAAATCGGTGGCATCATACTCCATTGAAACGGTTTTTGCGCTACAGGGAAAGGCAAAGGTAAAAATTAGTGCCAGGCTTAAAAATATTGCTGAAATTTTCTTCATAAAAATCCCCCTATACAAGGAAATTTTATGAAAGATATGCCCTTATAAGAACAAAAAACGGCACTTACGTGCCGTTTTAATTGCCTTTTTTTAAAATTTGATATATAATGATTTAAAATATGTGGGTATATTCCGCCGACTGCGCCATTGACACATAATCGTTTTCCTCAAGAACAACATGGTCAACAAGGTTAACTCCAACCTGGGCGAGCAGTCTTTTAATGTTAACGGTGGCCTCGGCATCACTCACCGAAGGAATGGCAATTCCGCTTGGATGATTGTGGGCAATGATAACCGAATGGGCGCCGTTTTTGAGCACCTTTTCCACAATCTTTTTAGCGCTTACAGTGACCGAATCGCTTTCCCCTGTGCTGATTATGTCAAAGGATAAAAATTCGTACTTAGAATTTAAACTTATCATGGACATCATTTCGGCCTTTGCGCCGTGATATTGCTCCAAAAGGAAGCAGCCATAATCCTTAACAGTTTTAAAGGAACGCTTTTTAGCTTCGCTTTCGTGGTAGCGCCTTGCTGCCGTTAAAATAAGCTTTAAAAACACCGAAAGGTTTTCTGTTACACCCTTTACCCTTTTAAAATTCTTTGCATCGGTATTAAAAACCCCTGAAAAGGAGCCAAACTCGTTTAAGAGCCTTTTTGCCGTTAAACGGGTGTCAACCCTTGGAAGTGCGTAAAAAAGCAACATTTCAAGCAACTGATAATCGGGAAAATCTTTGGTGTTTTCCATTTCCATAAATTGCTTTTTCATACGCTGTCTATGCCCCTCGCGAAGCTTCTTTTCTTCATCGCTCATATTTGCCATTTTACCACCACCTTAAGTTGGCGAGAGTCGAACCAGATACGGTTTCGCTCACCGCCTTTAATTATCTGACTTTGCGTATTTTTTTGCAAGGCGCCAGCCTTGCGGCAAAATTACGCTTTGTCTACTAAATAAATCCGTTGGCAGAAACTCTCCGACCTTTCAAAACTAAAATTTTTGTGTTAGAGGAAGCCGACAAAACGCAGGAATACTGGCGTATTTCAAGTTTTGAGGCAAACTATTACCGAAAATTTTGTTTTGAAGGCGTAACTGG
>JAFTPI010000117.1 GCA_017463345.1 Clostridia bacterium | reverse complement strand
GATACCACCCCAGAGGTTATTTCGGCTCTCATTGCCGATGAAGCCGCAATCGGTATGGTTAACTCAAAAACCACCGCCGTTCGCGTTATTCCTGCAATCGGCTGCAAAGTCGGTGACGAGCTTGACTTTGGCGGTCTTCTTGGCGGAGGCCCCGTTATGGCGGTTAACACCTACTCCCCTGCTAAATTCATTCACCGTGGCGGACAAATTCCTGCCCCCATTCAAAGCCTTAAAAATTAAAATAAATATTAAAAGCACCGATTTCGAATCGGTGCTTTATTTTTTTGCATTTTTCATTCCACTTAAAATATGAGCCTTTGCCTCCTGCGCTTTATTAAGCGGAAGCGCGGGCAAACCCTCAAGCTTATAAGGAATTCCAAGTTCCTTATATTTATTTACCCCCATTGTGTGGTAAGGTAAAACATCAAGAGCCTTTAAATTTTTAAGTGTGGCGAGAAACTCACCAAGCCTCTCTAAATCTTCGCCTTTATCGGTGTAGCCCTCAACAATTATATGCCTTACCCATAGGGGAACATTTTTGGCTTCGAGATATTTAGCAAATGCCAAAACATTCTCGTTGCCGAAGCCTGTCAGTTCCCTATGAGCCTTACTGTCAATATGCTTAATATCAAGCATAACAAGGTCGGTTACTGCCATAAGAGCATCAAGCTTTTTAACATAAGCCTCATTTTCGGGATTATATGTAATTCCCGAGGTGTCAATGCAGGTGTGAATGCCCTGCTCCTTAAAGGCGGTAAACAATTCTATGAGGAAATCGGCCTGTAAAAGGGGCTCGCCGCCTGTAACGGTTATGCCGCCCTTAGCATAAAAGGCGCGATTACGCTTAAAATCATCAAGAATCTCCTCGGCTGTAATTTCGGTGCCAACACCCGTTTGCCAGGTGTCGGGATTATGGCAATAAAGGCACCGCATGGGACAGCCCTGCATAAAAAGGACATACCTTATCCCAGGACCATCAACAGTGCCGAAGGATTCTTTTGAATGAATATAGCCTTTCACTTTAATTACATCTGGTCGTGGAAGGTGCGGGATATAACCTCATCCTGCTGTTCCTTTGTAAGCTTAATAAAGTTAACGGCATAGCCGCTTACTCTAACGGTTAATTGCGGATATTTTTCGGGGTGAGCCTGTGCATCAAGCAGGGTCTCCTTTGAAAAAACATTAACATTCAGGTGGTGTCCACCCTGCTTAACGTAACCGTCAAGTAAATTCACAAGATTATCAATTTGATTTTCGGTTGCTTTCATTATTTTTCTCCTTATTAGTTTTCGTTATCGAGACCCTCGAAAAGTGTAGGTGACATACAAGCGCCATTTGCGCAATCAAAGTCAACCTCAATATCTCCCGCAAAAATGCGGTCATCCTTACCGAGAGCACCGGGGATGATTGAGAAGGTGTTGGAAATGCCATCCTGAGCATCGACAAAGGGCAGTTTTGCAACCGATGCAAGGGAAGCAACGGCGCCGTTAGTGTCACGGCGGTGCATGGGGTTAGCGCCGGGGGCAAATGCCTCGCCCTTCTTGCGGCCGTCAGGTGTGGCACCTGTGTTCTTACCGTAAACAACATTAGAGGTAATTGTTAAAATTGAGGTGGTAGGAACACTGTTTCTATAGGTGTGGTTCTTTCTGATATGCTCCATAAATCTATGAACAATTTGATAGGCAATGGAGTCAACGCGGTCATCATCGTTGCCGTATTTCGGGAAATCACCCTCAACCTCATAGTCAACAACAATTCCCTGCTCGTTTCTGATTGTTTTAACCTTGGCATATTTAATAGCAGACAGTGAGTCGGCAACAACCGAAAGGCCTGCAATGCCCGTTGCAAACCAGCGGGTTACCTCCTTATCGTGAAGGGCCATCTGAATTTTTTCGTAGCAATATTTATCGTGCATATAATGAATGATATTAAGGGTATGCACATAAACCTTGGCAAGCCACTCCATCATTTGGTCATAGGCCTTCATAACCTCATCGTAATCAAGATACTCGCTGGTTATGGGGCGATATTCAGGGGCAATTTGCTTGCCCGAAATTTCATCAATACCGCCGTTAATTGCATAAAGCAGACACTTTGCAAGGTTGGCTCTGGCTCCGAAGAACTGCATTTCCTTGCCCAGTTTCATTGAAGAAACACAGCAGGCAATGGCATAATCATCACCGTGGTGGAAACGCATTAAATCATCGTTTTCATACTGAACCGATGAGGTTTCAATGGAAATTCTGGCGCAGTAACGCTTAAAGTTTTCAGGCAGCCTTGTGGACCACAAAACGGTGAGATTGGGTTCGGGCGCGGCGCCTAAATTCTCAAGGGTGTGAAGATAACGGTAGGTCATCTTTGTAACCATATGTCGACCATCAATGGCAACACCGGCAAGAGATTCGGTAACCCACTGGGGGTCGCCTGAAAACAGAGAGTTATATTCAGGGGTTCTGGCGAATTTAATAAGGCGCAGCTTCATAATAAACTGGTCAACAAGCTCCTGAATTTCACTTTCGGTGTAAACGCCGTTTTTAATATCACGCTCGGAATAAATATCAATAAAGGTTGAGGTACGACCCAAGGACATTGCGGCACCGTTTTGCTCCTTAACAGCGGCAAGATAGCCAAAATAAAGCCACTGAATTGCCTCCTTTGTATCCTTTGCGGGGCGGGAAATATCATAGCCGTAACTGAGCGCCATTTTCTTTAAATCTTCTAAAGCACGAATTTGTTCAGAAAGCTCTTCGCGGGCACGGATGATTTCCTCATACATTGCAGAACGGGTGGTTTCCTTCTGCTCTACCTTGTCCTCAATAAGGCGGTCAACACCATAAAGAGCAACGCGGCGGTAGTCACCGATAATACGGCCTCGGCCATAGGCATCGGGAAGCCCTGTTATAATATGACTTGAACGGCAGGCGCGCATTTCAGGAGTGTAAACATCGAAAACACCTGCGTTGTGGGTTTTTCTATGAACGGTGAAGAACTCCTTAACCTCGGGGTCAAGGGTATAGCCGTTATCGGAGCAGGCCTTTTCGGCCATGCGAATTCCACCATAAGGCATCAAGGCGCGCTTAAATGGCTTGTCGGTTTGGAAGCCCACAATTTTTTCCCTTTTTTTATCAAGATAGCCGGGGCCGTGAGAAACAATGGTGGAAATCACCTTGGTGTCCATATCAAGAACACCGCCCGCTTCCCTTTCCTTTTTATTTAGCTCGGTTACCTGATCCCACAAATCCAATGTGTCCTTTGTGGGGCCGACAAGGAAGCTTTCATCCCCATCATAGGGCACAAAATTGTGTTTAATGAAGCTTCTAACATTTATTTCCTTGGTCCAGGTGCCTTCTTCAAAGCCCTGCCATTCTTCAAACATTTTAAATGTCAATTTGGAATCCCTCTTTCGCTTTTTTCAACGTCCTTTCTACATTTAAAAGTATAGCATAAAACACGCTGTAAGTATAGTAGAAAAAACTTGCAAAAATTTAAAATAAATATTTGAAAATTTAGCAAATATATCAAAAATTAGTAATGATTATCGTTTTAATTTTAACAAACTATTCCTTTGCAAGCTGCTTATTTTTCGCAGTATAACTCCTTTATTTTATTATACATTAAATTAAAAAGATTTTCAAGAACAACTCAATTTTGATAAAAGTATGTAATAAAAATTTAGTGTCCATATAGGATTTAACCGAAAAACCGCATAAACATTGGGTTTAAAAATCGGGCAAAGCCCTTATATCACGGTTTTCCGTTTTGCAAAACATCAAGTTTAATATCGCCTGTATCGGTGCTGATTTCACACCTTCCGCCGCTAGTGGTTTTAGGAACGTTTATTCTTCCTGTGTCGGTTTCAACAAAAAACACCTTTTCTGAAAGAAGTGTTCCCGAAACATTTCCTGTGTCGGTTTCTATGAAAATTTCCGCAGCATCACAGTTTTCAAGCGTTATGTCCCCGGTGCTTCTTTTAACTGAAAATTTACCCTCGGCAACAATATTTTTAAGAAGCATTTTTCCTGTGTCGCCGTCTGATATAACATTTTTGCACCGAATATTATTAAGCTCAGTTTTTCCGGTTGAAACTTTAATATTAACATCGCCCTCGCAGCTCATGTCCGAAACAGTTACCTTGCCTGTGGAAACTGAAAGGTCAAGTGAGCCTGCAGAGATATTCTCTATACAGATATCACCGGTGTTTGTTTTTACTTTAATTATCTCACAAGCAGATGCACAAAAATCAACATCACCTGTGCTTAAAGAAATATCAACATCCTTAAACATGAAATCATTAGGTATTTCAACATCACTGGTATCTCCATTGATGAGTAGTTTTGTGCATTCTGTTTTCGGGAGATAGACCGTTATCTTGGGTGAGCCAAAATTTAACCCGATATATCCGATAAAGTCATACACAGATCTTTCATCAATCAATTCTACGGTGAGTGTGCCATCTTCCACAGTAACATGATGCTTTGCATTTGCTTCCTCATAACACTCCACTCTGCAATTTCCATCATCAGAAAGCACAAATGCAATATCTGCTGTGTCTGTGTTCATAGAAATGTTATCAAATGCTTCGCTGATTTCATAAGCATTGGTTTCATATTTTACTGTTGCCAGCTCCATAAAATCCCATTTAAGCGTTGTCATTACACCTGCAAAGAGGATACAGCCAATCAACACAAGAGAAGCTGCTATAATAAGCCATACTTTTGTCCTCGTTCTCATTACGCTACCTCCCTCTTGATAAAGCAATTCTTAATGCATATTGCCATTTTCTTTGTGAGTAACAAAGTACCCTTTATTGCTACCTTGCATCCGTAAAACATAAAGATAGAAAGCCCTGCACAAACAATACCTGCGGCAAGCATAGCAATACCCGAAGCACCGTTATCTCCTACGGTAAAAACGACACACGCCAGTACACCGCCAATAGAACAGCCGGCAAGCGAAGCAAAGACTGCCCACAAGGAAATTATCACAGCCCATAAGGATATGTAAAGTGAGAGAATTACGGCAAAAGCAGCAATACCCAAGGAAAGCCATATGGGAGAGCCGAGAGCCAAAAACACTATTTCTCCCACACTCAGCCGTCTTTTGGGTTTTATTCTTTCCTTAGCGATTTTTGCCAGTGGAATATCTGCTACTACTTGCGTTACAATTTCATCAACGGAGCCTACTGCCGAAACCGCTTCTTCCTCCGAAAGACCTTCTTCTTTTCTATCTTCAATCATTTCGCTATAAAATGTTAAACGTTCCTCAATATCATCCTGCGGCAATCCGGATAAACCTTTACGCAGTTTCACAAGAAATTCTTGTTTACTCATTACCATCATCCCCCTTAGTTACAAATCGATATATAGATAAGATTTCTTTCCACTCGACCTTGAAATCTTCAATACGCTTCAATCCTTCATCAGTTATATGATAATACTTTCGAAGCCTTCCGCCGTGTTCGGCAGTACGAACGGTCAGCATATTTGCCGCTTCCAGGCGTTTTAAAATGGTGTATAGCGTAGATTCCGAAAGTTCAATATATGGTTTCATATCCTTGATAATCTTATAACCATAGGAATCCTCGCTCTTAATCGCCGCTAAAACGCAGACATCCAAAAGCCCTCGCTTCAACTGAATATCCATACCATACCTCCTATCACATAATACATCATATCACGAAGTATCAAATGTGTCAATAGGATAAAAATAAATACCCAAAGCCTTATAATTAAAGACTTTGGGTATTTAATAAGATGTGAAAGACGGCATAAAGGTGCGTAAATATAGGTAAAAATGAAGAAAAGGTGCGCAACTATCTCAAATCTTCACTATATACAAATTGTGTATTGATAGGGATTTTGAAATACTCATTATCGCCATTATCAATCAGAACAAGTGTATTATTATCTTTAATCTCAAATTCAAAGGTTGTGCTTTGCGAAGTGGCGATAACCTTTCCATCAGCAATCTCATATGTGCCATGCTCAGCGTAAGAAATGATAGAACCGGCACCAAGTGCAAATTCATTTTTATCAGTATCGATCCAAAGATACGGCGTTAACATTTCCTCATAATCGCCAACAGCATAATAACTGCCGGAACAAACGTGACTTGTATCAGAGTTACAACCCGCAAACGAAAACAATATCAATAAACAAATTAAGCAACAGATCATTCGTTTCATTTGACCACTCCTTTCAAAGCGCATTATACTACTTTTACGGAAATAAATCAAGGCGAAGCCTTGTATATCATCAAAACATTAGTTTTGTATATCATCAGTGGCAAAGCCGCTGTATCTCATCAAGCTGCAGTTAATACAGCCTTCGGCTGATGATATACGCCTGCGGCGATGATATACACGCTGACGCGTGATGATATGCCAAGCCTGCGGCTTGGATAAAAAAGAACGAAGCAATCGCTTCGTTCTTTTTTGGTGCACCTGAGCATTCTATAATCGAACCGTTTACCTCTTTTAGAGTGACGGTTTTGCTTGCTTCCTTATAATTAAATGTTATGACCAATTTGTCGTCGTAAAGATATACGGCGTTTACAAAAATGTCAATCAGTCTCTGTTTGTGTTCCTTCGTTTCCAAGCTCATGCTCTGAATATGCTTGAGCCATAATACTAAGCCCTCTTTCGTAATGGTGGGCTTCTTCAACTCTTCCTTGATGAGCTTTAATTTTATCTCATCTCTTGTCTGCTCCAACTCAATCATTCTTTGTTTTGTGGTTGGAGTAATAATTCCTTCTTCTATTGCTCTAAGCAAATTATTAAGTGCGTTCTCTGTTTCACTAAGCCGTTGTTTAAGTAATTGTATTGCGGGAT
>JAFTPI010000028.1 GCA_017463345.1 Clostridia bacterium | reverse complement strand
CCAAAGCCAACGTAGTCAAAATCGGCATATTTCTTATCAATGCCAAACTCAACGCCAAAGCGGGGGAAGTTTTTAACCTTTTCGGGCAACTCATAAGAAATTTCAGCAGTAAGCTCATTGCCAGCCACTTTGTAGGTAACCTCAAAAAGTGCCACAGGTCTTATGTAGTTGGCCGCAATACCGCCCTTAAATTTGTAGAAATTGTCCCCTTTCTCGCAGGAGAAAATTTGAGGCTTACAAACATTCAAACGGTATTTTTCATTCCAGGTATCCAAAAGATATCGGTCGTTATCGATATAGCGGGCGAAATTAATATGCAAGGGAGTTTTCAAAATTTCCTTGCCATCGGCTTTAATTGAGGTGATTTCGCCTGTGTGCTCATCGGCCTTAATTTCAATTTCCTTTGCAATGTCCTCTTGTTCGGGGATTTCTACATCCTTAATTTCGGATTTTAATTTGCCGCTGTAAACTGCCTTCATCTCCACTGCGCCGGATTTCAGTTTCCTATCGGGGGTCAAAAGGCCGTCAATGCAGAAGTTGCCATCGTGTTCAGTTTCGCCGAAATCACCGCCGTAAAGGAAGCCCTTTTCGGTTTTAATGCCGTGGTCAGCCCACTCCCAAACAAAGGCGCCCATAAGCTGCTCGTTATTATAAATCAAATCCCAATAATCGGCAACATCACCACAGGAGTTGCCCATTGCGTGGGTATATTCGCACATAACAAAGGGCCTTGTTTCCTTTTCGTTATCCAGCACCCTTTCGCGAATGGTCTGGATAGAGGGGTACATCATGCTGACAACATCCACCATATCGGTGTAGTAATACTTCTCGTCAGCAAGGTAAAGTCCCTCATAGTGAATGGGTCTTGTTTTGTCACGGTTTTTAATGTACCTTGCACCTTCAAAGAAGGATTTTCCAAAGCCTGACTCATTACCAAGGGACCACATAATAACACTGGGGCGGTTTTTATCCCTTTCAACAAGGGCTGTGTGGCGGTCTAAAATACCCTTTGTGAAAAACTCGTTTTCGGCGAATTCTTTAAAAAGCTCAACATCATAGCCGCCGTCAATAGTAACAGCGCCGTGTGTTTCAACATCGGCCTCATCAAGAGCGAAGATGCCAACGGCATCGCAGAGCTGATAAAACTCAGGGCTGTTGGGATAATGAGATGTTCTAACAGCGTTAACATTAAGCTGCTTCATAAGCTTAAGGTCATCATACATATTTTGAAGTGTTACGGTTGCGCCCGTTTCGCAGTTAAAATCGTGGCGGTTAACACCTTTAAGCTTAATGGGCTCGCCGTTAATTTTAAACACCTTGCCATTAATAGTAACGGTTCTGAAGCCTACCTTTTCAATGATTTTTTCGCCCTTTGCACGAATAATCAGGGTGTAAAGGTTAGGCTCATCGGCACTCCAAAGTTTAACACACTTTATTTCAATTTCGCCGACAGCTTTTGGGGCAACGGTTAAATTTTGTCCCTCAATTTCTAAGGCTATTTGGGTTTCGCTTTCGTTAATGAAGGTTAAAACGCCGTTTTCCCCATTAAGGGTTGTTTCAATTTTATAATCGGTCAGGTGACCCTCAGGGCGGGAAAGAATGTAAACATTTCTGAAAATACCCGAGAAACGGAACTTATCCTGACACTCTAAATAGGTGGAAATGCACCACTTAAGCACCAGCACATCAACAGTGTTTTCCCCGTTTTTAACAAGGTCGGTTATATCAAATTCGCTGGTTGCGTGGGAAATTTGAGAATAGCCCTTAAATACACCGTTTATGTAAAGATAAAAAGCGCTGTCAACACCCTCAAAGTTAAGATAATACCTTTCTCCACACCTCTTTTCAAGGTTAAAGGTGCGGCGATAGTGCCAGCAGGGGTTGTTATGGGGAATGTGCGGCAAAACAACAGGAAAGGGAAAGCGGAAATTCAGATACTGAATTTGGTCGTAGCCGTGCATTTGAACACAAGAAGGCACGGGAATTGATGCGGCAAGTCTGTCATCAAGGCAAAAATCCTCCACGTGCTCTAAGGCCTTTATCTGCCAAATTCCGTCAAGGGATAAAAATCTGGAACTACTCCTTCTATCCGTAATACCGAAAACGCTCTCTATTTTATCCTTTTCGCCAAAGGGGATATAATAACTCCTATGTGGCATTGTGCCAATTCGGTCAAACCTTTCAAACTCTTTCATTTTCCTGCCTCCAAATTAAGGGTTTTAATCTTTAGAATATTATATCATTGGCAAAATGTGGGGTCAAGATAAACAATCAATTTCCTCAAATTTTGTATAGCAAAAACAGCAGGGTAACCAATAAAGCGCACCATGCTGTTTTCTTAAATATTTTTAAACCGCCGATAAAATATTCATATTGCGGATTTTGTTATCCTCTATTTTATTATTAACGGCGTAAGCCAGCCTTTCCATTTCACTATCCGTTTCACCGCACAGCAACTGCTCGGCTAACCTTTCACCGATTTTTTCACAAATGTTTTCAATTATCTGTACCTTTTTATCGGGGTTTTTGTTATCGCTTGAAATAAGAAATTCAAGATTTTCCGCAAGCTCGTTTTCACCAAGCTCTTTAAGGGCGCGAAAACACCATTTGTAATAGGGCATATATTTTTTATGAAGCAAAAACACAGCGTTCATTGCGCTTTTTGAAAATTCAAAAACGGCAAGCTGTGCCGCAGCGGTGTCACCTCGTTTTATGCAGCGAGAATAGTTATACTGCCCCGACTGTCCCATTAAAAGCAGGTGCCCTGCTAACTTTTTAAGCCTTATATCGGAAGGAAAATAGGAAAGTTTTTGGCGAATTTTTGTAATTTCACCCAGATTATCAAAGAAAATCTCCCCATTGGTGGCTTCAAAAAGTGAATTTTCGGGAACACTAAGCCAGTCACCAAGGGTTAAGTTGCCATCCCGCCTGCCCGTTTTGTTTTGAAAAAAATCGCCGATTTTTTGAAGTCCGTGGCGGCCGCCTCCAACGGCGGCAAGGCGAGCCCTTTTGTAGCCCATAAATTCCTTTGGCAGCTTGGCATAAGCCCGCTCTAAACTGAACTGGGTTTTCCTGTCAAGGTTGTCGGGCACAAAAATGCAAAAGGCAGGCTCAAAATCGTGGTCCTTTGACACCTCATCATCAAAACCGAAGCACTCAGAGCCACTGCCAGCAAGACCTACAGCCAGCTTAGGTAAAACATCAGCAAACTGCTCATTTAACATTGGCGCGCCAAATTCTTCATAAAACCTTTTTGACAACTCAATTCCCTTCATAAATTCGTTTATACCGTTCCTTTAAAATGTTCTCATAATAAAAATATCCGTAATAGCCAAAAACCGTGGCGCATTTTTCGCAAACAAAGGCATAGTTGCCGCTAACCTTATCCTCACTAGCCTCCAGCTTTTCCATTGCCTTTTCTATGTTTGCTTCAATAGTCCTCTGGGCATTCTCCAGCCCTAGTTCCGCTTCAGCGCAGGAGGCTAAATTAAGATAGGTTATAGCCTGCTCGGGCTCCTTGCCCTGCACCATTTCAAGCACCGAAATGGCCCTTTCGTAAAGCGCTTTTGCTTCATCAAATCGCTTTAAATCAACAAGGGCAAGCGCCATATTGTTATAAAGCCCTGCAAGGCGGTCATCATCACTTTTTAGATTTTTTTCATAAATTTCCTGTGCCCTCTCGAAAAGGCCAATGCTCTCGCTTGCCATTCCAAAGGCTTTAAAAACGGTGGCGGAGTTTAGGTAGGTTGTGGCGGCGCCTACATTGTCCTCAATTCCCATTTTTCGAACCCCGTTTAGAGCGCTTTCGGCATAAAAAATGGCTTCATCCTTTTGCCCCAGCTTTCTGCAAAGACCCATAAGCTCATTGTTTATTAGTAAAACCGCCTTCTCATCCCCTGTCTCATTGGCCTCGTTTAGCCAATAAAGCAGGTGGCTTTTTGCGCTGTCATAATCATTTTGTCTTAAAAAATTGTCCAGCTTATTAAGAAGTCGTTTAGAATCGATAGCCATTTTTTACACCACCCTTTTAATCTATTTTATAACAAAACTTAAGTTTATACAAGTTCCTGTTTTCCCTTTATCCTATTTAAGGCACCTATTGACAATCTCCTTTGACCGTTTTATTATATAATGTAATAGATTAGTACTGCGGAAAAAGAGGTGTAAAATGAAGGACCTTAAAAAATCCAAGCTTTTTCTCCTTGATATGGATGGCACAATTTACCTTGATAACGATTTGTTCGAGGGAGTCACCGATTTCCTCGCCCACATAAAGACCCTTGGCGGAAAATATCTTTTTCTAACCAACAACTCCTCAAAAAGCGTTACTAAGTACATTGAAAAGCTGAAAAATTTAGGCATTGCCGCCACCGAGGATGATTTTTTAACCTCAACCGATGCCACCATAGTTTATTTAAAGCCTAAAAATTATAAAAAGATTTACGCCTTCGGCACCGTCTCATTTAAAGAGCAACTGAAAAGCGCCAAGCTTCCCATAACCGATAATTTAGAGGATGACATTGACTGCCTCCTCTTGGGCTTTGACACCGAGCTAACATTCAAAAAGCTAGAGGATGCCTGCATCCTTTTAAACCGTGGTGTGGATTTCGTTGCAACCAACCCCGACCTCGTCTGCCCCACTTGGTATGGCTCGGTGCCCGACTGCGGGTCGGTTAGCGAAATGCTTTTTAACGCCACCAAAAGGCGCCCGAAATTCATCGGCAAGCCTCAGCCCGAAATGGCGCTTTTAGCAATGAAAAAAACGGGATTTACGAGAGAGCAAACCGCCCTTATAGGGGATAGACTTTACACCGACATTGCCTGCGGAGTTAATGCAGATATAACCAGCGTTTTCGTGCTTTCGGGTGAAGGCACCTTAGACGACCTTAAAAAAAGCAAAACAAAACCCGATTTTGTTTTTAAGAATATTAAGGAAATTTTAGAATTTATAAAATAAAAAGGGCCCTGCGGATTTTAAAGTCCGCAGGGTGTTTTTTACACATTAAAGCAGTAGGTTGTTTTGCTCTCAAATTTTTCGCCTTTTTTAAGAATACAGGTGGGCCATTCAGGGTGGTGAATGCTGTCGGGGAAATGCTGTGTTTCAAGGCAAAGAGCATTTCTATAGGTATATTTTGCACCGTTTTTGCCTTTTCTTGGGGTTAAAAAGTTGGCGGAATAGACCTGAACGCCCGGCTCAGTGGTTAAAACGGTCATTTCAATGCCGCTTTCCTCCGATTTTAACACCGCCGCAGGACTACCGCTTAAAATAAAGTTGGAATCATAGCCACCTGAAAGTTTTACGCAAGGCTCACTGCTGTCTATGCCAAAACCGATTGTTTTTTCCTTTGTGAAATCCATAACGGTGCCGAAAACGCTTGCAATTTCCCCTGTTGGCAGGCAGTCGCTGTCCCCCACATTGAATTTATCAGCATTTAGTTTTAATGTGTGCTCTAAAACATCGCCCTTGCCGTTTAGGTTAAAATAACTGTGGTTTGTAAGATTAATAACCGTGTCCTTGTCGGTTTCGGCGGCATAATCAAGAGAGATTCCGTTTTCTTCAAGAGTGACTGTAACGGTAACGCTTAAATTGCCTGGGTAGCCCTCATCACCATCGGGGGAAAAATGGGAAAAAACAATGCTGTTTTCCTTTTCATCCGCCTTCCAAACTGCCTTGTCAAAGCCTTTGAGTCCACCGTGGAGGTGGTTGGGGCCATTGTTAACGGCAAGGGTATAATTTTCACCGTTTAGGGTAAATTTGCCTTTTCTTATACGGTTGCCCACACGACCAATAGTGGCGCCTAAATAGCCATCATTTTCCTCGTATTCTTGCACCGTATCGTAGCCCAAAACAACATCAACTGATTTGCCGTTTTTATCGGGCACAAAAAGGCTGCGAATTGTAACGCCGTAATCTAAAATTTCGGCTTTTAAATTCCCGCTTGCTATTATAAAACAGGTGACCTCGCGGCCATCCCTCGTAAAGCCAAACTGTCTTTTCGTAATGCTCATAAGTTTTTCACTCCCTGCTTTTGCTTTTATTTTACACCCCGAAAGGTGAATTTTCAATAGCCGTTTTTGCCACTTTATACAATATTGTTGCCGTAACCACTTTGTTGTGGTATAATTAAAAAAAGATTTTTGAAAGGACAGTCCTGTGGTGAAAAAAACGCTTTTTGCATTTTCTGCATCTCGCTTCGTTTTGCTGAGCTTCTTAATAACGATTCTTGTAGGCAGCCTTCTTTTGTGGCTTCCTGTCAGTTCTGCTACGGGTCAGGCAGTACCCTTTGTTGATGCGTTGTTCACCGCCACCTCTGCCACCTGCGTTACGGGTCTTGTTACCCTGCCCACCGTTACGGCGTGGAGCGGCTTCGGTCAGGCCGTAATTTTAATTCTTATCCAAATCGGCGGCCTTGGCATTATCACAATTATGTCCTTTATTATGATTTCGCTTCACAAGAAATTGGGGATTGGCGACCGCCTGCTTATTCAGGACGCATTTAACCTTGACACCCTTTCGGGACTTGTGATTTTTGTAAAAAAGGTGTTCCTCGGCACACTTGTTGTGGAGGGTGTAGGCGCCCTTTTATATATGACGGTTTTTGTTCCCGAAATGGGTCTTCGCGGCATTTGGGTTTCGGTTTTCAACTCGGTTTCGGCCTTTTGCAACGCAGGGCTTGACATTATTTCCGAAAACAGTTTGGCCGCATATAAGTTAAATCCCGCTGTTAACGCCATAACCTGCACCCTCATTGTGCTGGGGGGTATCGGCTACATTGTGTGGTGGGATGTGTTGCGCATTCTTAAAGAAAGAAAGTCGGTGCGTTCACTCACCCTGCACAGCAAAATTGCCATTTTCACAACACTTGCTTTAATTTTCGCAGGCGCCGCGCTGTTATATGCCTTTGAATATAACAATCCTGCGACCATTAAAAATTTAAGGGAAAGCGATAAAATTATGGCCTGCCTTTTTCAGTCGGTCACAACAAGAACCGCTGGCTTTTTCACCCTGCCACAGCAAAACCTTACAAACGCCTCCTCGGTTCTTTGTCTGCTTTTAATGTTCATCGGCGGCTCCCCTGTGGGTACTGCAGGCGGCATTAAAACAGTAACCTTTGCGGTGCTCATTATTTCAGCACACGCCACCCTTAAAAACCGAAACAGCGCCTCCGTTTTTGGGCGCGCATTACCCCCTTCCGCCATAGGAAAGGCCGTAGCCGTAACATCAATGTCCTTTGCCACGGCTTTCATTTCAGCACTGCTTTTAAGCGCAGTTATGACCGCCCCCACACTTGATGTTGTTTTTGAATCGGTAAGCGCCACCGCAACGGTGGGCCTGACCCGAAATTTAACCCCGCTTTTAAATTTATGGGGCAAAATTATTATAATTCTGACAATGTATTTAGGCCGCGTGGGTCCCATTTCACTGGCCGTTGCATTTAATGTCCGCAAAGAAAACAAAAATCTGATTAAAAATCCCACCGAAAACATCAGCGTGGGTTAATTCTGCTGTGAAAGGAAGTTTTAAAAATGAGTCTTCATAAAAGCTATGCCGTTTTCGGCCTTGGAAGATATGGCTTTTCCGTTGCAAAGGAGCTTGCACAAAGCGGCGCCGACGTTCTTGCCGTGGATTCAAGACAATCCATTATTGATGAAGCCATTGATTTCATTCCCGTTTGCAAGTGTGCCGACGTAACCGACCCCGATGTTATTAAAGCACTGGGCATTTCCAATGTGGATGTGGTTATAATTGCTATGGCAAGCGACCTTGAAGCAAGCGTTCTTGCCACAACCCTTTGCAAAGAGGTAGGGGTTCAAACGGTTATTGTAAAATGCGCCAACGAAATGCACCAGAAAATTTTAAATCGCGTGGGTGCTGACAAGGTTGTTATCCCCGAAAAGGAATCAGGCGCACGACTTGCCAAAAATCTGTTAAGCTCAGGCTTTGTTGATTTGGTTGAACTTTCAAGCAACCTTTCAATGGTGGAAATCGGGGTAAAGGAAGGCTGGCTCGGTAAATCTCTTTCACAGCTCAACTTAAGAAAAAAATACTCCCTTAATGTCATCGCCATAAGACAAAACGGCAATGTCACCGTTGACATTGACCCTAACGCACCCCTTGAAAACAATATGAGCCTTATCGTTATTGCCGACACGACAAAACTGAACAAGTTAAACGGTTAAAAAAGTTGCCCATTCGCTTTACTTCGTTACCTGTGCTTCCCGCAATGTGTGGGGTTAAAATGCAGTTATCAAGGTTGTAAAGCAGGCTGTCCTTTTCTCCGCACCAAAGCCTTAAAACATCGGCGCCGGGAATTTTTGCCAAAACAATCCTCTTAACGGGTGTTGTTCTTAGGGATGAAATACCTAAAAAAGTAAATTTTTGCAGCCTAATGTGTTAAAAAGCCGTGGTACGCGTCAGCGTTACCACGGCTTTTTGCCTTTTATCCCACTAAAAATTTTTCTTTTTTAGGTGCTTCGCAGTTTTGTAAGTATAAATTTGCTTTGATTTCGAAGTTAAGAAACCGCCGTAATACTTTGTGTCTTACAAGGTTTTGCAACGAGAAAGCATACAAATTTATCTGAAAAACCAATTTATCCCTAAGACCAACACCCGAATTGTAACTATTTTTGCAAAAATCATAATAAAAAAGTGCAATTCCGTTGACATTTATCATAGTGGTAGTGTAAAATTATTATACAAATAACATAAGGAGAAAAAACTATGAAATCACTTAAAAAACTTCTTTCGATTGTTTTGTGCCTTTCGATGCTTGTTTGCGTTTTTGCAGGCTGTAAAGGTGGAAACAACACCTCCACCACATCAAAGGGAACACTCAGCATAAACTCCACCGTCCTTTCGAATTTCAAAATGGTGTCACCCACAGTTGGCGAGAAATATTACACCAACACCGTTGATGTCGCCTGGGAGGGTCTCGAAAAGGATGAAACCGTAAGCCTTAAAATTGAGAAAAAAAACGGCAGTTCCTACACCACCGTTCTCGAAAAAACAGGTCTTACGGGTGATTCCTTTAAAAGCGATGATAAGCTGGAAAACGAAGGTGTTTATAAAATCAGCGCCACTGTCAACTTAACGGATGGTAACACCGTTACAAAAACCGCCGAGGTAACCGTTTTAAATCTTGTTAAAAACGCAACCGTTAATAATGGGATGGACTTCACCTTTAAGGGCAGCATCAGCGAAAAGGTTTTAAACAACTACCTCTCCCGCGCTATAACCTACACAAATGCAAACAGTGAAGAAGCCATTCGCGCCATTTTAAACACAGGCACAAAGTATGTTTGCCGCAGTGTTGCCGAGTGGTATCCCTCCAAGTGGTTCGAGGATACCTGGTTCCCGATTTATAAAGAACTTATTGCCGAGGCCCATGCCGTTGACCCTGAAATTATTTTTGAGGGCTGTATTTTCGAAACCACAGGTAAAGACATTAACGACATTAAAATTCCTGCCTTTGTTTTTGAAGCTTTTGGTAAAAAGGTTGAGGACAGAACCTTTGACCACCGTAAAATGCTTTTCCCCGATGGCTCCGGTGTAAATGCGTGGGCATCCGGCTACAGTCTTCCCGACATAACCCGTGAAGAAACCCAAATGTTTATTTATTATAGAGCCTGTAAAATGATTGACATCGGCGTGGAAGCAATTCACTTGGGTCAAACCAAGATGACGGGAAAAAATGACCGAAACTTTAAACGTTGGACAAAGGTTATTCATTTGATTCGTGAATACGCCAAGAAAAACGCCAGAAGAAATTATGTTATTATTAACTCCCATCACCCCAGCCACGACTTTGTTGGCACCGATGGCATTATGCTTGTTGATTTCAATATGGCGCCTTTGCGTCCGAAGGCTGTCGGCGCTGCCAATTCAAGTCCCCAAAAATGTGTGCTTGATATGGACTCCGATGCCCCTTACAGCAAAAAAATCAGTGGCACCTCTCCCAGCGGCTGGACATCCAGCAAATACCCCTACCTTGTTGAGTTTGATAACTATGCTCCCGGTGAGGACAGCGTTTGGGGTATGGATGAGATTTCCTGGATTGTAAACCAGCCCGAAGCCTACAGGCGCTCATTCTTAACCGAGGTTAGGAAAATGGTTTCCGCTTTAAATAATAACGGCCACGTTGCCTTAATCGGCAAGCGCTCCTCCTCCTACACAACCAATGGCATTGACCTTTATCAGATGAACGATGCAAAATACTGCAAGGGCGGCCTCTCCGATGAGGAAGCCATAATCGCCGCATTTAAGGCTTATAAATAAGTTAAAGTAATATAAAAAACCTCCGCCACAGGCGGAGGTTTTTTGTTAGTCTATATCTTTTCCGCAACAGCGTTTGTATTTTTTACCGCTGCCGCAGGGGCAAAGGGCATTTTTGCTTACAACGCCTTTTCCCTTAACGGTTTGGGGCTTATCCCCTGTGCCGGTTTCCTCGGCAACCTTTTCACGCTTCACGCTTTCATTCTGGTTAACGTGAACGGTGAGCACCCATTTAGCGGTTTGCTCTCTAATAGCCTCGGTCATAGCGGAGAACATATCGTAGCTTTCATTTCGGTATTCCACAACAGGGTTGTGCTGGCCGTAGGCACGCAGCCCTATGCCCTGCTTTAGGTCATCCATTGCATCAATGTGATCCATCCAGTTGGTGTCAACGCTGCGAAGGAGCATAACACGCTCGATTTCACGCATTAGGGGGCTGCCAAAGGCGGCCTCTCTTTTTTCGTAGATTTCGTGAGCCTTATCCTTAATAAACTGGGCAATTTCCTCTTTTGAAGTTTCTCCAAGCTCACGAGGCGTGAATTTTAGGTCACCCTTATCCAGAATCCAATTAAGGAAATAATCTCTTAGTCCCTCTAAATCCCAGTTATCGTGAACGGCATCATCGCTGAGGAAAAGAGCACACTGCTTTTCAACCAGCTCATCAATCATTTTAAGAACCGAATCCTTAATGTTTTCGCCATCAAGCACCTTGTTGCGCTCGTTGTAAATAAGCTCACGCTGCTTGTTCATAACATCATCATATTCAAGCACGTTTTTTCGGGTTGAGAAATGCTTATATTCAACCTTTTCCTGAGCGCTTTTGATGGTGTTTGCCATCATACCGATTTGGAAGGGTGTGTCCTCATCAAGGTTCATTGTTTCAAGCATATTGTAAACACGCTCGCCGCCGAAAAGGCGCATTAAATCATCCTCAAAGGAAACATAGAAACGGGTAACACCAGGGTCACCCTGTCTTCCTGCACGTCCGCGAAGCTGGTTGTCAATTCGCCTCGATTCGTGGCGCTCGGTGCCGATAATGCACAGTCCCCCCGCGTTTCTAACCTGCTCAGCTTCAGGGGCAATTTCAGCCTTAAATTTGGCTAAAAGCCTACTAAATTCCTCTCTTGCCTTAATGATTTCTGGCTCGCTTGTCTCGGCATAACCCGTCGCCTCGGCAATAACCGTTTCGCTGTATCCTAAATGGCGAAGCTCGGCCTTTGCAAGGTATTCCGCATTACCGCCAAGCATAATGTCGGTACCACGGCCTGCCATGTTGGTGGCAATGGTAACGGCATAGGGCTTGCCTGCCTGGGCAATGATTTCAGCTTCCTTTTCGTGGTGCTTGGCGTTAAGCACGTTGTGCTTTATGCCCGCCTTTTTAAGAATGGAACTGAGCAGCTCTGATTTTTCAATGGTAACGGTGCCCACAAGCACGGGCTGGCCCTTTTTGTTGCACTCGATAATATGATTAACAACCGCCTTAAATTTGGCACGCTCGGTTTTGTAAACAACATCGGTTTCATCGTTTCTGATAAGGGGCTTGTTTGTGGGAATTTCAATAACATCCAGCTTGTAAATTTCTCTGAATTCCATCTCCTCGGTCATGGCGGTGCCCGTCATACCCGAAAGCTTAGAATATAATCTAAAAAAGTTCTGGAAGGTTATGGTGGCGAGGGTT
The DNA here is from genome assembly GCA_017463345.1 of Clostridia bacterium. Lineage (GTDB taxonomy): Bacteria > Bacillota > Clostridia > Oscillospirales > Acutalibacteraceae > SIG587. Next base: position 6,959 of record JAFTPI010000028.1, on the reverse strand, counting down.
TTGGATTCGTTTTGAAGCTTAACCCCTTCCTTTGCCTCAATTGCCTGGTGCAATCCCTCACTGTAACGGCGACCGTACATAAGGCGACCTGTGAACTCATCAACAATGATGATTTCCCCATCCTTAACAATGTACTCGGCATCCCTTTTCATAATGCCGTATGCACGGATAGCCTGGTTAACATGGTGGGCAATGGTAATGTTTTCGGCATCGTTTAAATTATCAATGCCGAAATATGCCTCAACCTTTTTAACACCCTCGGGGGTCAGCGTTGCGGTTTTTGCCTTTTCGTCAACAACATAGTCACCGTCAAAATCCTGCTCGGCATCGGAGAGCTTTGTGTTAACCTCCTTAACCTTAACCATTTTAAGACCCTTTACAAGGCGGTCGGTGCGGGTGTATAAATCGGTGGATTTATCGCCCCTGCCCGAAATGATAAGGGGTGTTCTTGCCTCGTCAATTAAAATGGAGTCAACCTCGTCAACAATGGCAAAGTTGTGACCGCGCTGAACACGCTCCTCCTTGTAGGTTGCCATGTTGTCACGAAGGTAGTCAAAGCCCAGCTCGTTATTTGTGCAGTAGGTTATGTCGGCATCGTATGCCGCTTTCTTTTCCTCATGGGTCATTCCGTGAACGATAAGGCCAACAGAAAGTCCCATAAAGCGGTAAAGCTTTCCCATCCACTCGGAGTCTCGGCGGGCAAGATAATCATTAACTGTGACAATGTGCACGCCCTTGCCGGAAAGGGCATTAAGATAGGCAGGCAGGGTTGCAACAAGGGTTTTGCCCTCGCCTGTTTTCATTTCGCTGATTCTGCCTTGGTGCAACACAATGCCGCCCAATATCTGAACGGGGAAATGGCGCATTGAAAGAACTCTGGAGGAAGCCTCACGTAGCGCCGCAAAGGCCTCGGGCAAAAGGTCATCAAGGGTCTCGCCTGTTTGAAGGCGGTTTTTAAATTCCTCGGTTTTGGCCTTTAACTGCTCATCGGAAAGAGCCCCGAATTCCTCCTCAAAGGAAAGAGTTTTATCAAGCAGTGGCCTAATTCTTTTAAGCTCTTTCTCGCTGTAGCTTCCAAAAAGTTTTTTGAGTAAACCCATATAAATAAACCTCGCAAGTCAGTTTTAAATGTTATAATACAATGTTAATTATACCTTATGATATAAAAAAAATAAAGTATAATTTGTAAATTATACTTTAATATGATACAATAAATTTAAATAAATAAAAATAATTGTTTTAATACATAATGAAACGGAGTAGTGTTTTTTAAATGCTTACAAAAAAGTTTAAATTGCTTATTTTTATTACTGTCGGCGTTATTATTCTAGGTGTTTATTTTTACAACTTAATCAGTGCATCCGAAGAAATACAAATTTCTAATACAACGCTTGAACAAATATTGCAAATAAATTGGAACGATGAAAAATCACTTTTAAAATTAGGATTTGAAAAGGGCGCCGATGGGCACTATCTTTTAAATATTGATAATGATGATGAAATAGTATATTCGTTATCGGTTTCTCCATTAACAAACGAGAAAGATATACCTGCCAATATGAACAAATATAATAATGTATCATATAAAGCCGAAGAATCAAAAATCGGCAAACTTGATATACGCCGAATTTGGTTAAAAGAAATTCATGTAAGCAGAAGATATATTGTTCATATAAATAATATGGAAATTTATATGAGGGAAGAAAATGTAGAAAACTCTCCTTATAAATTTGAAAAGATTATAGACACCCTGTTTTCTAATGCTAAAATCAGTTCATAGAAAAACAAAGATAACAACTGAATTGTTTGCAGCTTTTAGTGTGCTTTAAAATCAATGTCGCCTACCGTCTTAATTTGTCCGTTTTTGAATATAAGAACGGCGGAAAGCCCCGCATCTTTAATAAATTCCTCGGCCTTTTGACTGCCTGAAAGCAGACAAACGGTTGACATAATATCGCAAAGCATTGAGCTTTCCCCAATAATGGTAACGCTGTCAAGGTCGGTGTTTTTCGGATACCCTGTTTTGGGATCTAAAATATGATGATAAAAGGCGCCGTCTTTAGTAAAGCACCTCTGATAGGTGCCCGATGTCACGGCCGATAAATTTTTCATTTCCACCCTGCCGACTGTGCCACCGCTAAACGGCTTTTGAATTCCAACCCTTGTGTATTTATCCCCCAGCACATAAACATTGCCGCCAAGGTTAATAATGGCATTTTTTACACCCTTGTTTTCGAAAAATTCGCGTAATTTATCGGCAATGTAGCCCTTTGCCACGCTGCCTAAATCAATTTGCGCGCCGTTTGCATTAACTCGGTTGCCCTCAAGCTGAATTTTTTTGTAATCCACTTTTTTCAAAGCCTCGCTGATTTTTTCCGCCTCGGGCAGAATTTCCTCGTTAAAATTCCAAAGGGAGGAAACAGGGGTTATGGTGATATCATAAAGCCCCTCGCTTTGCTCGCAATATTTAAGGGCGGTTTTTATAATTAAAGCCGTTTCCTCGCTAACGGTGACAGAGTTTTCCGAACTATTAATTTTATAAACATCGCTTCCCTCCTTTATTCGGGAAAGCAGATTTTCATAATGCTCACAAAGTGAAATGGCCTCCAGCAAAACCGACCTTTCGCACTCTGCCGTTAAGGTTACGGCGGTGTCAAAAAGCAGGCGGTTAACAGTATTTTCACTGTGCTTGCACCCTGCAAAAAGGGTGACCACAGTGACAAGACAAATAAAAACACATAAAAACTTTTTCATAATGTTATTTTAACCCTATTTTAAACTTTTGTAAAGGAGGAAAAGTAAGTGCCAAAAAAAGCCGACATTATTTTAATTGCCGCCCTTGCTCTTTTAGCAGTTTTTGCCCTTCTTTTTCCCCTTTTAAACACAGCCTCAGGCAGCGATGCGGTTATCCTCGTAAAAAATGAGGAGCTTTACCGTCTGCCTCTAGAAAAGGATACAAAAATTGACCTTGGTACAAACATTGTAAAAATTGAAAATGGTGAGGTAAGCGTAGAAAGCGCCACCTGCCCCGATAAGGTCTGCGTTCATCATTCGCCTATAAAAAACAGGGGCGAAAGCATTATTTGTGTGCCCAACGGCGTTGTTGTGGAGGTGGAGTAGTATGGCTAAAAAAGTTTCCTTTTACGCCCTTTTTACCGCCCTCGCCCTGCTTTTTTCCTTTGTTGAAAGCCTTTATTCACTAAATTTCATCGCCCCGGGCATAAAGTTGGGCCTTGCCAACTGTGTGGCGCTACTCTTTATCTTTAAGGGCGATTTTAAGGGCGCATTTTTAATAAACATCGCCCGAATTTTGCTGTCTACCCTGCTGTTTTCAGCACCTTCGGCACTGCTCTTTTCACTAACAGGCGGCGTTTTATCTCTGGCGGTTTCCTGTCTTTTACAAAAGACAAATGTGTTTTCCCCCATAGGTATCGGCGCTGCGGGAGCGGTTACACACAACCTTATTCAGCTGATTGTCGCCGCAATTATAACGGCAACAAAGGGCGTTCTTTTCTACGCCGCACCCCTGATTTTTTCAGGAATTATTTGCGGAATTTTAACAGGAATTGCCGCAGGAATGATAGAAAAGAAAATTAAAAACATTTTTTAAAATAACACATTAAATATAGTATTCATAATATAAAACCACTCAAAGGCAGATAGCCTTTTTGAGTGGTTTTTTCCATATGTTGCTTTGCAACACATCGCTATCGGTACCGTAGAAAACATCTTCCCTATTTGACAAAATTTTCAAAAACTCTATAATTTTTTGTCCTGCTCAATAATTTTTTCTTTTCTCTCGCTTCTCATTTTTTTACGATACTGTAACACCGTAACACCGTAAGTCTTTTTAAAAAGTCGCATAAAATGAGCGGGATTTTTAAAGCCGCACTGTTCACAAATGTGGTTAACGCTTCGGCTTGTGTGTTCGGCTAAAAGGGCGGCGTGCGCAACCCTTAAATCGCTTAAATATTTTATAAAGGTCTTACCCGTTTCCTCGTGAAAAAGTCGGCTGAAATAGTTTGGGGAAAAGCCTGCTCTTGCCGCCGCGGCTTCCAAGGTTATGTCCTCAAAAAAGTGCTTTTGCAAATAAATTTGTTCGCTTCTTATGAAATCCATGGACACCGTTTCTCCCGAAATCCCTTTAATTCGGCACATGTCGGCTAAAATCAGATTTAAAATTTGTCGACAAGAAAACTTCCAAAGACTGCGACGGAATTTATATTCCTCAAAAAGCATATTCGGTTTTTCCTGAGGATAATTTTCTAGAAAAGCCGCCGTGCCTATAATTGTACCAAGCTCCTTATCTATCCATGAGCCGTCAAACATAACGTTTATGACCTTTAGCGGTCCTTTTTTTATGACAATTTCTTGAAAATCAACGGGGGTTATAAAGAAAAGAGAGTTCTTTTGTGCTAAGTATTTTTTATCGTTTATAATAAACTCGGCTTCGCCCTGTAAAACATATTCAATTTCATAAAATTCGTGCCAATGCAGTGGGAAATCGAATTCAATTTCCCTTTCGCACACCGTGAGGCCATCAGCAGTAACCTCATCGGTAAGCAGTCGCCTTATCTTCATTTCTTCACCTCTTTGTAAGCATTTTATCAATATATCATAAAAAACGCAACAAAAATAATAAAATAAATCATTTTTTACGATATATGCTATGATATACTTTGCTTGTAGAAATACCTTCTAAATTTTAAAAGGAGTGTTAAAAATGATTGAAAATTATGATGTAATTAAGCGTTACGAAGGCAACCCCATCTTAACCCCCGATGATATGCCTGTCCCCTGCTGTGCAGTTTATAATTCGGGTGTTGTTCGTTTGGAGGACGGCACTTTCGTTATGATGAGCCGCTTTGAGGCTCCCAACAAAAAGCAGATGGTTTGGACCTCCAGAAGCACCGATGGTATCAAATTCATTCCCGACCCCGAGCCTGTAAAGTTTGTTTGCAAGCCCGAAGAGCAGGAATATTATGATGAGGTAACTATGCCTAATTCGGGTCATCTTATTGGCTCTTGGTATGACCCCAGAATTTGTCCTGTTGAAGGCATTTACTACATTTCTTATTGCGTTGGCGGAGACTTTGGCTGCCGCATCGCCCTTGGTAAAACCACCGATTTTAAAACAGTTGAATTCGTTAGCTTCCCCATGCACATTTCAAACCGCAACGCTGTTTTGTTCCCCGAAAAGATAGGTGGAGAATATTGGATGCTCCACCGCCCCCAAGCTAACGATAAGAACGGCAGCATCTGGATTGCCTCTTCTTATGACCTTGAGCGTTGGGGCAACTGCAGAATTGTTGCAAAGCCCGAAAATTACTGGGAGAACACCAAAATCGGCCCCGCCGCACCTCCCATTAAAACCGATAAGGGCTGGCTCATTGTTTACCACGGCGTGTTCCCCCACACCAATGGCTATAACTATGGCGCAGGCGTTATGATGCTTGATTTAAACGAGCCCTGGAAGGTTATCGGCAGAAGTAAGGACCCCATTCTCTATGTTAAAGAGCCTTATGAAATGATTGGCCAGGTGCCGAATGTTGTGTTCCCCGGCGCAGTTATCCCCTTTGAGGATGGCACCGTTAACATTTACTACGGCGGCGCCGACTATGTTCAGTGCCTCGCTACCACAACCCTCGATGACCTTATCAATATGTGCTTTAACGAGAAGAAATAAATAGCATAAAATAAAAAGACAAGTCTCAAGACTTGTCTTTTTGTTTTGGAGCTGGTGGACGGACTTGAACCCCCGACCTGCTGATTACAAATCAGCTGCTCTACCAACTGAGCTACACCAGCATATTAAATTTTTGAAGCCTAATTATAATAGCACAAAACAACTCTTTTGTCAACAAGTAAATTAAAGATTGCGCCACCTTTTTTAATATGATATAATAACTTGTAAAATTTATAAGGCAGGTGTAATAAATGAATCTTGCTGATTTTAATACTGTGGAAAAACTGCTGACTCACGCAGGTTTTTCCTTTAAAAAATCCTTAGGTCAAAACTTTATTGTTGACCCCACCGTTTGCCCCGAAATGGCGGCAGCGGCGCTGGATGAAAATACAGGCGCACTGGAAATTGGCCCCGGTATCGGTGTTCTTACAGCAGAACTAGCAAGGGTTGCAAAAAAGGTTGTTAGCATTGAGCTTGATGAGCGCTTAAAGCCCATTCTTAAAAAGACACTTGCCGAATTTGATAACTGTGAAGTTGTTTTCGGCGATGCAATGAAGCTTGATTTAAAGGCACTTATTGCTGAAAAGTTTTCTGATTGTAAGCGCGTTGTGGTTTGCGCAAATCTGCCTTATTACATAACCTCCCCCATTATAATGGGTCTGCTTGAGGCAAAACTGCCACTCCATAGCATTGTTGTTATGGTGCAAAAGGAGGCAGGCGAGCGCCTTTGCGCAAGGGTCGGCTCCCGTGAATCGGGCGCCGTTACCGTGGCCGCAAATTACTATGCAGAAAGTGAAATTCTTTTCGATGTCGGCAGAGATTCCTTTATGCCGCCGCCAAAGGTTGACAGCGTTGTTATAAGGCTTAAAATCAGGGAAAATCCCCCCGTTAAGGTAAACAGCGAGGCCGATTTCTTTAAGCTCGTTAAAGCCTGCTTTGCACAGCGCCGCAAAACCCTTTCCAACACCGTTTCAAATTCCCTTGGTATTGAAAAAGAAAAAATCGGCGCGGCACTCCAAAAACTCGGTCTTTCCCCCACCGTTCGCTCGGAACAGCTGACAATGGAGGAACTGGCAGGGCTTTGTAATGAGCTGTTTTAAATATGTATATAAAAACAAAAAACTCATTGGTTTTAACCAATGAGTTTTCTTTTTGGGTTCGCACCCTAAAAACTGAACAAAGATTAAGACGAACATATAAGAGGAATCGAAATTAAAGGTCAAGCCCTCGGTCTATTAGTACCGCCTAGCTGAATGCATCACTGCACTTACAC
>JAFTPI010000027.1 GCA_017463345.1 Clostridia bacterium | reverse complement strand
TCACAAGCTTATTATATAAAAAAAGCGGCAAAGATTGGGTAAAGATGCCGCTTTTTTCCATTTTTTATTCATTTTCACTGTTCATTCGGTAGCCCACGCCAAGCTCATTGGTAATATAGCTTTGCTTGCCCGGCTTTGCGCCGAATTTTTTTCGAATATTGGCCATGTTAACCTGTAGCTTTTTGGTGCTACCTTCATCGGGATAACCCCAAACAGCCTTTATAATTGCGGAATAGGTTACCATTTTGCCCGAATGCTCGGATAAAAACGCAACAATATTATATTCCGTTTGGGTTAACTTTATTTCCTCCTTGCCTATGAAAATTTGCCGTGCATCATAGTCAATGGTCAAATCAAAGAGCCTAAATTTGCCACCGGGCAAACGGCCCCGCTCACTTGCAAAGCGGCTTGTTCGCAGTACGCTTCGCACCCTTGCCAAAAGCTCTGCTGTGCCGAAGGGCTTTGTTATGTAATCATTGGCGCCGCAGTCAAGGGCGGCAACCTTGTCATATTCCTCACTTCTGGCTGAGAGCACAATAATCGGTGTGGTGTCGGATAGCCGCACCTGCTTTAAAAAGACCATACCGTCGGCATCAGGAAGCCCTAAATCAAGAATAATAAGGTCGGGTCGGTGGGAGGCAAACATTGTAACGGCATTTTTGCAGCAATCGGCGGTTATAACCGAGTAGCCGTTTGATTCCAGCATTGTGCAAACAAGGTGGCGAATGTTGTTTTCATCCTCAACAAGCAAGATTTTATATTTATTGTTATTCATCCCTATTTTCCTCCGTGTTAAGAACGAAGCGGAACACAGCGCCGCCGTTTCTTAAATTTTCGGCACTTATGTTGCCGTCGTGGGCTCTTATAATGGTGGCACAAACCGAAAGGCCTATTCCTGTGTTGCGCTTTTTACCGTCGGCAATTTCATTTTCAAATTCATAAAAGCCTTTAAAAATTTGGGGCAGTCGCTTTTCGTCAATGCCACAGCCGTTATCCTGAATTTCAAAAACGGCATTCTTACCGAGAATAAAAACCTTCAGCGAAAGGCGGTCCATTCCCTTTGCGTGCTGAACGGCGTTTTCCAAAATGTTAATGATAACCTGCTTTATAAGCATCGCATCCATGGGAATGACAACAATATCATCGGGAATATCAATGGAAACCTCAATTTTGGGGTAACGCTTATTAAAGGATAGAATAACCGAATCGACAAGCTCTTCTAAAACGGTGGGAACCTTTATGATTTTAACCATACCGCTGTCAATGCGGGTGACAGACAGCAGATTTTCCACCATTCTAACAAGCCAATCTGAATCCTCTTTAATGCCTTTGAGGATTAATCGCTTTTGCTGTTCGCTTAAATTTTCCGAATTTTCAAGTAGGGTTGAGCTTGATGCATAAATTGTTGTCAGTGGAGTTCTTAAATCGTGAGAAACGGCGCGAAGCAGATTAGAGCGCATTCGCTCCTTTTCAATTTCGGTTTCCACATTTTTTTGCTGCTTTGTTTTAAAGGTGAAGGTAAGGGTTAAAAGGCAAAAAAGGGCGGCGCAAAAAAAGAAAATGATCATTAGGTGCTCTTTCGAAATTCCCAAAAGGCTTAAAACAAAAAGAAAGCAGAGTAAAACCGCAAGGAAAATTGCGGTGATTATAATGTTTCTTAAAACGTTCTTATCCTTGCCCATAAAAATCTCCTAAATGTCTTTTTCTCTATTTTACCAAATTGAGAAAAAATTGCAATAAAAAAGGATTCGGAGCGTTCATTTAACTATCCCTTAATTTTTAAAGCAGGATAAATTAGGTGATAAAAGCAGAATTTCCCGCCGTAAGCGCGGCTCGCTATATATTGACATTTTTCGTTAAAAAAAGTATAATGAAAAGTACTGAAAACACAAAAAAGGAGCCGACAATGAATTTAGCAAAAAAGATACACTGCCTTGTTCTATGCTTAATTTTAATAGCCGCATCCTGTTTTGTTTCTATGCCTGCTTTGGCTGAAGGAATTGCGGAATATGGTACCATTGTTAATTCTGATAACGGTGTTAATGTTCGTTCTGAGCCGAAAGTAACTTCAAGTAATAGAGTAGGTGGTCTTAATACGGGTGAGAGGGTCAAACTGCTTGACAAGGTTACAACTAGTGACACTGCAAATCCCGTGTGGTATAAAATTCAGTCAGTTTCTACTCCCACACTTGTGGGTTATGTTGCGGCTAATTATGTTAAAGAAGATGTTGTGTACAAGCCCGACGCCGATTTTGAAGCCTATTTAACGGCTCAAGGCTTCCCCGAAAGCTACAAACCCATGCTTCGCTCCCTTCACGCAAATTATCCAAACTGGGTGTTTGTTGCTGACCACCTTGAAATGACCTGGGATGCGGCGGTTACGAACGAAAGTATTGTAGGAAGAAGCCTTATTGAAAACAGTGTTGATGATGCCTGGAAATCTAAAGAGCCAGGTGCATATAACTGGGAAACAGGCAAATATATTGGTCTTGACGGCGAAAATTGGGTTGCGGCACATAAAAGTGTTGTGGCGTATTATTTAGACCCGCGAAATTTTTTAAATTCCACCGACATTTTTCAGTTTTTTATGCAAACCTATGTTCCCGAGCTCCAAACCCTTGAGGGACTTAAGAAAATTGCAAAAAACACCTTCCTTGAAAAGCCGTTCCCGGAAACCGGTTATGCTACATACTGCGATGTAATTATGGAAGCGGCAAAACAATCGGGAGTTAGCCCCTATGTTATCGCTTCAATGATTTTAACCGAGCAGGGAACAAACGGTCAGGGTAACAGCATTTCCGGCACCGTTTCGGGCCTTACGGGGCTTTATAACTTCTTTAACGTTGGTGCTTCTCCCTCAAGCGGACCTTATAGTGATTCGGTTAAAAACGGTCTTTATTGGGCAAAAGGCGGTTCTTCAAATTCAACAAGCTATATGCGCCCTTGGAACACAAGAGCAAAGGCAATTATCGGCGGTGCAATTTGGTATTTTGATGAATATGTTAACCCTAATACCAGCGGCGGTTATACAATTTATTACAAAAAATTTGATGTTAAAAAGTCGCCCTATTACACCTTCCAATATATGACCAATATCCGCGGTGCATATATTGAGGGTTCTAAAATTAAAAAAGGATACACCGAACAGGAACTGCAAAATTCTTTGGAATTCCGTATTCCTGTTTACAAAAGTATGCCGAGTGCAATAACACCATTCCCTCCAAAAACTGGTGATAATGATAACTATTTAAGCAGTTTAAGCGTTAAAGGACATTCTTTCACCACTGCCTTCGATAAGTGGACAAGCGAATATGGAGTTATTGTTGACTATGAGGTTTCTTCGGTTATCATTGAAGGCACAAAGAGCAATAGTGCCGCAACCGTTACAGGCCTTGGTCAGGTTTCTTTAGCGGTTGGTATTAACCGTTTTAATGTTGTAGTAACGGCTACGAGCGGAGAAAAACGCACCTATACAATTGTTATTACTAGAAGAGAAAAGGAAGTTGAAAAACCGCCCGAGCCAAGCATTGAAACAACCGAGTATAACATTGGCCAGTTTATAACGGGTGTTGACCTTGACACGACCGCCGAAGGCTTTATTCAAAAGCTTAATGTTAAAAACGGAACCGCAAAGCTTTTTAACGCCGATGGTAGCGAAAAAACCAGCGGAATTGTGGGTACAGGTAATGTTGTTAAAATTTATGACACAACAGGTACAGAAAAGCTTTCTTATGAGGTTGTAATTTACGGCGACGTTAATGGAGATGGAAAACTTAAATTGAGTGATATAACGAAGATGCGCAGTTATTATGTAGACCCCGAGATCATAAAATCCTTGCCAAACGCAGTTGTTAAAGCAATGGATGTTAATTATAGCGGAAGTTTTACCTTGGCTGATATCACAATAACTCGTACTATGTGGGTGGACCAATAAGTCGAAAACAAGGAGAAGAAAATGAAAAAAATTGTTATTTATTTATCCTCAATAATTTTATGCATAACTATGATATTTTCTACGGGACTGTACAGTATGGCGGTGTCCGGCAAGGCAACAATTATTTGTTCTCCCACAATAAATGTAGGAAATTCTATAAATGTTACGGTTTCTGCAAAGAAAAGTGATAGCGGCAAACTTCTTGCATTTGGCGGTATTATCAGATATGACAGTCAATATTTAGAATTTGATAAAAGCGCTATTAGCGATGATGTTACTGTTAAAGAATATGTTGTTGACAGCAAAACAAAAGAATTAAAGTTAATGATTGAAGGTGATAGTGGGGAATTGAAAATAACTGTTAAATTCAAAACATTAAAAGTGGGAACTGCAAAAGTTTTGGTTAAAGATTGCGAAGCAGTTGACTCATCGTATAACGACATTCTTTTAGATGGTGATTCAAAGAACATTTCAATCATTGCCCCAACAAAATCTGATGATAACACTCTTAAAAGCCTTAAAGTGGGTGCGGGCACTTTAACCCCCGCTTTTTCCCGATATGTTACCGAATATAAGGTAACCGTGCCTTACAGTGTTGATTATTTTAATATTCAACCCACAACAAACCACAAAGGCGCTTCATATAAATTCTCAGATGGTCCCGGTCCTAGAATTAAGGTCGGCACCACCGTGCGCGTTGTTACTGTTACCGCCGAAAATGGCTCGGTAAGAAAGTATAATATTGCTGTTACAAGACTTCCACAAGATACAACATCTTCAACAAGCTCTGCTGACACTTCCTCAACAACCTCTACCGTAGAGCCTGAGGAAAACAAGCTGGAAACCAGTGTTGATGGCAACAAAATGACCGTTGCCGAAATTATCCCTGATGATGTTACCGCACCCGGCTTTGAAAAAGGGGAATACACCTTTAACTCTGTTCATGTTCCTGCATTTTTGGATAAGGAAAAAGAGGTTGTTCTTCTATATCTTTTAAATGAGGAAAACAAGGGCGAGCTTTATATGTATAATTCCGCCACAGGAATTTTCAGCCTACCCTGCATTATAAACAATGCAAATCATTACACCATTTTGCCTGTTACAGCCCTTATGCGCGACCAGATTTTAATAGACACCGAAAGTGTATTTAACCTTTCCACAATTACAATCGGTGAGCAGGAGGTTGAGGCCTACATTTATAAGGATGATGCCCTTTCCGATTTCGCCGTTGTTTGCGCTATGAACAGCGAGGGCGAAAAGGCATTTTATCGTTATGACAGAAAAGAAAACACCCTGCAGCGTTATGTTGCTGAATACCGTGCCGAGGATACCGATGCTCCCGCTGTTGGTGCACTTAACACCGATGCCATTGTGGTGCTGGTTTGTGCAGGTGTTTGCCTTGCCGCGATAATTGCAATAATCATTATTTGGGCGGCACGCAGAAGGTATTACGATGATGATTTTGATGATGATTTCGACGATGCCGAGCCGCTTTTTATAAAGGAAACCGAACTCGATACAACCGACAGGGGCGAAACTTTAGTCGAAAATGAAAACCAGCCCGATATAAAAGAAAACGAGGCCGAAACCGAGATAGAAGAGGAATAAACCTTTAAAAATCGAAAGTGGCTGATTTTAAACCTTTCACACCAAAAAGCAACCCACATATTATGTAATAAAAAAATCCCGTAATAACTGTTTAAAACCCTGCATTACGGTTAAAAATATTATTACCTAATATTTCGGAGTGTGAAAGCTAATGATAGTTAAGCGCGGAGATATATATTATGCTGATTTAAGCCCTGTGGTGGGCTCGGAGCAGGGCGGAATAAGACCTGTGCTTATAGTTCAAAACGATGTTGGTAACAGGTACAGCCCTACCGTTATTGCCGCAGCAATAACAAGCCAGCACGATAAAACGAAGCTTCCAACCCACATTAGTGTGGATGCCTGCCTTTGCGGGCTCCAAAAGGATTCCATTGTGCTTCTTGAGCAGGTGCGCACCATTGATAAAAAGCGACTAAAAGAAAAGATGGGAACCCTCGACAGTGGCTCAATGGATAGGGTGGATAAAGCGCTTTTTGTAAGCTTAGGCCTTGAAAATCAGGGCTAATTATAACAGCACACGCCTTTGGCGTGTGCTGTTTTTTATATGTAACATATCTACTTGAAAAATTTTAAAATAAATAGTATAATAAATTATATATTTGTATCAAATAATAACTTAAAGAAAATTTTAAGTTAAGGATGCAAATTTATGTCAGATATAACCTTTTTAAACAGCAATACTAATGAGCCGGAGCCCGATTCGAATGAGGAAACAAAAAATTCCTCAATAAAGGAGCTTGGCAGTATCACCACAAAGGATGGAAAGCATAGAATTTTTTGCCTTACCATTATCGGTGAAATTGAGGGTCACTCTCTGCTTCCACAAGGTAGTAAAACCACTAAATATGAGCACGTTCTGCCACTTCTTGTTTCCATTGAGGAGGATAAGGATATTGACGGTTTGCTCATAATTCTAAACACCGTTGGTGGCGATGTGGAGGCAGGTCTTGCCATTGCAGAGCTCATTTCAGGAATGAAAAAGCCAACCGTTTCCTTTGTGCTGGGCGGCGGTCATTCAATAGGTGTGCCCTTGGCGGTTTCGGCAAAACGCTCCTTTATTGCGCCATCAGCCACAATGACGGTGCACCCGGTTAGAATGAGCGGATTGGTTATTGGTGTGCCGCAGCTTATGCATCATTTCGAAAAAATGCAGGAGCGCATTACAAAATTTGTTGTTAAAAACTCAATGATAACGGCCGAGCGTTTTAAGGAACTAATGATGAACACAGGGGAGCTTATAACCGATGTGGGCACCGTGCTTGATGGCAAGGCAGCTGTAAGAGAGGGTTTAATTGATGAAATTGGCAATTTGAGCCAGGTGCTCGGTTGTCTTTACGCTTTAATTGATGATGAAAAAGAAAAAGAGGGGGACTGATTTTTATGGCAGCTAAAAAGAGAGGTAGACCGAAAAAGCAGGCGGCAGAAACCGCTGCCCGCAAAACTTCATCTGCCAACAAGCAGCTTTTATCGGTAATTTGGTTTGCCGTTGCTATTTTTGTTGCGGCAATCGTTATCCTTCCGGGCGAAAATGTTTGGAACCTTTTACATAAATTTTTCCTTGGAATTTTTGGTGTAACCGCCTATTTTTACCCCATTTTGCTGGGTGTTGTAGCGGTACTTTGTGCAATGGATAAATTCCGTTCCACCGTTACTGCCAAAATGGTGGAAACCAGCGTTTTGGTGATTTTAATCGGTGCGGCTATTGATATTTTTGCAACCCCCAAGGGTCAGCTTATTGCCTTTGGCGAGCACCTGTGGAATTCCTATGCAGCAGGTGCAAAGCTTCAAAGCGGCGGTTGGCTGGGTGCACTAATCGGCTATCCTATGTCCTATGCCTTTGGTAAAACAGGTGCAATTATCACAATTATTTTGCTTCTTTTCGTGTTCCTTATGATGATAACCGGCACAACCCTTATTGCGTTGTTTAAAAACATTCAAAAGCCCATTAAGAAAACGGTTGAGCAGGTGGAAAACAATTTTGCTGAAAGACAAAAGGCAGAGACCGCAAAGAAAAAGGTTAATGTTGACATTCCCATTGATGATGAGCCTGTAAGGCGCCCAAGTGAATCTCAAGAGGAGATAAACGAAAAGCAAAAGCGCCTTGTTGAAATTTATAACGATGAGCCTGAGGAAAATGATAAGCCTCAGCCCGATAAAAAACTGAAAGATGCCCTTGACACCGCAAAGAGCGAGGAAAAAATAAAGCTCACTGCCGATGAAGCCAAAAAGGAAATTCAGGGTGTGGAAAAAGAGATTTCCAGCGGCATTGCCATCACCGAGGACACAGGCTATAAATATCCTCCCGTATCCCTTTTAAAGGCAAATTCAGGGGCAGGCTCCAGCCTCACCCGTGAGGATTTGGATGCCACTGCAAACCACCTTGTTGAAACGCTGAGAAGCTTTGGTGTTGAAACAAGAATTGTGGACATCAGCCGTGGACCTACAGTTACACGCTATGAGCTTCAGCCCTGTGCAGGTGTTAAAATCAGCAAGATAACAAATCTTGCCGATGACATTGCCTTAAACCTTGCAACAGCAGGCGTTAGAATTGAAGCACCTATCCCGAATAAAGCTGCTGTGGGCATTGAGGTGCCCAACAAGGCAAGCGCCGTTGTAGGGGTTAGAGAGATTATTGAATCTCCCTTGTTCACATCTTCAAAGAGCAAGTTAACCGTTGCAATGGGCAGGGACATTGGCGGTAATGCTATTGTTGCCGACATTGCAAAAATGCCCCACGGTCTTATTGCGGGTGCAACTGGCTCAGGTAAATCGGTTTGCATTAACTCGATTATTGTAAGTCTGCTTTATAAAGCCGCGCCCGATGAGGTAAAGCTTTTAATGATTGACCCCAAGGTTGTTGAGCTTGGCATTTATAACGGCATTCCCCATTTGCTCATTCCCGTTGTTACCGACCCCCGTAAGGCCGCAGGTGCTCTCGGCTGGGCAGTTAGCGAAATGGAAACCCGTTATCAAACCTTTGCCGCAAACAATGTGCGTGATATTTCGGGCTACAATAAGCTTGCCGCAACCGACCCGAATCTCCCCAAGATGCCTCAGGTTGTTATTATCATTGATGAGCTTGCCGACCTTATGATGACTGCTCCCAACGAGGTTGAAGACTACATAAACCGAATTGCCGCCAAGGCTCGTGCCGCAGGTATGCACCTTATCATTGCCACACAGCGTCCAAGTGTTGATGTTGTCACCGGTGTTATTAAGGCAAACGTTCCTTCCAGAATTGCCTTTGCGGTTTCCTCTCAGGTGGACAGCCGCACAATTCTTGACGGTGTTGGTGCCGAAAAGCTTCTCGGCCGCGGTGATATGCTCTTTAGCCCCATTGGTTCAACCAAGCCCGCCCGACTTCAGGGTTGCTTTGTAAGCGATGAAGAGGTTGAGGCTGTTGTTGATTATGTTAAGGGCGATTATTCTACCGATTATGACCAGAACATTCTCTTTGAAATTGAACGCCGTGCTGCCGCCGATAAAAAGGCTAAAACGGGAGTTGCAGAGGAAGGCGACTCAGAGGAAGACCCAATGCTCCGCCAGGCAATTGAGGCGGTTGTTGAAAACGGTCAGGCATCAACCTCGCTTTTACAGCGCCGCTTAAAGCTTGGCTATGCCAGGGCGGCTCGCCTCATTGATGCAATGGAGGAAAGGGGAATTGTTGGCCCCTATGAAGGCTCAAAGCCCCGCCAGGTGCTGGTCTCAAAGGACCAGCTTGCCGCCGCACAGATGGAGGCCGCAAGTGATGACACCGATGATGAAGAATTTAATGAGGAATAAGCCTTGAAAACTAAAAAAATATTAAAAGTGGCAGCAATTTTACTTGCTGCCATCCTTTTAGGTGTATGCCTTGTAATCACCTTTGCAAATGACCCTTTAATTCCTACCTGGGATAACATTTTCGTTTCCCTTGGTTTAAAGGAGGGTGCCCCCGGTGAGGAGGATGATTTTATCGTTTTCCTTGACGTTGACCAAGGGGATGGTGCCCTTATTGTGAGCAATGGCCAAACTGCCCTGATTGACGGCGGTGAGGATGAGTTTGAGCAGCGCACCTATGGTAAAATTCGCGGCTATAATGTTACCGATTTGGATTTAATTGTGGCCTCACACATTCATTCCGACCACATTGCCGCCCTTCCGTTTTTAATGGAAAGGCTTAAAACGGGGAACATTATCATTGATAACAGTAAAAATCGCACCGAGGGTGACATTAAAAGCCTTAACAAAATTCTCGGCCTTTGCGAGGATAAGGGAACAAAGGTGTTTTCACCCGTTCGCGCCACGGTTATAAATGTGGGTGATTTTGAACTGACCGTTTTGGGCTTTTACCCCGAACTTAGCGGCGAAAATAATCACTCAATTTTCACAGTGGCAAAAATCGGCGAGACAAAGGTTCTTTTTACGGGTGATGCCGAAAATGGGGCCGAAAAGAAAATATTAAACGATGGCATAAATGTTGACTGTGATATTTTAAAGGTGGGTCACCACGGCAGTAAAACCTCCTCATCTGAGCAGTTTTTAAGTGCCGCCACACCCGATTATGCCGTTATTTCCTGCGGGGAAAATAATAAGTATTCCCATCCAAACGATGAAATTTTAACCCGCCTTAAAAATGTGGGCGCTGAAATTCTGCGCACCGATTTAATGGGCGACATTGTTTTTACCTTTAATGGAGAAAAAACTGGATATAAAACAGAAAAATAAAAATCCGACCCGCCAAACGCAATTAAAATTGCGGGCGGGTACCCGGAACTTTGTTGTGTTCATAATAAAAAAGCAAGGTTTAAACCTTGCTTTTTTATTTATTCGTCTTTACCATGTCTGATAACGGTGTTTCTGTCCCTGAAAAGCAATGAAATGCACCAAACAGCCGTGAGACCTACAACAGTGTAAACAATTCGGCTGAGCAGTGAATCACCGCCGCCAAACAGCCAGGCCACAAGGTCAAATTGGAAAAGGCCGATGCTGCCCCAGTTAAGACCGCCGATTATAAGAAGAATAAGGCAAATTCTGTCAATCATTTTTTTCACTCCTTTGTGGTAGTATTTTGTGAAAAAAATCTTTTTTTATACATAGTTTATTTTTTAAATTTGGAGCCATACTGTTTATGAGGTGTTTTTACATATATAAACGGAAGGTCGTTTTCAAATGTATAATAAAGTGGTAATTTGCGGTGTGGACACCTCACAGCTGCCCGTTATGCGTGAAGAGCAAAAGCAAAAACTTTTAAAAAGCGCAAGGCAGGGCTCAAAGCAGGCAAGGGAGGAACTAATAAACGGTAATTTAAGGCTTGTTTTAAGCGTTGTGCAGCGATTTAC
Organism: Clostridia bacterium; assembly: GCA_017463345.1. Classification (GTDB taxonomy): domain Bacteria; phylum Bacillota; class Clostridia; order Oscillospirales; family Acutalibacteraceae; genus SIG587. The sequence goes on along the minus strand of JAFTPI010000027.1, from coordinate 4,509 downwards.
CGCCAGAGGCGAAAACCTTGATGACCTATTTCAGGTGGGCTGCATAGGGCTTATAAAAGCCATTGACAATTTTGATATTTCCCAGAATGTTCGTTTTTCAACCTATGCCGTTCCAATGATAATCGGCGAAATAAGGCGGTATCTGCGGGATAACAACGCAATTCGTGTCAGCCGTTCAATTAAGGACACCGCCTACCGCGCCATGCAGGTTAAGGAGGAGTTTGTAAATCGCCACCAAAGGGAGCCAAAGGTTAGCGAAATTGCCGAGGCAATGGGCGCCGAGATTAGCGATGTTGTTATTGCCCTTGAGAGCATTACCGAGCCCGTTTCCCTTTATGAGCCCGTTTTTTCAGGCTCAGGGGACACAATTTATGTCCTTGACCAAATTGGGGATAACAACGATGATGCAAATTGGCTCTCAGAAATCGCATTTAAGGAATCAATTAAGGCGCTAAGTGATAGAGAAAAGAAAATTCTGAGCCTACGCTTTATGCAGGGTAAAACCCAAATGGAGGTATCTTCCGAAATCGGCATCTCGCAGGCGCAGGTTTCCCGCCTTGAAAAGGGAGCCATTGAAAAAATTAAAAATTAAAAACAAACCCCTCACATATATATTATTTGAGGGGGAATTATTTTGATAAGTCGCATTGCAGATTTAAAAAACAAACAGCTTGTTTGCATGAGTGACGGAGCGGTGCTGGGTTACCTTGGCGATGTTGAGTTTGATGTGACAAACGGCAAAATCACATCCTTTATTATCTATGGTAGGCTCCGCCTTTTCGGCCTGCTCGGACGGGAAGAGGATATAAGAATTCCATTTGAGGAAATTTCTGTCATAGGCAACGAAACCATTCTCGTTTCCTGCTCTTTTAAATGGCAGGAAAAGGGACTAAGCATTTTCGGCAGAAAATTTTAATATTTTTTCTTGCTTTTCCCTTGTTTTTTTAATGCCATTTTGTAAAGAGTAATTATTGTGGCGGTTATGTTAGGGTAGAGTGAATAATCCAAACTCCGTTTTAAAAAGGCGAATTATTCGCTTTACCCAAAGGAGAAGGGAAGTGAAAAAATGAAAGGTCTTTGCAAATTTATAAAATGTACCGCGGCGGTTTGTGCGCTACTTTGTGCACTTGTTTTTTCGTTAAGCTTTTATGTGTATTTCACGGTTGGTGAAAATTGCAAAGTTTATGAGGGTGAAACTATCAATTTCGGCACAAAAATTCCCGTCACCGCGGTTTATGACAATGCCGAGTTTTCGGGTATTAACACCGCCAAAAAAACGGGCAGCAGCTTTAATGTTAACCTAAAGTTGTTTGGAATTTTCCCCGTTTCAAGTGTTAAGGTTGACATTGTGGACGATATGTATGTGGCCGTTTTGGGCACACCCTTCGGCATTCGTCTTTACACCGACGGCGTGTTGGTCGTTGAGGTTAGCGATGTTGACACCGAAAACGGAAATGTTTCCCCTGCAAAAATGGCAGGCATTGAAAAGGGAGATATAATTATAACCATTAACGGTAAAAAGGTGTTATCCAACGAGGATATCGCAAAGATAATTGAACAGTCAAACGGACAGCCTTTAACCGTTAAATTCAAACGAAATGGCAGCTTTTTGACCACACAGCTTACTCCCCAAAAATCTGCCGAAGCCGATAAATTTAAGGCGGGAATTTGGGTGAGAGATTCCTCCGCAGGCATTGGAACCTTGACCTTTTATTCCCCCAGTTTTCAGGTGGTTGCAGGGCTGGGGCACGGTGTTTACGATTCCGACACAGGCATTTTAATGCCTGCCGTGGGCGGTCAGCTGGTTGGCGCCAATATTTTTGCCATTGAAAAGGGCAAGGCGGGCTCTCCGGGTGAGCTTAAAGGCAGGTTTAATTCTTCCCTTATTGCCTCTTTAGAATATAACTGTCAAATGGGTGTTTACGGCACCATTTCAAGCTCAATGAAGGTTAGCGATTTAATCCCTGTGGCTCTAAAGCAGGAAATTGTTGATGGCCCCGCAAAAATCATCTGCACAGTTGATGGAAACGGCCCAAAGGAATATTCCTGCGAAATAAAGCGAAGATTTAAAACCGATAATGACGGCATCCAAAACATGATAATTAAAATTACCGATGACCGATTGCTTGATTTAACCGGCGGAATTGTGCAGGGAATGAGCGGCTCACCCATTGTCCAAAACGGCAAGCTTATAGGCGCTGTAACCCATGTTCTAATCGACGACCCAACCAAAGGCTTCGGCATCTTTGCCGAAACAATGCTAGAAACGGCGCAATCTGTAGGGGAGGGGTCGCCCCTCCCGCAAAATAGCGAACAAATAAAAGAAGCATCATAAAGACTAAAGGAACGATAGAAATATCGTTCCTTTTTAATATATATTGCATTTTTAAAAAATGTGTGGTAAACTTATAATGCCAAACTAACTGAATATTGTGTGAAATTGGGTGTATTTTTCTTTTTATGGGATAATTACGCTCATTTTGGTTATATCTATAAATGCTTTTGAATTTGATAAAAACGCAAATTCCAAGTGTTTATAGGTATGTGCGTTTGCACCCATTTCACATTTGTTAGTTTGGCGACTATCGGAGTTTGCGTTTTTTGTGCGGTCTACTTCGGTAGCCGCACTTTTTTATTTTCAGGAGGCAAAAAATGAAAGGTTTTAAATTTAAGAAAACACTCGCAATAATCGTAGCGATAGTGCTAGTTATTGGTATCTCGGCAGGTACTGCTATTATTATTGATAAGAAAACTGTTCCTGCTATGACTACTGTTGAAAACGGTCTTTCTGCATACGAACTGGCAGTACAGTATGGCTATGAAGGTACTGTTCAGGAATGGTTAGAAAGTCTAAACGGCAAATCGGCATACGATATTGCCAAGGAGAACGGTTACACTGGTACTGAAACCGAGTGGACTACTTCTCTTAAAGCCACCGCAGGTAAAGACGGTGTTGGCATTAAGACGGCTGCTTTCTCTGACAGCAACGAATTGCTTATTACTCTTACTGATGGTACTGTATTAAATCTCGGTGTTGCCGACGGTCTTAACGGTAAGGACGGCACAGACGGAAAAGATGGTGCAAACGGTAAGGATGGAGCCGACGGCAAGGATGGTGCCAATGGTAAAGATGGTGTAGGTATTACCGCGGCAAACATAAATGCCGAGGGTGAGCTTTTGCTGTCTTTCTCTGATGGCAAGACTGTCAACCTTCAAAAGATTGTCGGTATAAATGGTACAGACGGCATCGGCATTTCTTCTACCACTATCAATACAGATGGCGAACTTGTAATTACATATACAAACGGCCAGACTGCTAACCTTGGTGTTGTTATCGGTGCCAAGGGCGATAAGGGCGATACTGGTGCAACGGGTGCTACTGGTGCCCAAGGTGAGCAGGGTCTCCAAGGTGAAAAGGGAGACAAAGGTGACAAAGGTGATAAAGGCGACCAAGGCGAACAGGGTGTCCAGGGTGCTACTGGTGCTACTGGTAAAGATGGTGTAAGCATCACCAAGACTGAAATCAATAACAAGGGTGAACTTATCATTACCCTTTCTGATAATACCGTATCTAACCTCGGTGTCGTTGTAGGTGCCAAGGGCGACAAGGGTGACACTGGTGCAACAGGTGCGACAGGTGCCACTGGCGATAAAGGTGACAAGGGTGATAAAGGTGATAAGGGTGACCAAGGTGAACAAGGCATTAGTGTAACTGGTGCTGAAATCAACTCTAACGGCGAACTCGTTCTCATTTTCTCTAACAACCAAAGAACCAATGTCGGTAATGTAATTGGAGCCAAAGGCGACAAGGGTGATAAAGGTGACCAAGGCGAACAGGGTCTCCAAGGTGAAAAGGGCGAAACTGGTGCAACAGGTGCTACTGGCGATAAGGGTGACAAGGGTGATAAAGGTGAAACTGGTGCCGCAGGTAATGACGGTGTAAGTGTAACCAAAACCGAAATCAACCAGAGAGGCGAACTCGTTATCACACTCTCTGATAATACCGTATCTAACCTCGGTGTGGTAGTCGGTACCAAGGGAGATAAGGGCGACCAAGGTGAGCAAGGCATTCAGGGCATCCAAGGTGAAAAGGGCGAAACTGGTGCCAAAGGTGACGATGGTGTCGGCATCGAGACTATTGTTATTGAAAACGGCAATTTGAAGATTACCCTTACAAACGAAACTACACTTGACCTTGGTAACATCAAGGGCGACAAGGGTGATAAGGGCGACACTGGTGCAACAGGTGCCACTGGCGAAAAAGGCGATAAGGGTGACAAGGGCGAACAGGGCATCCAAGGCATTCAGGGTATCCAAGGCGAAAATGGTAACGGTATTGCTTCTGCCACAATCAACGAATATGGTGAACTTGTAATTGTATATACAAACGGTGACGATATTAACCTCGGTAATGTAATTGGTGCCAAGGGGGATAAAGGCGACACAGGTGCTACGGGTGCACAAGGTGAGCAAGGCCTTAAAGGCGATAAAGGCGAGAAGGGTGACACT
>JAFTPI010000116.1 GCA_017463345.1 Clostridia bacterium | reverse complement strand
GCCTCAGCTGAACAACAGCCCATGGGCGGTGACCTGTGTTTGGGTCTCTAAGGCCAACCGGCTTTAAGGGACCGAAACGAATGGAATCGTGACCCCGCTTTGCAAGAATTTCAACCGGCATACAGCCCTCGTAAACCGTGACAGGTTTATCGAAATCCTTTAAAGGTGCACCCTCGGCATTTATAAGCTCGTTATAAAAAAGCTCGTATTCCTCTTTGTTCATTGGGCAGTTGATGTAATCATCATCGCCTCTGTCATATCGGCTGGCAAAAAAGGCGCGGGAAAAATCAACGCTTTCCTTTGTTACAATGGGCGCCGCCGCATCAAAGAAGCTTAAATTTTCATTTTGGCAATAGCAGGAAATTTCCTGTGCTAACGCCTCATCGGTTAAAGGACCCGTTGCGATAACAGTGACTGCTTCCTTCGGGATTTCGGTCACCTTTTCGTTTTTAACGGTTATGTTCGGATGGTTAACAATAGTATCGGTGATGATTTTAGAAAACTCATCACGGTCAACAGCCAGTGCGCCGCCTGCAGCAACGCTTGTCCTATCGGCTGCCGCCAAACACACCGAGGAAAGTTTGCGCATTTCTTCCTTTAAAAGGCCTGAGGCGGAATCAACCCTTGCCGCCTTTAAGGAGTTAGAGCACACAAGCTCGGCGAACAAATCGCTTTTATGTGCAGGGGTTTTGCTTTGCGGCTTCATTTCGTAAAGCGTAACATCAATTCCCCTGTTTGCTATTTGCAGTGCGGCCTCACAACCTGCAAGGCCCGCACCGATTACAACAACTTTGTTCATTATTTCTTCTCTTTGGTATTTGTTCTTGAGGGGCAATCGGAATTCATACAGTATTTCCTGCCTCTGATACCCTTAAGAATGTAGCCGCCACACTCCTTACAAATGTCCCCCGTAGGAAGACCCGGAGCGGCAAAATCGCAGGTGGGGTAGTTTGAGCAACCATAGAACTTCTTGCCCGTTTTCTTGGAAACTCTTTTAACAAGCTTTGCACCGCACTTGGGGCAGGACTCCTTAATTTCATCCTCAGGCACGGGCTTTGTGTTTTTACACTCAGGGTAGCCAGGGCAGGCAAGGAATTTGCCGAAGCGACTACTTTTAACAACCATTTTTCTGCCGCACTTTTCGCAAATGACATCAGTTTCCTCAGCGGGCACCTTAACGCGGGTGCCTGTGAGCTTATCCTCAGCCTTTTTAAGGGTTGCGGCAAAGTCACCGTAGAAATTTTCCAGGGTGTCGGTCCAACTAAGCTCGCCCTCGCCGATTTTATCAAGCTGCTGCTCCATATTAGCGGTGAACTTGACATCAACAATCTTCTTGAAGTTTTCGGCAATCAAATCGGTGATGGTCTTGCCGAGATTTGTGGGTTTAAGGGATTTTTTATCCCTTTCAATGTAAGAACGCTGTAAAATGTTAGCGATAATCGGTGCGTAGGTTGAGGGGCGACCGATTCCGTTTTCATCAAGGAATTTAATGAGCGTAGGCTCGGTGTAGCGTGCGGGGGGCTGTGTGAAATGCTGGTTGGGCACAAGTTCTTTGAGTTTCAGAACATCGCCCTCATTCATTTCGGGAAGCTTAACGCCATCAGCCTCATCGCTGTCTTTACCCTCTTCATAAAGTGCGGTAAAGCCGTCAAAGCGAACGGAATAGCCGCTTGCCTTAAAAATATAATCCTTTGCGGCAATGTCAACTGCAACGGTATCCTGAACGCAGTTTGACATTAGACTTGCAATAAAGCGCTCCCAAATGAGCTTATAAAGCTTTCTTTGCTCAGCAGTAAGGCTTTCACCAATGCTGTCGGGAGTGTTAAACACATTTGTGGGGCGGATTGCCTCGTGGGCATCCTGAGCACCCGATTTGCTCTTGAAATACCTATCGGTTTTGGGGAGATATTTATCACTGAAATTGTTTAAAATATACTTTTTACCTGCTACTCTTGCCTCGGCTGAAATACGAAGGGAGTCGGTACGCATATAGGTGATAAGACCTGTAGTGCCCTGACCCGAGACATCAACACCTTCATAAAGCTGTTGGGCAATACGCATTGTGCGCTGACCTGTGAAACCAAGCTTTCTTGCGGCCTCCTGCTGCAAAGTGGAGGTGGTAAAAGGAGGGGCGGGTTGCTTATTGCGAACGCCCTTTTTAATCTTAGAAACGGTGAAGGCGGCATCGTTTAAATCGGTAACAATTCTCTCAGCCTCTGCCCCGTTTGTGATTTCAAGTTTTTCGCCGTCGGCGGTGCCGTAAAACTTGGCGGCAAAGGTCTTTTTAGATGCGGCAAGCTTTGCATCAACGCTCCAAAACTCTTCGCTGACAAATTTTTCAATTTCTCTTTCCCTGTCAACAACAAGTTTTAAGGCAAGGCTTTGAACACGGCCTGCCGAAAGACCGCTCTTAACCTTTTTCCAAAGGAAGGGACTCAGCTTATAGCCCACAATTCGGTCAAGCACGCGGCGCGCCTGCTGCGCATCAACAAGGTTTAGGTTGATTTTTTGGGGGGATTTCATTCCCGCCTTAACACCGCTTTCGGTGATTTCGTTAAAGCAAACGCGGTTAGCCTCATTTAAATCCAGAGCCAAAATCTGCGCGAGATGCCAAGAAATTGCCTCACCCTCTCTATCAGGGTCGGTTGCGAGATAAACGGTATCAGAATTAGCGGCAAGCTCCTTAAGCTTGGCAATGAGCTCCTTTTTATCAGCCATATTAAGATACTGCGGTTTGAAGCCGTGCTCAATATCAATACCCATTTTTGATTTGGGCAAATCACGAATATGGCCCATTGAAGCCACAACGTTAAAGTCGGAGCCTAAATATTTCTTTATGCTTTTAACCTTTGTAGGAGACTCAACGATAACAAGTTTTGACATAAATTTAACCACCTGATTATTTTTTTAAGTATCTGCCGCCCGGCAGGGTTTCTATGAGCCCTAAAATTTCAAGCTCGGTAAGGGCGGAAATCATTTCGTTTGTGCTCATTCCCTCCACAAAAACATCGTCAAGAGAAAACACCTGAGCATTCATATTATTATACACCATTTTTGCCGTTTTGGAAAGAGCAGATGCAATAATTTTTTCTATTTTTTGTGGAGCTGCTTCGCCGCATTTTTTATATGCCGCTTCACTACTAACTTTATCGGGAAACTGAGCAGAATATTCACCGAAAATATCCATTGCACTTAGCAGCACATTTGCGCCATCCCTTAAAAGTGCATTTGAACCTTCATAATTCTTATCTTTGGGATTGCCGGGAATTACAAAAACATCTCTTCCCTGCTCCAAAGCGTGGTTTGCAGTTATAAGACCGCCGCTTCGTTTTCCCGCCTCGACCAGAATAACGCCAAGGCTAAGGCCCGAAATAAGCCTGTTTCTTATGTGAAACGCCGCCGCACCTAATGGTGCCATTGGCGGCTTTTCCGATAATGTACAGCCGAGCCTTTCAATTTTATCCCGAAGCGCCTTTTGCTCAGGTAGATAGTTATAATCGTGACCGTGAGGCAGTACACAAATTGAGGGCTTTTCCATATCCAGAGCACCGAGATGTGCCTTGCTGTCTGCCCCGTGGGCAATGCCGCTGACAACCGTAAACCCACCTGCCGACAGCCGCCTTGCAAGGGCAAAAGCACTTTTAGCGCCAAACTCACTTACCCTGCGCGGACCTACAATTGCAATAATCGGTTCACAGTTTAGGTCAGGCAGCGTTCCACGGTAGTAAAGAACAAGGGGACAGTTTTTAGTGGCCCGAAGACTCTGCGGGAAAGCATCGCTTGAAACCGAAATCGGTGTTACACAGTGCTTTTTGCAGTTTTCAAGAATCTGCTCGGCCGCACTTATTTTAACCTTTTCAAATTGGGATAAATCCTTATGAGTGAAAATTCCCGAATTTTTCTTTTGCCGGGGAGAACTTTCATAAACCTTTTGGCTACTTCCGAAATATTCAATGGCATTTATTCCCTTTGCATTGCCGTGACCCAGCACACACTGAAGCCAAATATCATAAAGCATCATTTCATCATTTCCCACATTGCAACTGCCGCCGCAACCGAAGCATTAAGGGATTCCACCCTGCCTGACATTGGAATTGTTGTTTTAACATCACTTAAATTAACCGCCTCATCGGTTAAACCGTTACCCTCATTGCCTATAAGCACAATGCAGTCATTTTGGAAGGTGACATTCACGATTTTTTCGGCATTTTTGTCCACAACGCAGGCAATTTTTTGAAGGCTTGTGGTCTTTAAAAATTCGGTGAAATTTTCTGCGACAAAAACGGGAAGGCGAAGCACCGTGCCCATTGATGCCCTTAAAACCTTGGGCGAAAACAGGTCACAGCTATCCCCTGAAACGATTATGCCACTAACGCCAAAAGCCTCTCCACTGCGGCAAATTGCGCCAATATTTGAGGGGTCGTTAAGGTTTTCAAGGCCAATAAATTTGCCCTTTTTTACCCTTGATAAATCGTAAACCGCAACGGGAATTTTGCAAACGGCCAGCACACCTTGGGGAGTTTTGGTGTCGGAAATTTTTTCAAAAAGGGCAAGACTTACTTCAAAGCTTTCGTCAGAATTACGAAGAAAAGCATCAAGCTCAGCCTCATTTTTTTCACGAAAACCTTGAGTGAAAAACAATTTTTTGAAGGTGACACCGTTATCGGCCGCATCACTTAAAATGCGCAAACCTTCAAGCACAAACAGCCCGTTTTCACGACGGAAACGGGAGGAATTTTGAAGCTTTGCCACAAATTTTATTGTTGGATTATCTTTACCGCTTAAAGTTACTGTTTCTTTCAAGAGCCTTTTCGCCACCTTTAAACTAGCGCAAAACGGGCATTTTGCCCGTTTTTACTGTGATAAATTCTTGTCTTAAAAAAGCGAAAAACTTCGCCCGAGAAGCCTCAGGCGAAGAATTTTTTTATTTTTCAAGAGCTTTTTTTGCATTCTTTGCAAGTGTTGCGAAGCCTGCAGGATCGCTCACTGCAAGTTCTGCAAGCATTTTGCGGTTCATCTGAACGCCTGCCTTCTTAAGACCGTTCATAAAGGTAGAGTAGTTCATTCCGTTGATTTTTGCAGCTGCGGAAATACGGGTAATCCACAAACGACGGAAATCTCTCTTCTTTAAGCGACGGCTTACATAAGCATACTGTCCGGATTTCATAACTGCTTCTTTAGCAGTTTTAAAGAGTTTGGATTTAGCGCCAAAATAACCTTTGGCAAGCTTTAAAACTTTTTTTCTTCTTTTGCGTGTTGCTAACGCACCTTTAATACGAGCCATTAGTTGTAACCTCCATTAATCTTATTTGTAAGGAATCATTTTCTTTACCTTTGCAACGTTGGTTACATCGGCAATAACAGTCTTGCGAAGATTTCTCTTGCGCTTGGTAGTTTTCTTGTTGAGAATGTGTGATTTGTAAGCGTGTGCGCGTTTTACCTGACCGGTTTTTGTGAGTTTGAAACGCTTCTTAGCACCGCTGTGGGTTTTAATCTTAGGCATTTTATGTCCTCCCTTTAAATAATTACTTACTTTGTGGTTTTGGGTGCAAGGAACATAAGCATGTTACGTCCTTCCATCTTGGCAGCCTTTTCAACCGAACCTGCTTCGCTGCAATACTGCGCAAAGCGCTCCATAATTTCAAGACCGATTTCGGGGTGGCCCAGTTCTCTACCGCGGAAGCGGATGGAAACCTTAACCTTGTTACCGCTTTTAAGGAAATTCTTTGCGTGGTTGCCCTTTGTCTCAAAATCGTGTGTGTCAATTCCAAGACCTAAGCGGATTTCCTTAACCTCAATAACCTTTTGGTTTTTCCTAGCCTCTTTTTCCCTTTTGGCCTGCTCAAAGCGATACTTACCGTAATCCATAATCTTGCAAACGGGTGGCTGAGCATTGGGTGCAATGTTAACCAGGTCAAGATTTTTATTGTAGGCGGCTTCAATAGCATCTTTAATAGGAAGAATGCCAAGTTGTGAGCCGTCAGAGTCGATTACGCGAACCTCTTTGAATTTAATGTTCTCGTTGATGGGTAATTCTTTGCTGCTGATAGTTAAACACCTCCAAAACATTTAAAACAAAAGCGCGAACAGAACAAAAATTCCATTCGCGCACAATAAGCCCATTAATGCCTTAAAAAAGCATTCATAAAACCTATTAACCCGTTTAGACAAAAACCTGCGGGTGAGAACGGAAACACACTGTTCTACTTTGTTGTAAAAGCATTATAACACCTAAAATGCCGCTTGTCAACACTTTTTTATTCAATGACAAGCTCTTTAATTGAACGGAACTGATAATCGTTCTTTGAGAGTAGTTCAGGCTTTTTAAGTGCGGCAACGGCACCCTTAACAACCGAATGCTCGGGGTCCTCTGCCAAATGAACGGGGGCACCAATGTAGGAGCTGATTAAATCCTTCATGCCGTAAAGCAAGGCTCCGCCGCCCGATAAATAAATTCCCGTTTCCATTATGTCGGCAACCAGGTCAGGGTCGGTTTTCTCAAGCACCTTTCTTATAGCGTTACAAATGCTGTAAGCGGTGCCGATAATTGCTGAATAGACATCACTTGAGGTTATTTCAAAGCTTTCGGGCATTCCCGTAAAAACATTTCTGCCCCTTGCAACCATAACAATTTCAATTGGCCTTTTAACAGCCGCGCCGATTTGCTTTTTAATATTTTCGGCAGTTAAGGGACCGATTATTATGTTGTGCTTCTTTCTTGCAATTCTAATGATTTGCTCATCAAAATCAAAGGAGCCTGTTTTAAAGCAGTCACACTGAGCAATGCCGCCTAGGGACAAAACTGCAATGTCGGTAACACCTGCACCAATGTCAACAATCATGTGACCCTTGGGGGTTGAAAAATCCAGATTAAGACCATAAGCAATAGCAAGGGGTACCTCAAGCACCGAAACGTTTCTGCCGCCGCTTTCCTCAATTACATTTGCAAGGGAGTGGTGCTGAAGCTCGGTAAGACCTGTTGGCAGGGTGGCAATAATTTGGGGGCGCACCACCTTTGAGCCAAAGGTTTCGGAAATATAGTTCGTGAGCATTGATAGGGCCAAATCATAATCCGCAATAACGCCGTGCTTTATGGGATAAACACATTCATAGGTTTCGGGCGTGCGGCCGAGGGTCTGCTTTGCCTTGTCGCCGAAAAACACAGGCTCCCAGGTCTCGCTGTCAACCGTTACGGCGCTGGGTTTTTCAAGAACAATTTTAGAGCTGGAAAAAAGCACCGTTTTCGAGGAGCCTAAATCAATACCTATTTCGGTTGCCATCATGCCACCGTCCTTTCTTATACATTTATATTATACTTAACTTTCAGGTTTTTTCAACCTTGGGTTTGTAACTGCCGCCGTAAGGCAATAAACATTTTGTACACCGCTAAGCTTTAAGCGCCTTGCGCATTCATTTAGTGTGGCACCCGTTGTTTTAATGTCATCAATAAGTAACACATTTTTAAACGCTTCACTTCCCCTTGTGCTGTAGGTTCCGCGAACATTTTCAAAGCGCTCTTTGTATTTCCCGATTTCGTGCTGAGTTTTGCTTTTGCCCACCCTTTTTAAAAGGTTAAAAACGGGAACTTTTAAGTGCCGAGCAACACCCTTTGCCAAAATCTCACTTTGGTTATAGCCGTGCTCTAAAATACGCTTTTTAGAGGGTGGCACAAAGGTTACGGCATCAAAGGAAAGGTCGCCGAAATATTTATCTGCCACGAGGCACATTTGTTTTATGAAAAAATTGTGCGCTGAAATGTGACCTCTGAATTTTGCATTGTAAATTCCCTTTTGCACAGCGCTCGTGTTATAAAAGGGAGCCACAATGCCATCAAAACGGAAAATATTAAACCTACATTCGCAAAAGCTTTCGCCCATTCCACACTTAAGGCAGCGCTTTTCTTCAATAAATTCAAGCTTTTCCTTGCAGAAAGCGCAAATTTCCTCTGAGGGTAAAATAATTTTTTGACAGCAGGCACATTTTGCGGGAAAGAAAAGAGAAAGAAATTCGTTTTTTAGTTTAGTAAGCTTCATCTGCGGCCTCGTATAGAGAGTTTTTAAGCAGCGTGTAACGCAGCGTTTTCTTATTGTTTTTCACCATTTGTGAAAAGATTTCCTCACTGCCGATAATAACAAGCAGCTTTTTTGCCCTTGTGACTGCGGTGTAAAGCAGGTTGCGATATTTAAGCAGGGGCGGCACATCAAGAAGCGGAATAATAACACAGTCAAATTCGCTTCCCTGGCTTTTATGCACCGTGATAGCATAGGCGGGCTCTAATTCACCCATTTCCTCACTGTAATAGGTGGCAACCCTGTCCTCAAAGCGCACCTTTAAAAAGCCCTCTCGTTTATCAATATCGATTATTGTGCCAATATCGCCGTTAAAAATTCCACTGCCGATTTCACCGTTATCCTTGACCCAATCAATGTCGTAATTATTTTTTATCTGCATTACCTTGTCGCCGGCACGAAAATAAAAGCCCTTAAAGAAAATTTCTTTTTTAGACCTGTTTGCGGGATTTACGGCGTTTTGTAAAAGCGCGTTCAAATTAACAGTGCCGAAGGGCGTTTTTCTTGAGGGACAAAGAATTTGTATTTCATCCCGAGAATTAAAGCCATAGGCCGTGGGCAAACGCCTTACATAAAGGTCTAAAAGCAGTTCCTCGGCCGAATCAAATTCGCCCTGTCTGACAAAAAATAAATCGGTGTCCTTGTTGGAAAATTTTACCGTTTCCCCATTGATAATGCTATGGGCGGCCTTAACAATGTCGCTGTTCCCTGCCTGACGGAAAACCTTTGTAAGCGAGCAGGTGGCGAAAAGCCGTGATTCGATTAAATCGTTTAAAATGTTTCCTGCGCCAACGCTTGGAAGCTGATCAATGTCCCCTACCATTATAACCCTGCAGCCCAGCTTTAAAGCGCGCAAAAGCCCTTCAAAAACAAGGGTATCAACCATTGACATTTCATCAATGATAATTGCCTCGCAGGTGAGCGGATTTTTCTCATTCCTTGCAAAGGTTTGCTTTTCTCCCCCTGAGAATTCCACCTCTAAAAGGCGGTGGAGGGTGACGGCTTGCCTGCCGGTGAGTTCTGACATTCTCTTTGCGGCACGACCTGTGGGTGCGGCAAGGCAAACATCGAAATCCCTGTGCTCTAAAATATCGATTATGGCATTAAGGGTGGTGGTTTTGCCTGTTCCGGGGCCGCCTGTTAAAATAAAGGCTCCGTTTGAAAGCGCCATTGACACAGCCTGGCGTTGGGTGTCCTCTAGGGTTATGCCGATTTTATTTTGAACATAGTCAATTTCCAGTTCATTAACGGGAATATCACTGCGGGGAAAATCGTTTAAAGCCAGCATTTTTGCCGCAATATAATTCTCGGCATTATAAAAGGAATTAAGGGAAATAAACCGCCTGCCCTCAATAACCGTTTCATTAAGGGAAAAGGTGGCAAGCAGGGTGTTAATTGCATCCTCCACATACTCAGCCTCGCAGGCAAGAAGCCTTGAGGAAACCTCAATGAGCTTATCCTCAGGCAGGCAGGTGTGCCCGTTCATAAGGTTCTTTCTAAGGACATATTCAACCCCTGCACAAAGGCGGTTGCGTGAAGTGGGCTCGGTGCCCAAAGCCTCGGCAATTTCTTCCACGGTTTCAAAGGGAAAATCAATGTTGTCGTTGCACAAAACATAAGGGTTTTGGTTAATAAGCTCAACCGAACGTTCCCCCAGAGCCTTGTAGACCTTAATTGCCCACACGGCCGAAATTTCGAATTTCGAAAGGAGAAGCATTACCTCTCTTATGCCAAATTGTTTTTTATATTCGTAGCTTATTTCCTGCGCTTTTCCGGCTGTTATACCCTTAATGCGGGTAAGCTCCTCAGGACTGTTTTCAATGATTTCAAGAGACTTGTCCCCAAAGCGTTCAACAATTTTTTGGGCGGTTGCGGGGCCAACACCACGAATTGTTCGTGAGGAAAGGTAGCGGAGAATTGCGGCGGCGGTTGTGGGCATTTTCTTCTCAAAGCTTGAAACCTTAAACTGCCTACCGTAGGTAGAGTGCAAAACATATTCACCGTAAAGTGAAACAACATCACCCTCGTCAACGAATGGTAATTCACCGACAATGATGATGTCCTCACTGTTTGTTTTTAAAACAGCAACTGTATATCCGTTTTCCTTGTTTTTGAAGGTTACCCTAATAACGGTGCCCTCAAGAAATTCGGGTTGTTTACTGATTTGCTCCATTTTATTCCTCTGCTTTAGGCCTTTCGCAAAAGAAAATTTCGCCGCTTTTCCCAAGGAATGAGCAAAGCTGCCTTGTGTCCTCGGTGAACTCATCACCCACAAAGACAACACAATCGGCAACGCCCTTTCCATACCAACGGAAATTTTCGGCAACCGAAAGGATCTGCCCTTTGGCGCAATCCTTTTCGATTTCACAAATAAGATAGCGTTTAGGCCGTTTTTTAGGTTTTAAAACAAGCATTTTGAAGATATGTAAAACCTCGGTCAGCCCTAAAATGCAAAAAAAGACTGACACAACTGCAAAAATAAGTTCAAACATTATTCCTCACCCAAAACTATACTATGCCTTAGGTGAGGAATTTGACATTACTTTATAACTACAACTGCGGAGTACTCCCCGTATTGCCAAACCGATGATGAGGTTTTGCAGTAAACCTTCACAGGCACTGTGTATTCTCCCGCAGTTTTTCCGAGGAGTTCAATTTGTGCCGTGAAGTCACTTGCCTTAAGATTTCTTAATTGTGCATAGGGACCGCAAATTTTAACATTTTTAACAGCGCCCGTAACGGTTGCCGTAAGACCACTTCCCAGGTTCATTTTATCAACATTCTCAATGGTAAAGGTATACTGTGAGAAGTTTTTAAAATTAAACTCAACGGTGACAAACTCAATACTATCTATGAGGCGAATGCCGTCGGGCAGGTCAAACTGTGCCTCAAAGGTTGTGGTATTGTGTGAAATTTCTCTGAAATCAAGGGGAGCAAGTTCAATCTCGGTTAAGGAATCAATTATATCAGGTGAACCGATAACCGAAACCTCGGTTTCAGAAAGAGTATAGGTTATATCCTTGCCAATGCCCGAAGGGGCGTTAATGAAGGTTGCCTTAATGGCAACGGTCTTTTTCTTTGAAATGGGCACCGAAACCTTAACGGTGTCATAAGACAAAGTGAAAAGACTGCTGTCCAGCTGTCTTCCGTCCTTATCAAGAAGCTGAACGGCTGCATCGAAGCTCTCGGTTTTACTTAAGGTTTTGTTAACCTCGGCAAATGCCCGAACCGATGCCAGCTTTGACATTTCGGTTCTTGGGCCCTTAACGGTTATGGTGCTTTGCTCGGTGCTTGTGACGGTGGGCTCCTCAGCAATGAGGCCCTCGCTTGCAACCGCACCGCTTACTGCGGGAATAACGGTGAACTGTTTTGTGTCCATATAGTCAAAGCGCACATCAAGGGTCGAGGGGGTAACCGAAACGAATTCATAGCCCGCCGTTGAGCTTGCTCTTGAGGCGTTAAGCCTTATGGTGTAAACACCGGGCTTGTTAACCTCGGAAAGCTCAGGGGAAATGTTTATATCGTTTTCATTAATTTCAGCGAGAATATAACTTGGTCCGCTCACCTTAACGGCAATTTTCTGACCGATTCCGCCCGAAACAATATCAAGCCCCAAATCACCCACAATGGTGTCGGCAACCGAAATGTTAACCGTCATATTAACGGTTTTTTCCTTTGTTGGGGCCTCACTTATGGTGATTACCAGCCAAAAGATAAATGCGGTGACAATGGAAAGTGCAATAACCAGCTTGCGGTTATAAAGCAGTTCCTTGAAGGAGAAGTTTTTAAAGAACTTAATCATTGCTGTGCTCCTCCTGTGCCTCTTTTGATTTCTTTGCCGACTGAATTTTGTCCTTTATGGCACCGAACTTGGTTTTAACAAAGCTGATGGGAGTTTCTTTTTCGATTTTCACATCTTCAACCAACTCATCGGTAAGCTTTTGTCTTAAGGTTTCGGTGGTGTAGTTCCTTGACATATAACCGTTAATGGCAAGTGAAATAGTGCCTGTTTCTTCGCTGATTGCAAGAACAACAGCATCGGAATTTTCACTCATACCGATTGCGGCACGATGACGGGTGCCAAGTTGAGAGTTTAAATTCTCGTTTTGGGTAAGGGGTAAAATGCAGCCTGCAGCGTGAATTCTTCCGTCACGAATAATCATAGCGCCATCGTGCAAGGGAGAATTGGGAAAGAAAACATTACCAATCATTTGAACCGATGCCTCGGCATCAAGCACAGTGCCTGTGTTAATTATATCACCAAGCAGGGTGTTTCTTTCGAAAACCACAAGGGCGCCAACCTTTTGCTTTTGCATTGCGCCTGCCGCCCTGCAAACCGCTTCAATGCACTTCTGAGCGTTTTCCTTTTCCTCCTGAGGGGTTTGACCCTTAACAATGGCGGTAAAGTTACTGCGACCAACCTTCTCAAGCGCACGGCGAAGTTCAGGCTGGAAAATGATTGCGACAGCGACAAGGGCAAATTCAAAGACGGTGTCAAGCAGCCACTGTAAACTTACAAGGTTAAACCACCTTGCGCACAGCGACACCACCATTAAAACCAAAATACCCTTAACAAGCTGACCCGCCCTTGTTTCCCGCAAAAAGCCCACGGCCTTGTAAACCAAGAAGGCAATTACGGCAATATCAATAATGTCGGACAGCTGAATATGGTAAATGGCATAGAAAATTTGACTCCAAAGTGAAGTGATTGAATTTAAAAACCCTTCCATTGTCTACAATCCTTTACCCAATTATTAAATTTATTTTAACATAAATAAAGAATTATATCAATGGAAATCTTGCAATTTTTTCATAAAATTTTCGCTACTAAGCACACTTACAAGGTAATCGGCCTGTCTAAATGTGTTAAATGCCCCAACCGACACCCTTACAGCGCCCGTTTCGAGGGTTTTCATCACGCTGTGAGCCGTTGGTGCGCAGTGCAGTCCCGCCCTTGTTGCAATGCCAAAGGCGTTGAGTGCCGCGGCGGTTTTTTCGCTGTGCACGCCACGAAAATTGAAGGGTAAAACGGGCATAAATTTACCCGTTTCGGGAAACGGGGTGTAAAGCTCAATTTTTTCGCTATTATAAAGCCCCGAATAAATCCGTTTTAAAACCGACATTTCGTTTTCATAAAGCTTTTGCGGATTTAGTTTTTTAAGAAATTTTAGCCCCGCCTCAAGGCCCAAAATTGCAGGCACATTAACGGTGCCGCTTTCAAGCCTTTCGGGGTAAAATTCGGGCACGAATTTTGATGCCGAATTACCCCCTGTTCCCCCTTCAATAAGCACATTATCAAGGGGCGCTAATGCAATTAGAATACCAATTCCCATTGGTGCAAAAAGGCTTTTGTGGGGGGCTATGCAAACAAAATCGGCATTGTCGTCTTTCAGGTTAATTTTGCCGCTTCCCGCAGTTTGGGCGGCATCAATGCAAAAGGCAATTCCCTGCTGTTTGCACACCCTGCCGATTTGTCTTACGGGCAGAACCTGTCCCGTAACATTTGAAGCATTTGTGCAGACACAAAGCCTTGTTTTCGGGGTTATTTTTGATTTGAAATTTTCAACCGTTGCCTCATCACTTAAGGGTGAAGCCTCAAAAGTATCAAAGGTAATGAGCCCCTTTTCGGCAAAAGAAAAAATAGGGCGCATTACCGCATTGTGTTCAAGATTTGATGTTAAAACATGGTCGCCTTTTTTTAAAAAGCCCTTTATAACAGCATTCAAAGAATGGGTGCAGTTTTGGGTGAATATTACTTTTTCTGCATCAGAGCAGGAGAAAAATTTCGCAACCGCCTGCCTTGCTGAATAAATTTTTTCGGCAGTATCAACCGATAATTTGTGACCGCTCCGCCCGGGATTTGCGCTGTTTTCCCGAAGGGCGTGAGCCGTGGCCGAAATGACACACTCAGGCTTTGGAAAAGAGGTTGCGGCGTTATCGAAATATATCATTTTTTGTCCCTGCTATGCTTTTCTTATTTCCAAAATTTTTACCCTGCCGCGCTCTAGTTCTTCCTTTATTTTTTCGGGGTCACCAAAGGTGAGAATGCCGTAGCCACAGCCAATCCTCTCCCCTGCCGTCACCCTTTCAATTGCGGCCTTGTAGCCCTGCCGACGAAGCAGGTCTCTGCCCTTTACGGCATAGGTTACTGTGCCTGTTACAACCAAAATCTTTTCCGTAAATACCACTCCTTATCTTATTATGAGGGCTGGTACATTCTATGTCCTTTCCTTGTGTTTTGACAGTTTAAATTTTGATTTTTCCGCTTCTTAAAAGCTGAATTAACACCGTAAGTGCCAAGGGGAAAACTATAAGCCCCCAAAAGCCCACGCTCTTAAGCCCCACAAACATTGCCGCAAGGCACAAAAGCGGGTGAAGTCCCGTTTGTTTTCCAATAATTTTAGGCTCTAACACATGGCGAAGCACGGTTACGCTAAGATAAATTAAAATTAATCCCACTGAGGGCAGGGTTCTGCCGAAAATCAGCTCTATCACTGCCCAGGGCAGCAGCACCGTGCCCGTGCCGAGGACAGGCAAAATATCCACCACCGAAACGGCAAGGGCGAGCATTAAGAAGTTCTTTCGCCCTAAAATCAAAAAGCCGAGTGCAAGGACAAAAAAGGTGATTAGAAACATAACCAAATAGCCCTTCCCCATTTTTAAAACCCCGTCAAGGGCGACCTGCCTTAACTCAATGTAACGGTTAACAAACCGCTCAGGTATAATTTCCTTAATGTATTTTTTTATTTTTTCATAATCCTTAGCAATATAACAGCTGGCAACCACCGTGACACCAAGGGAAAAAAGCATTGAGGGCAGACCTGCCACAACCCTTGTAGCAAAGGAGCCAAGTGACTCTATTAAAGTGCCAATTGCATTTTCCAAAAAAGTGCTTAAAACCGAGGTGTCCCGTGTTACTGCAAAAAGCTCTATATTAATGCCATCAAAAAAATTGGTGATTTTTTGGGAAAGGCCCGACAGCATTTGGCTTAAATGGGGCAGGAAATCCTTTAAGGATAAAAACGACCCTGTTAAAAATGAATAAAATCGGGACAAAATAATAAATACCGCCGCAACCATCAAAACAAAAATGAGGAGCACCATTAATGCGGCAAGAATTCCGCTTTTAACATTGAGCCTTTTTGCCAAAATGCTAGCTGGCTTTTGGGTCAGCGCCGCAAGGGCAACACCGATAAAAAACGGAAAAAGGTAGGCTGCGGCAAATTTTAAAAGAAAATACACAATAAAAACAATAACCGCTGCAAATGCTATGTTAATTAAAAAATTCCTTTTGTTTTCGGTGGTCATGGTGGATTTTTCCTCTCTTTATTCTAAAACATTTTGTATTAGTGTGCCTCTATTTTCGGTATTTTCAGCATTTTTTTGTGCCTTTTCACAAAAATAAAAAAAGTGTCAAATTTTTTGAAAAAAAGGTTGAAATTAACGGTGAGGTGGTTTATAATTGAATACAAATGTTTTTGGTAGGTGTACAGTTTGACCGATTACGACCTTTTACTTGTTAAGAGTGAAGCACTTCCCGCCGTTTTTAAAAACGTGCTGATTGTAAAGGAAATGCTTGCCCGCGGAGAGGCCGCCAGCATTAGCGAGGCCATTAAAAAAGCAGGCGTTTCACGAAGTGCATATTATAAATATAAGGACTGCGTTTTTTCCTACAGCGGTGAAAATGATTCAAACACAATGTCGCTCAGCATCGTTCTTTCAAACAATGCAGGCAAGCTTTCGAATCTAACCGCATTTCTTTACAAGGTGGGGGCTAACATTTTAACCGTTAACCAAAGCCTGCCTGTTGACGGCACCGCCGCAGTTTCTATAATGTTTAAAACAGATAATCTAACCGTTGAGCTCTCAAAGCTCCCCCAAATGATTAAGTCCATTGACGGCGTCATTTCGGTTAAGTCGCATTAAGGAGGGAAATAACAATGATTGAAGTTGCAATAATGGGTCATGGCGTTGTTGGTTCAGGCGTTGCTGAAATTCTGCTTGAACACTGGGATGCCATTGCTCAAAAGGCAAAAAATGAAATCAATGTTAAATACATTTTAGATTTAAAGGATTTTAGCCACCTTTACTACTCCGATAAATTTATTAAGGATTTCAACATAATTCTTCGTGACCCCGAAATCAGGGTTGTTGTTGAGGTTATGGGCGGCATTAACCCCGCTTATGAATTTGTTAAGGCCTGCCTGCACAGCGGAAAGAGCGTTGTAACCTCTAACAAGGAGCTTGTTGCCGCAAAGGGTGCAGAGCTTTTGCAGATTGCCAACGAGAAAAACGTTAACTTCCTTTTTGAGGCAAGCGTTGGCGGAGGCATTCCCGTGCTTCGCCCCATTGCCCAGTGTCTTGCGGCAAATGAACTGAGTGAAATTGTAGGCATTTTAAACGGCACCACAAACTTCATCCTTACAAAAATGATTAAGGAAAAGGTTTCCTTTGAGGATGCCTTAAAGCAGGCGCAAGACCTTGGCTATGCTGAAAAAGACCCCACAGCCGATGTTGAGGGCCACGATGCCTGCCGCAAAATTTGTATTCTTGCTTCCCTTGGCTTTGGAAAACATGTTTATCCCGAACAGGTGCAAACCGAGGGAATTACTAAAATTGATTTGTTTGACGCAGCCTATGCCGAAAAGCTGGGCTACGTTATAAAGCTTATCGGCCACGCCAAAAAAATGGACAACGGCAAAATCACAGCCAATGTCTACCCCGCCCTTATAAACAAGGATAATATGCTTTCGGGCGTTAACGATGTCTTCAATGCCGTTATGGTTTACGGTGATGCTATCGGTCAGGTTATGTTCTATGGCAGGGGCGCGGGAAAATCCCCCACAGCCAGCGCCGTTGTTGCCGATGTTATCGACTGCGTTAAGCACCTGGTTGCCAGAAAATATCTTTCCTGGGCTGATGGTGATAAAAATTATGTTTGTGATGGCAAAAAAGCCCTTTCCAAGCTTTTTGTGCGTTTAAACGCAAAGAATGTGAGCGAAACCAAAAATGCTGTTTGCGCCGTTTTTGGGGAGGATACAGTCATTATTGAGGGTGTTAAGGAAAACGAACTCGCATTCCTTACCGAATATGACATTGAAGAGGTCCTAACCAAAAAGATTTCTAAATTTGATGATAAAATTGCAAAAGTGCTTCACGTTTTAGACTAGAGGAGGAATTTTTATGGCACTGATTGTAAAAAAATTCGGTGGCAGCTCGGTTGCCAATGCCGAAAGAGTTATGAATGTTGCCAATATAATCATTGATGATTATAAAAAGGGTAACGATGTTGTGGTTGTTGTTTCCGCTCAGGGCGACACCACCGACGATTTAATTGAAAAAGCAAAGGAAATTAACCCTGAGGGCGCTTCCAAAAGAGAAATGGATATGCTTCTTTCTGCCGGCGAGCAGATTTCAATTGCTATTCTCGCAATGGCAATCGAAAGACTGGGTTATCCTGTTGTTTCACTTCTTGGTTGGCAGGCAGGCTTTGAAACCGATTCAAACTATTCCTTGGCTAGAATTAAGCGTGTAAACCCCGAAAGGCTTCGCGCCGAGCTTTCCAAAAAGCACATTGTCATTGTTGCAGGCTTTCAGGGCGTTAACCGCTATGACGATATTACAACCCTCGGCCGTGGCGGCTCTGATACTTCCGCCGTTGCCATTGCCGCAACACTTCACGCTGACCTTTGTCAGATTTACACAGATGTTGACGGCGTTTATACCGCCGACCCCCGCAAGGTTCCCAATGCACAGAAGATGGATGAAATAACATATAACGAAATGTTAGAGCTTGCCACACTCGGCGCGCAGGTTCTTAATAACCGCTCGGTTGAAATGGCTAAAAAATATAATGTTGAGCTTGAGGTTCTTTCAAGTTTAGAGAAGAAACCAGGAACAATTGTAAAGGAGATTGTTAAAATGGAAAAAATGTTAATTCGTGGCGTTGCCAGTGATAAAAATGTATCCCGTATTTCGGTTGTAGGTTTAAAGGACACCCCCGGTGTTGCATTCAAACTCTTTAACGAGCTTGCTCAGGCAAAGGTTAATGTTGACATCATTCTGCAGTCTGTTGGCCGTGATGGCACAAAGGATATTTCCTTCACCGTTTCAACAGAGCAGTATCCCCTGGCTATTGCCGCCATTGAAAAGCTTGAAGGTTCCCTTAAATATCAAAAAATCGTTCACGATGAAAAGGTTGCTAAGGTTTCCATCGTTGGCTCGGGCATGGAGAGCCACCCCGGCGTTGCCGCTAAAATGTTTGAAGCCCTCTTTGATGCAGGCATCAACATTCAGATGATTTCCACCAGCGAAATCAAAATTTCCGTTCTTATTGACCTGGCTGATAACGACCACGCCGTTACCGCAATCCACGATAAGTTTATTGGTTAATTGGTTAAAAAATAAAAAACAGCAGGTTTTAAAACCTGCTGTTTTTATTTTATGATACTAACATTGCTGAATTCTGCTGTTAATGCGGCGGCGGGAATTTCGGCAGAAATTGGAAAGCCCGCCTCGGTTAAAATAATTTTATAATACTTATCATTTGGGGCAGATTCGATAAAGAATGCGCCGTCCTGCGTCTTGACCTGCGGGTTTCTGTAAACCGCATCGGACAGAGCGGAATAGAGCACCTGCGCCACATTGGCAAAGGGCAATTTTTCGGTTTTTGGGGTGTAGGTCAGCCCCTTGAATTCGGCCGATAGAAGGTCGTTTTTTACCGTTAATTTCATTCCCTTTATGGTTTGAGGCTCATTTACGGTGAGGGTGAGTGTATTATCCTTTGAAATTTCACCCGAACACTCAAACACCTCGTTATAAAAGGTTAGTTTCACATCAAAGGCAATGCCGCTTAAAAGGGGTTTAACGTTTGCGGCGGTGCCTGCACAACTGCAAAGGAAAATAAGAGAAAAAATCAGCGGTAAAATTCTTTTCAAGCTGTTTCGCTACCCTTCAAAAGTTTTAAACAGCGAGGGCAGCTCATCAATTATATCACTTGGCAAAAGCGAGGTCTGGCTTAGCTTTTGCGCCGCCCTATCCCCTGCCAAACCATGGAGATAAACCGCCGCGCAAACGGCATCGTTTTCGGGGAGAACACCGGAAGCGATAAGTCCCGCAATCATTCCGCTGAGGACATCGCCGCTGCCACCCGTTGCCATACCCGGATTGCCCGTTAAATTCACAAACACCCTTTCATCCTCTGTGGCTACAACGGTGTTTGCGCCCTTAAGCACCACAGTAACACCAAATTCGTGGGCAAGCTTTTTGGCATAATAAATTCGGTCGGAATTTATTACACTTACCGTCACCCTGCAAAGCCTTGCCATTTCGGCGGGATGTGGGGTTAAAATGATTTTCACTGCCGACTGTTTAATAATATCTATGTTGCGAGCAAGGGCATTTATGCCATCGGCATCAATTATAACAGGACATTTTGCATTTTCCAAAATATCACGAAGGAGAATCACGGTATCGTTCGTGTTGGTAACACCGGGGCCGAACAAGATGCTGTCGGCAGAATTTATGGTATCCTTAATTGCGAAATAGGTGTTAGCGGCAAAGCCGCCGTTTACATTTGTGGGTGCAGGAATATAAACCGCCTCAGGAACGCTCTCTGCCACAATTGGATAAATTTTTTCGGGCAGCGCACAAACTCCAAGACCAACGCCGCAGCGAAGGGCTGCCTTAAGGCTTAAAATGGCGGCGCCTGCCATGCCATAAGATCCGCAAACAAGCAGTGCCTTGCCAAAGGTTCCCTTGTGGGCATTTTTATCCCTTTTTAAAACAAAATTCGGTTCTATCGTTTCGGGACAGTTTTCGTAATAATACAAAACATCATCAGCCACACCAATGGCGCAGTTTACAACCTCACCGCAAAAGGAGGAGGCTGGCGGCAAAAGGTGGCAGGGCTTAAACCCGATAAAGCTGATTGTTAAATCGGCTTTTATGACACTTGTGTTAATTTCAGCACTGTCACAGTAAACACCGCTTGGAACGTCCACAGCAACGCGGCGGGCAGGAAGAGATGAAATAAAGGAGAAAACCTCTGAAACCGCTGTGTCCAAGGCGCGGTTAAACCCAATGCCGAAAACCGCATCAACAATTATATCGGCCTGCGCCAGCAGCGCTCTTGAAATGGAGGTGTTGTCAAAATAATCGTGAATGGGCACGCCCGTTTCCATAAGCTTTTTGCACATAAGCGAGGCATTTTCGCTTTGAGGAAGTCCCAGCAGGCGAATCACCTCAACATTGCCGCCGTTTTCATAAAGTTTTCGCGCAACCACAAAGCCATCGCCGCCGTTGTTGCCGTTACCCGCCACCACCACGATTTTTTTGGAGGTTATATCAAATTTTTCTCTAATAACCCGTGCGGCGGCAGAGCCTGCGTTTTCCATTAAACGAAGCTTTGAAATGCCGCGAAGCACGGTGGCATCTTCAATGTTTTTAATTTGCAAAGAGGTGAAAATTTTCATTTTAAAGCACACCCTTTAGAAATTATTTTTTAAAGAAATCTCCGCCGATAATTCGGGGGATGAAGCCGCTCATTCCCTGGCGCATTCTTTCATTGGGAGCAAAAACAACAACGGTTTTACCGTGGCTTTTGTGCTCTAAAAGCACAAAGCAGGCGTTTTCATCACCCTTATTGCAGTAAACCTCGGTTTTTGCGCCCTGAATTACAACAGGATTTGAAAAATCATATTTTTCTATTCTTAAAACATCCTTTAAACGGAAGGTGATTTTTCTTTTTCTTGCACTGCGGTTGGTGATTTTATCAATGTCTATTTCACCGTTGGTTAAAATGTATTCAAATTCAACATTTTGGAGTGCAACAAGTTTGTAGGCGCCAAAGAACACGCCCGCAATTGCCAAAAAGCAAATGGAAGCAAAGGAAATATTAACAATTGAAAGTAGCATTAAAAGTGCGCCAACAATAAGGGCTGCAATCAAAATTAAAATGATAAGCGCAATTTCCTTTGCGCCCTTTCTCATTGCAACGATTTGTTCAAAAAAAGTGTCCATAATTTTTCTCCTGAAAACTACTAAATTTTGTTAATTATATTATACTCAAATTTTCTCACTCTTGCAATAGTTTTTGTTTCATTGTATAATTTAATAAATATATTATATTCTCACAGTGAGGTAAAGTTTATGAAAATTGCAGAGGGCTTTCTTTTAAGAAAGGTTGCAAACCAAAGCGTTGTTATGCCCATGGGCAAAAAGGCCTTTGATTTTAACCGTGCCATAACACTTAATGAAACAGCCGCCTTTCTTTGGTCTATTCTCGAAAAAGAGGATGCAACAAAGGAGCAGCTTATAGAAAAGTTAAGAGCGGAATATGATGTTGATGAAGCCACGGCAGAAAATGATATTGATAAATTTTTAAATAAACTAAGAGAGAACGGATTGCTTAATGAATAGTAATGTAAAAGCCACCCCATTTAGGTGGATTCTCAAAAATTCAAAATCCGCAATTTTACCTGTTATTGTCACCTGCATTTTATCAGCAATAAACTCGGTAGCCACCGTTTACCTTGC
>JAFTPI010000115.1 GCA_017463345.1 Clostridia bacterium | reverse complement strand
TGAAAATACTTGGCGGGAAGCTGCCCGGGAAGATAAGTAGATGCCAACACAAAAGCACAGTCGATGACTGTGCTTTTTAATTTTTATGCGCAAAAAAAGCCGTGCATTTGCACGGCTTTTAATCTCTTATAATTATAATACCTTTGCAAGAAAATCTTTAAGCCGGTCACATTTGGGGTTAGAGAAGAATTCAGCAGGGGGTGCCTCTTCAAGAATAATGCCTTCATCAATGAAGATAACCCTGTCGGCCACCTCACGGGCAAAGCCCATTTCGTGGGTCACCACCACCATTGTCATACCATCCTTTGCAAGGTCCTTCATAACCTCTAAAACCTCGCCGACCATTTCGGGGTCAAGGGCGCTGGTGGGCTCATCAAAAAGCATAACATCGGGATTCATAGCAAGTGCCCTTACAATGGCTACACGTTGCTTTTGTCCGCCTGAAAGCTGAGAAGGATAAGCGTTTGCTTTTTCTTCAAGACCAACACGGCGCAAAAGATCCAATGCCGTTTGTTCGGCAGTTTCCTTTTCAATTTTTAAAAGTTTCATAGGCGCCGCTGTTAAGTTATTAAGCACGGTCATATGGGGGAAAAGATTGAATTGTTGAAAGACCATTCCCATTTTTTGTCTATGCTCATTGATATTTACCTTTTTATCGGTAATATCAATTCCCTCAAGATAAATGCTTCCGTCTGTGGGTTCTTCAAGGCGGTTAAGGCAACGCAAGAAGGTGGATTTACCAGAACCCGAAGGACCGATTACAACAATAACTTCACCCTTTTTAATCTCGGTATTTATGTCTTTTAAAACTTCAATTTTGCCAAAGGATTTTTTTAGACCTTCGACTTTAATTAGTGTTTGAGAATCAATGCTCACTCTTGCGCAACCTCCTTTCAAGCTTTCCAACAAGTGAGGAAAGAATAATAACAACAACAAGATAAATTATAGCAACGCTTATAAGAGGAATAAAGTAAGAGAAGGTTCTACCCGCAATGGTATTACCCGCTTTTGTAAGGTCGGTAACGCCTACGTAACCGGCAACAGAGGTTTCTTTAAGAAGCGCAATAAACTCATTACAAAGTGTAGGAAGAACTGCCTTAAACATTTGAGGTATAACAATATAAAACATTGTTTGAAAATAATTAAATCCTAGGCTTCTTCCAGCCTCAAACTGTCCGTTATCCACCGACATGATACCGCCACGGAAAATTTCGGCAACATAAGCGCCTGAGTTAATACCAAAGGCAAAGATAGCAACGGGTACACCGCTATCAGCCGCTGCAAAAATAATGAAATATGAAATCATAAGTTGAACAACCACAGGCGTTCCGCGTGCAACGGTGATATAAAATTTGCATATAGCATTTAAAACACTTAGAAGTGTATATCCAATGCCGCCGTGCAACATTAGGGTTTCTTTGTTTTTATCGTAAGAGGTGCGGACAGTTGCTACAACAATACCAATAACAACACCTATTGCAAGTGCACCGAGTGTTATGATGAAAGTGTTTTTTAATCCCTCAATGATAAATTTGTATCTTTCACCGTCAATCATAACATGATGAAATTCTTGATAAAAATCCACAAAAAAAGTTCCAATGCTATTCAGAGTAGTGCATATCCAACTATAGACTTTTTCAAAAAAATTCATAAAATCACTCCTTCCATAAAACTGAAAAACAGGGCGGAACAAACTCCGCCCTGAAAATATGCGCGAAAAATCAATTATTCTTTAGGAAGGTAATATGGGTCAAGATCTTCGATTGCATTAATAGAACCGCCATCTTTAACAATAACTACCTGAACGCCGGTGGCATAGGTGGAAGAAAAGTCAACCTTTTCAATTCTATCATCAGTCACTGTAAGACCTGCCATACCCATTGAATATTTACCCGTCTGAACGCCGGGGATAATGGAATCGAAGCTAACATTTTCAATAACAAGGTCATAACCAATTTTATCTGCGATCAACTTAGCAACTTCAACATCAATACCATAGTATTTATCACCATCAACATATTCATAGGGTGGGAATTCTGCATTAGTTGCCATAATGAGGTCGGGTTTGTCTGTATCAACCTTTGAAACAGGAACACCAACTTTTTCTTCACCGGTGCCGTTAATGTACTTATCAACTATTTTTTTAACAGAGCCATCTTCAATGAGCGTCTTGAGAGCAGCATCAACAGTGGCTTTAAGAGAACTGCCTTTTTGGAAGCAAATAGCATAATCTTCTACGGCATATTCCGTTTCAAGAATTTTAAGACCGCTGTTTGCTGCAACATAAGATTTAGCAGGCTCATTGTCAATAATAACGCAGTCAACTTTGCCGTTTTTAAGAGCTTCAACTGCTACCGCACCGTTATCATATCGGGTAATTGCTTTTTCACCAAAATCACCAGTAGCATAGATATCACCGGTGGTGGTGGTTTGAACACCGATTTTAATACCGCTGCCGCCGCAGCCTGCAAAAAGGGCCACAATCATTAAAACTGAAAGGGTAAGTGCTAATAACTTTTTCATAAATTTTTCCTCCAAAAGAAATTTGTTGATTATACTTTAACACATAATGAATTAAAATGCAATAGCTTTTGCATAAATATTTATAACTTTGTGCAAGTTGTTGGTAAAATACGAATTTTAATGCATAATTTAGCGGTTTTAACGGGTATTTATGCAAAATTCTTGCATATAAAAATAATGTCGATAAATTTTTAAAGAAAATTTCAAAAAAGGGCTTGCAAAATGCTTATATATAATGTATAATAATTTAGCACTCAAAAGAGAAAACAAAATATCGCGGGGTAGAGCAGCTGGTAGCTCGTCGGGCTCATAACCCGGAGGTCGCAGGTTCAAGTCCTGTCCCCGCAACCAAAAACCAAAGCATCACGAAAGTGGTGCTTTGGTTTTTTATTATGGAAAAGAATTAACCTGCGACCGACGGGTTCCCGGGGTGAGGTTGCGAGCGCACCCGGTGGGTGATACAGCGAGCAAAACGAAGCGCCGCGGTCAAAGTTCATAGGCGTTTAGAGCCGTAATGAACTTTGGGCACCGCAAGAGGGCAAGGCAGGTTCAAGTCCTGTCCCCGCAACCAAAAAATGCAGTCGACTTTGTCGGCTGCTCTTTTTTTTGGAACGATGTGTTACCTTCGGCAAGTAAAATAGAACACATTACTTTACTTTGTGC
>JAFTPI010000026.1 GCA_017463345.1 Clostridia bacterium | reverse complement strand
TATTGAATATTGCGGCGAAGGCGTTAAAACCTTAAGCGTTCCTGAAAGAGCGACCATTACAAATATGGGTGCAGAATTAGGTGCTACAACCTCAATTTTCCCTACCGATGAAACCACTCATTTCTTCCTTAAAGCACAGGATAGGGAAAAGGATTTTACCCTTTTAACAGCCGATGCTGATGCTACCTATGATGAGGAAATTACCGTTGATTTATCGAGCCTTGAGCCCCTTACAGCACTTCCTCACAGCCCCGATAATGTTAAAAAGGTTAAGGATGTTAAGGGTGTTAAGGTTGATCAGGTTATGATTGGTAGTTGCACCAACAGTTCTTACCTTGATATGATGAAGGTTGCTCGCATTTTAAAGGGTAAAACCGTTCCGCCTCACGTTAGTCTTGTTATTGCCCCCGGCTCAAAGCAGGTGCTTAATATGATTGCAAGAAACGGCGCCCTTGCTGATATGATTGATGCAGGTGCTAGAATTCTTGAATCTGGTTGTGGCCCCTGCATTGGTATGGGTCAGGCACCCGCAAGTGATGCAGTTTCTCTTCGCACAATTAACCGAAACTTTAAAGGTCGTTGCGGCACAACCTCGGCAGGTGTTTACATTGTAAGCCCCGAAACTGCCGCTGTAAGCGCGCTGGAAGGCTTTTTAACCGACCCTAGAACTTATGCAGATAAGGTTGATTTGAGCGTTCAAATGCCCGAAAAATTCGAAATTAACGATAATATGATTGTTTCTCCCAGCAAAACTCCCGATGAGGTTGAGGTTATTAAGGGCCCCAACATTAAACCTTTCCCCGTAAATGTTGCAACACCCGAAAAAATTGAGGGAATTGCCCTTATTAAGGTTGAGGATAACATCACTACCGACCACATTATGCCCTCAAACGCAAAACTGCTTCCTTTCCGTTCAAATATTCCTCATTTATCGGATTATTGTTTGACCCCCTGCGACCCTGAATTCCCGGCACGTGCTAAAGCAAACGGCGGCGGATTTATCGTAGGTGGAGAAAACTATGGTCAGGGCTCCAGCCGCGAGCATGCAGCGCTTGTGCCACTCTATCTCGGCGTTAAGGCAGTGCTTGCAAAGAGCTTTGCAAGAATTCACAAGGCAAACCTTATCAATTCAGGCATTTTGCCCCTTGTTTTTGCAAACCCTGCAGATTATGACACAATTTCAACCGATGATAAAATTGTTATTGAAAATGCCGTAGAGCAGGTTAAATCAGGTAAGGTTACCGCTTTAGTTAACGGAAAAGAAATTAACATGATTATTGAGCTTACCGATAAAGAACAAGAGGTTCTTTTAGCAGGCGGTAAGATTAACTCAATAAAGATGAAAGGATAGTTAAAAATGTACGATTTTAAAGAAACACTTGCAAAATTTGAAGCAATTTTAAAGCAGCAGGCCGACCGCGTTGAGCGCCTTAAAAACGAGGGAGATTTTGTAGATTATACAAAACTCCAAAAAATCGTTATCGGCGTTGTTGGCGGCGATGGCATTGGCCCTATGATAACAGGTCACGCACAAAAAGTTTTAGAAGTTTTACTTGCTGATGATATTAAGGCAGGTAAGGTTGAAATCCGCACTATTGAGGGCTTAACCATTGAAAACCGTGTTGCTAAAAATAAACCCATTCCCGATGATGTTTTGGCAGAGCTTAAAAAATGCGATGTTATTTTAAAGGGCCCAACAACCACACCCCAAAAGGGCGACCCCTGGCCCAACATTGAAAGTGCAAACGTGGCAATGAGAAAGGAACTTGACCTTTTTGCCAATGTTCGCCCCGTTAAAATCCCCGAACAGGGCATTGACTGGACCTTCTTCCGTGAAAACACCGAGGGTGAATATGCACTTGGCAGCCAAGGCGTAAATGTCACCGAGGATATGGCCTTTGACTTTAAGGTTATTACCTCTCAGGGAACCGATAGAATTGCCCGTGCCGCCTTTGATTTTGCTCGCAAGAACGGCAAAACAAGGGTTACTGCCGTAACCAAAGCAAATGTTATTAAAACCACCGATGGTAAATTCCTTGAGTGCTGTAGAAGAGTTGCCGCAGAATATCCCGAAATCACCTTTGACGAATGGTACATTGACATTATGACTGCAAAGCTGGTTGATGAAAAGCGCCGCAGAGATTTCCAGGTTATCGTGCTTCCTAACCTTTATGGCGATATTATCACCGATGAGGCCGCCGAGCTTCAGGGTGGTGTTGGCACCGCAGGCAGCTCAAATCTTGGTAAGAAATACTGTATGTTTGAGGCCATCCACGGCTCCGCACCTCGTATGGTTAAAGAGGGCAGAGCAATTTATGCCGACCCCTCAAGCGTTATCCGTGCCGCCGCAATGCTACTTTCTCACATTGGCTATGCCGAAAAGGCAGAAAAACTTTCTACCGCCCTTGAAATCTGCGGTCAAACTGAGAAAAAGCTTGTTATGACAGGCAGAAGCGACGGCGCAACAGGTGAGGAGTTTGCAAACTATATTCTTGAAACAATTGAGAGATTATAATTATGGTTAGCGAAAGTGTTAATCTGACAAACAGGGTTTATGACTATCTCAAAGAGCAAATTCTTTCGGGTAATTATGAAAACGGAAGCTCCATAACCGAAAACAGTGTCGGAAAAGAGTTGAATGTCAGCCGAACACCCGTTAGAGAGGCCTTAAGGCAGTTGGAGCTGGGCGGTCTTGTTAAAATTGTTCCAAACAAGGGTGCAGTTGTTCAAAACATTTCTATTGATGATATTAAAAACATCTATGAAATCAGGTCATTAATTGAAGGCGTTGCGGCAGCTCATGCTGCAAAAAATGCCAGTGATGAAGAAATTGCACAGCTTAAAGAGATTGTTGAACTGGCGGAATTCTATTTTAGTCGTGGCGATGATAAAAAGCTTCGAGATTTAGATGGAAGGTTTCACCAATGCCTTTATGAGGTTTGCCATAATCGAATTTTAAAGCATATTTTAGATGAGCTTCACGATTATGGAGTTCGTTACCGAGAAAAGTCTATGCAAAGTGGGGGAAGGGTTGAAAAAACCATAACCGAGCATAAGGCTATTATGAATGCTGTTTTGCAGCGTGATGCGGCAAAGGCCGAACAGCTTTCGGTTTTACATGTTAACAATGCGCTTAAAAGTATCCTTGAACAGGAATAAAAGAAAAGCACTCTTCTTTTTGAAGAGTGCTTTAAATTTTTTATTTGCAGAAATTATCGATATAACTGTCAATAGCGGCTTTAATAACCTCAATGGCATCATCTCTGCCGCAAACCTCTTTAACCGCGGTATCCTTGTTTTCAAGGTTTTTATAAACGGTGAAGAAGTGGCGCATTTCATCGAAAATGTGTGCGGGAAGCTGGTCAATGCTTGTGTAGTGATTATAGGTGGGGTCACTAAAGGGAATTGCTATAATCTTTTCATCGTTTCTTCCGTTGTCCATCATGGAAATCATTCCAATGGGATATGCTCGCACCAAGGTCATGGGCTCAATTGACTGTGAGCATAAAAGCAACACATCAAGGGGGTCCTGGTCATCACCATAGGTGCGGGGGATAAAACCGTAGTTGGCGGGATAGTGGGTTGAGGTGTAAAGAATGCGGTCAAGGCTTAAAAGACCTGTTTCCTTATCAAGCTCATATTTTTTATTGCTTCCCTTGGGAATTTCAATAACACAAACAAAATCTTCGGGGTTAATTCTTTTTGGTGATATATCGTGCCAAATGTTAGACATTTTCTATGCCTCCTATTCTTTACTAAATGATACACCCATTTTTTAAGATTTACAAGGGGAAATGTGAATTTTCCATTGACAAAAGTAAAGATTTGGTTAATACTAATTAAGAAATTCCAAATTTGAGAGGTTTTTATGGTTAAGATACTTTTTGTCTGCCACGGGAATATTTGTCGAAGCCCAATGGCAGAGTTTGTTATGAAGGATATTGTTAAGAAAAAAGGGGAGGAAGGGGAATTCATTATCGCCTCTGCCGCAACCTCCCGTGAGGAAATCGGAAACGGCGTTTATCCGCCCGTAAAACGCATTTTAAACGCAATGGGAATAAATTGCGACGGCAAAAGGGCACGACAGGTTACAAAGGAGGATTATGCCGAATTTGACTATATTGTTTGTATGGACAAAAATAATATGCGTAATATCAAATACATAATTCCCGAGGATAAGGATAATAAAATTTTTATGCTGCTATCCTTAACCGAAAACCCTCGCGATGTTGCCGACCCTTGGTACACAGGGGATTTTGAGGCGACAAAAAAAGATGTTATCATCGGTTGTGAAAAGCTTTATGAGCATATAAAAAAGCAGTCTCACTAGCGGGACTGCTTTTTATAGTTATTAAAAGCAATTTTTCTCTTAAAATTGTTGCTCTTATATAAAAATTATGATATAATATATAAGTATTTTTATGTCTACTAAAAAAGGTGGTGCTTTGTTTGAGAATTGTGGGCATTGACCCCGGTTATGCTATCGTTGGTTGGGGAGTTATTGAATATGATTTAAACCGCTTTAAAACTCTTAAATACGGTGCCATTACAACCCCTGCGCACACCGATTTTGACAAACGCCTTGAAAGCATTTATAACGATGCTTTTACCCTTTTTAAGAAGGCAAAGCCCGATGCCCTGGCTATTGAAAAACTGTTTTTTAACACCAATGCCACAACAGCTATTGATGTGGCGCAAGCAAGGGGAGTTATAGTTCTTGCCGCCAAACAAAACGGAGTGCCCGTTTTTGAATACACACCGCTTCAGGTTAAACAGGCGGTTACCGGTTATGGCAGGGCAGAAAAGCGGCAGGTTATGGAACTTACAAAACAGTTTTTGGGACTTAGTGAGGTGCCAAAGCCTGACGATACAGCCGATGCGCTGGCCTTGGCTATTTGCCACGCTTATTCAGCATCAACAACCTATGCAAAACTTGTTAGGGAGGCAAAAAAGAAATGATTGCATCTTTAAACGGAAAACTTGTTTACACCGATTCTTCATCAGCCGTTGTGGAATGTGGCGGCGTAGGATTTAGGTGCCTTGTAACAAATAACACATTATCAAAGCTTCCCCCCATTGGACAAGATGTTTTTCTCACAACCTTTATGGCTGTTAAGGAGGATTCCATAACCCTTTTTGGATTTTTAACAACCCAGGAGCTTGAAATGTTCAAAAATCTGACCTCGGTTAGCGGAATCGGCCCAAAAACAGCCCTTGCCATTCTTTCGGAGTTTACTCCCGATAGAATTACGCTGCTTATTATAAGCGGTGATGCCAAGGGATTATCTGCCGTTTCGGGTCTTGGCCCTAAAAGTGCGCAGAGAATTATCCTTGAACTCAAAGACAAGTTCGGCAAGAGCACCGACCTTCGCGGAGCAAGCCTTTCGGCTCCCGCACAGGGTGGGGAATTAAGCTCGGTTAAAGAGGCGGTTGCCGCCCTCGTTTCATTAGGCTTTTCAAGCAGCGAGGCTTTTTCAGCCGTCAGCACGCTTGATGCAAGCTTAGACACACAGCAGCTTATAAAGCTGGCATTAAAACAACTTTCAAAAAGGTAGGTGACCCTAAATGCTGGAAGATTTCGATTTTGAAAACCGTGTTGTTTCTCCTGAGTTTTCAGGAATGGATGACGATACCGAAATAACTTTGCGCCCCAAAACGCTGGATGAGTATATCGGTCAAAGCAAGGCCAAGGAAAATCTTAATATTTATATAAAAGCCGCTAAAATGCGAAATGAAAGCCTTGACCATGTTCTGCTTTACGGCCCTCCAGGACTTGGTAAAACAACCCTTTCGGGCATCATTGCCAAGGAAATGGGTGTTAACTTCCGTGTTACTTCGGGTCCCGCAATTGAAAAGCAGGGTGACCTGGTTGCTATTCTTACAAATTTAAATGAGGGCGATGTTCTTTTTATCGATGAAATCCACCGCCTGCCCCGAAATGTTGAGGAAATTCTTTACCCCGCAATGGAGGATTTTTCTCTTGATATCATAATCGGTAAAGGTCCCTCTGCAAGGTCAATTCGCCTTGATGTGCCTCATTTTACCCTTGTTGGCGCAACCACCCGTTCGGGTCAGCTTTCCGCCCCGCTTCGAGACCGTTTTGGAGTACTGTTGCGCCTTGACCTTTACACCCCCGAGGAGTTGGCTGAAATTATAAAGCGTTCGGCGAGAATTTTAGAAATTCCTATTGATGATGAGGGTGCTTTAGAAATTGCTTCACGCTCACGAGGCACACCGAGAATTGCCAACCGCCTTTTAAAGCGTGTTCGCGATATTGCGCAAATTCAGTTTGATGGCGCTATCACCGAAGAGGTTTCAAGAACAGCGCTTGCAAGATTTGAAATTGATGAACTAGGTCTTGATGATTTTGACCGCCGTATGCTTACAACAATTATCAATGTCTATGGCGGTGGCCCCGTTGGTCTTGACACCCTTGCAGCCGCAATAGGGGAGGAAAGCATCACTTTAGAGGATGTTTACGAGCCCTACCTTATGCAAATCGGCTTTTTAACAAGAACACCACGCGGCCGTTGTGCAACAAGCCTTGCTTATGCACATCTTGGCATTCCATTCAGCGAAAATGCCGCAAGCAAAGAAAAGGATACAAGAATTCAATGCGATTTGTAAATGATTTTTTTGATTACGAACTGCTGGATGCCGATTCCGGCGAGCGCCTTGAGCGCTGGGGAGATATTATACTTATCCGTCCCGACCCGCAGATAATCTGGAGCGGAGAGAAAAATGATAAGCGCTGGAACAACGCCCACGCTGTTTATCATAGAACTAATACAGGCGGCGGATATTGGGAGCCGCTTAAAAAGGTGCCCGATGTTTGGAGCATTAAATATGGTGATTTAACCTTCCGCCTAAAACCGATGGGTTTTAAGCACACGGGTCTTTTCCCCGAGCAGGCTGTTAACTGGGCAAAGGCGGATGAGCTTATTAAAAACGCCAACCGCCCTATTAAGGTTTTAAATCTTTTCGCCTACACAGGCGGCGCAACCGTGGCATGCCTAAGTGCAGGTGCTTCGGTTACACACGTTGATGCCTCAAAGGGCATGGTGCAGTGGGCAAAGGAAAATGCCGCCGCATCAGGCCTTGCAGATAAAGAGGTCAGATGGCTTGTGGATGACTGCCTTAAGTTTGTAAAGCGTGAAATCCGTCGCGGCAACCATTATGATGCCATTATTATGGACCCGCCTTCTTACGGCAGGGGACCAAACGGCGAGGTTTGGAAGCTGGAACAGCAAATAGAGGAGCTTTTAACCGAAACAGGAAAGCTTTTAAGCGATAATCCGCTGTTTTTCTTCCTTAATTCTTACACGGGCGGTCTTTCTGCAACAATTTTAAACTATATGGTTAAAAACTGTGTTGCGAAAAATCTTGGTGGTAAGGTTTACACCGATGAAATCGGTCTTAAGGTTACCGCAAAGGACATTGTGCTGCCCTGCGGAAACACTACCATTTGGGAAAGGTAATTATGAAGGATAACATTATTTGCGTTAAGGGTGTGACTTATGAGTACACCGATGCCGATAACAAAAAGCAGGTGCTTGAGGATTTTAATTTAGAAATTGAACGCGGCAGTTTTACTGTTATTATCGGTCATAACGGTTCGGGAAAATCCACCCTTGCAAAGCTATTAAACGGTCTTTATAAACCGACTAAGGGTGATATAACGGTTGATGGTTTATCTACCCTTGATACAAAAAATGAGTTTGAAATCAGGCGCCGCGTTGGTCTTGTTTTCCAAAATCCCGATAACCAAATTGTGGCTTCCGTCGTTGAGGATGATGTAGCCTTTGGCCCCGAAAATTTAGGGGTCCCCTCTGATGAAATCAGAACAAGGGTTGATGAGGCGCTAAAGGCTGTGGGAATGTATGAGCACCGCTTTAAGTCCCCACACCAGCTTTCAGGCGGGCAAAAGCAGAGGGTTGCCATTGCAGGAATTATTGCAATGAGCCCCGAATGTATTGTGCTTGATGAGCCCACCGCTATGCTTGACCCAAAGGGCAGGCAGGAGGTTATGGAGACCCTTTTAAGGCTTAACAATGAACTTGGAATTACGGTTGTTTTAATAACCCACTTTATGGAGGAGGCCGAAAATGCCAACCGCGCCGTTGTTATGAACGATGGCGCCATTGTGTTGGATGATGAGCCTAAAAAGGTTTTCGGCGAAATTGTTTTTCTTAAAAAAATAGGCCTTGCCGTGCCGCAAACCAGCGAACTGCTTTATCGCTTAAAGCAGGCAGGCTTAAATGTTAGCACCGATGGTATTTCGGTAGAGGAATGTGCGGCGCAAATTGCGGCGACACTCAAATAAATTTTCTAGTTTTTTTGAATGGGAGGAGGAAAATCACTTGTCTATTTTAGAGGTCATGGATTTATCCTATTCTTATTCCGGTGGGCTTCCAAGCCCCACGGCAGCAATAAGTAACATTAATTTAAAAATTGAACAGGGTGAAATTATTGGCATTATCGGCCACACAGGCTCGGGTAAGTCAACCCTTGTGCAGCATTTAAACGGTCTTTTGACCCCAACCTCAGGCAAGGTGCTTTTTGAGGGTAAAGATATTTGGGAAAAGGGTACCAAAATTAAAAAAATTCGTGAAAAGGTGGGCCTTGTTTTTCAGTATCCCGAATATCAGCTTTTTGAAGAAACCGCTAAAGAGGACATTGCCTTTGGCCCCAAAAATATGGGAATCACGGGAGATGAGCTTGCCGAGCGTGTTATCAGTGCCGCAAGGTCGGTTGAATTAAATGAGGAGCTTTTAAACAAATCTCCCTTTGATTTATCGGGCGGTGAAAAGCGCAGGGTTGCCATTGCAGGGGTGCTTGCAATGAATCCCAAGGTGCTTATTTTTGATGAACCCACAGCAGGCCTTGACCCAATTGGCAGAGAAAATATTTTAAAAATTGTTAAAGACTGCCGTGATAGAAACGGCGCCACCGTTATTATGGTTTCTCACAGCATGGATGACATTGCCCTTGTTGCAGATAGGATTCTTGTAATGAACAGGGGCAGCGTGTTTATGTTTGACACCGCTCATAATGTTTTTTCAAATTCCCAAAAGCTTATTGAAATCGGTCTTAATGTACCTAACATCACCAAGGTTTTTGTAGAGCTTAAAAAGCAGGGAATTAACATTCCAAGTAATGTTTACACAATGGATGATGCCGTGAGAGCAATCCTATCCTATGAAAATAGGAGGGATGAAAATGCTTGATAATATCACTTTCGGTCAGTTTATTGACACACATTCTGTTTTGCATAGGCTTGACCCAAGAATAAAGATTATTCTTTTAATTGCCATAATCGTTTTCATTTTTCTTGCGGGCAACTTTGCAAGCCTTGGTCTTATTGCCAGCTTTTGCATTGCTTTACTCATAACCTCGAAAATCCCCGTAAAAATGTACCTTAAAAATCTTAAGGTCATTTTACCGATTGTGATTTTCACGGCGATTATAAACACCTTTTATGTAAGCACAGGCACAGTTTTGCTGGATTGGTGGAT
>JAFTPI010000114.1 GCA_017463345.1 Clostridia bacterium | reverse complement strand
ACCGGGATATTCAAGTTCATTTTCAATGCGCTGTGCAATATCGTGGGCAATGAGAACCATATCATCATCGGAAACCTGCTCGGGCTTAACAACAATGCGGATTTCTCTACCTGCCTGAATAGCAAAGGAGCGCTCAACGCCACCGAAGGAATTAGCAATTTCTTCAAGCTTTTCAAGACGCTTGATGTAGTTTTCAATATTTTCTCTTCTGGCACCCGGGCGGGCAGCAGAGATAGCATCGGCCGCCTGAACAATGCAGGCAACAACGGTTTTAGCCTCAACCTCACCATGGTGAGCGTGAATTGCGTGAATAATTGCTTCGCTTTCTCTATACTTCTTAGCGGCCTCAACACCAAGCTGAATATGTGAACCCTCCTGCTCGTGGTCAAGAGCCTTACCAATATCATGGAGAAGGCCTGCACGCTTTGCCTGGCCGATATCGGCGCCCATTTCAGCGGCAATAAGACCTGCAATATGGCAAACCTCTAAGGAATGCTTTAACACATTTTGGCCGTAGCTTGTTCTGTAACGAAGTTTGCCGAGCAAGCGAACAAGCTCGGGGTGAAGATTGTGAACACCCGATTCGATAAGTGCGCGCTCACCCTCCTGCTTAATGGTTGCCTCAACCTCGGCAGTTGCCTTTGCAACAGTTTCTTCAATTCTTGCAGGATGGATGCGGCCATCAAGAATTAACTTTTCAAGGGTCAGCCTTGCGATTTCGCGGCGAATGGGGTCAAAGGAAGAAACGGTAATAGCCTCGGGTGTATCATCAATAATAAGGTCAACACCTGTTGCGGTTTCAAGGGCACGAATGTTGCGGCCCTCACGGCCGATAATGCGGCCCTTCATTTCATCATTAGGCAGGTTTACAACCGAAACGGTAACCTCTGATGAATGGTCGGCAGCGCAGCGCTGAATAGCGTGACCGATAATTTCCCTGGCAAGGCGGTCGGATTCATCCTTTGTTTTTTGCTCATAGTCCATAATCTTAACGGCCTTTTCGTGAGCAAGCTGACCGTCAAGAACTGAAAGCAAGTGTTCCTTTGCCTGTTCCTTTGAAAAACCGGAAATTCTTTCCAGCATTTCAAGCTGACTGCGTTTAATCTTCTCGCTTTCTTCAATCTTTTCTTCAATTTCCTTAGCGCGCTTTTGAAGCTTTTCTTCCTTGGCTTCAAGGTTTTCAATTTTTTTGTCAAGGGACTCTTCTTTTTGCTGGAGTCTATGTTCCTGGCGCTGAACCTCACTGCGACGCTCTCTTAAGTCGCGGTCGGTTTCCTGACGCATCTGGAAAATTTCATCCTTCGCTTCAATAAGCATTTCTTTTTTCTTGGTTTCGGCAGTTTTTATAGCATCACCTAAAATTCTTTTAGCCTCGGCCTCGGCAGAACCGATGGAAGCTTCAGCGGACTTGCGGCGGTAAAACTGACCAACGGCAAATCCGATAATTGCAAGAACTAAGGCAATGGCGCCGAAGATTACATAAAACCAAATTGATTCTGGCATTCGAAAATGCACCTCCTATATAAAAATACGGTTTTTGGTAGAACAGATAAAAATCAGATTAAAGCCGGGTACACCTGTTCTAAGCGGGGACCGTAGTTTCTCCCCAATATTAAAAATTTTAGCATCAAATATATGAAGTATATAAATAACATTAAAATTAAATAACCCAACGAGTTTATTTTACCACTACATTTATGTCATGTCAAGATTAGAATGCCATACATAATGATATTTTTATGTAAATTATTGACAAAATTTGTTTTTTTTATTATACTAGTTCTTGCAAACAATAGAAGAGTAAAAGTGCTAGCGTCAAGTGCCGATTGGACGGGGAGTTGCCGAGCGGACGAAAGCCTTTTTTGGCTGCGGTTAGTGCTTTGCATCCCGCTTCATACGGCACTTAAAGAATCCTTTTCCTGCCCTATGTGCGAGGAAAGGGGTTATTTTTATGTCAAAAAATCTTAAAAAAATCACTGCCACAGCAATGCTTTTGGCCCTTGAGATAATTCTATCCCGCTTTTTGTCCTACTCGGTGTGGAACTCTAAAATCGGGTTTGGCTTTGTTGCAGTTGCCCTTTGTGCTGCCCTTTTCGGCCCTGCCTACGCTCTCATTTTAGGGGGACTTGCCGATTTTCTCGGCGCAGTGCTTTTTCCTATTGGACCTTACTTTTTCGGTTTTACCTTCACAGCCATCTTAACAGGTCTTTGCTTTGGCATTTTTCTTTATAACAAAACAAACGCTCTAAAGATTTTTATTTGCGTTTTTATAAATCAGTTCCTTTTGGGCCTTATTTTAAACTCTTTTTGGATTCATTTGCTTTACGGAACACCTTTCGGTGCGGTTCTCATTTCCCGAATTCCGCAGGCTTTTATTTTGCTGATTGTTCAGTTTGCAACAATTTTTGTGATAAATAAATTAGTGGTACCACAGCTTAAAAGAGTGCTGTGATTTTTCCAAATTTTCTATTGACAAATCGTTTTTCTATGCTATAATAATCAAGTATCTATGGTGGGTGTAGCTCAGTTGGTTAGAGCGCCAGATTGTGGCTCTGGAGGCCGTCGGTTCGAATCCGATCATCCACCCCATCTTTTTTTATACCCATTTTGGGGTGTCGTCAAGCGGTAAGACACAGCACTTTGACTGCTGCATTCGTAGGTTCGAATCCTGCCACCCCAGCCAGAAAAACTCCTTGTTCTTTTGAACAAGGAGTTTTTCAGTTATATTCGCCTTCGGCGAGTGATATTGCTTCGCAGTGGTATTCGGCTAATGCCGAGTGATATTGCCCTTCGGGCAGTTAAAGAGGCGAATATAATTTCACTGAAATCGCAAGGTTTCAATATCACATTTTGCGACAGCAAAATATATCACTCTGCGCTTCAGCGCAGAATATCACTTAAAACTGTGAAGTCCCCTACAGTGAAGTTTTTTCGGTAACGCCCGCAGCGTTCGAAAAAACGAAAAGCGCAGAGTATCCTGCCAAATATCATTTTTTGTCAAAATTCCATTCCTAACCCCGTTTTTTCAATATTCCTCTTGAAAAATTCTTAATTTTATAATATTATATATTAGTTAGTAACCAAGGAGGCAATTTAATGAATAACTATCTTAGTATGACAAAGGAAGAACTCCAAAAAGAATTTTCCTGTGTCAAATCTGATTTTAAACACCTTGTAACACTTCATTTATCCCTTGATATGTCGAGAGGAAAGCCCGGCTTTGACCAGATGAACGTTAGTAACCGAATCTTTGACCTTGTGGGAAATGATTCAGGCTTTAAAAACCGCACAGGCACCGATTGCCGAAATTACGGCGGACTTGACGGTCTTGTTGAACTCAAAGATTTATTCGCACAAATTTTAGATGTTAATCCCGATCAGGTCATTGTGGGTGGTAACTCATCACTCAATATGATGTTTGACACCATTGCCCAGGCTATGACACACGGCTTTGGTGAGGAGCCTTGGCTAAAGCAAGGGGAAATTAAATTCCTTTGCCCCGTTCCCGGTTATGACAGACATTTTGCTATAACCGAATATTTTGGAATTAAAATGATTCCCGTGGAATGCGACGAAAACGGTCCTGATATGGATATGGTTGAAGAACTCGTTAAGGATTCGGCTGTTAAGGGAATTTGGTGTGTTCCAAAATATTCCAATCCCTCGGGCATTACCTATTCCGATGAGGTTGTTCGCCGCCTGGCGGCTTTAAAGCCTGCGGCAAAGGACTTCAGAATTATGTGGGATAATGCCTATGCCATTCACGACCTTTATGAGGATGGCGACAAGCTTTTAAACATTTATGATGAGTGTGTAAAGGCGGGCAACCAAAACCTGCCCATCATTTTTACCTCCACCTCAAAAATCACCTTCCCCGGTGCAGGTGTTGCGGCCGAGGCGGCAAGCCCCGAAAATGTTATGCTGCTGAAAAAAAGAATGAGTTTTCAAACCATTGGCCCCGATAAGCTCAACCAGCTTCGCCACGCACGCGCCTTTGAAAACATTGATGCACTTAAAGCCCACATGAAGGCGCACGCCGAAATCCTCCGCCCAAAATTCGAGGCTGTTTTAGAGGAATTAAGCAGTCAATTTGAAGGAAACGAAATTGTTAA
This sequence comes from Clostridia bacterium, assembly GCA_017463345.1. Taxonomy (GTDB): domain Bacteria; phylum Bacillota; class Clostridia; order Oscillospirales; family Acutalibacteraceae; genus SIG587. The sequence goes on along the minus strand of JAFTPI010000114.1, from coordinate 11,247 downwards.
CTGGAGTAATCCTAAGGGCGGCTATTTCATTTGTGTTTCGGTTTTGAACGGCTGTGCAAAACGCGTTGTTGACCTTTGTGCACAGGTTGGTCTTGTGCTCACCCCTGCAGGTGCGCCCTTCCCCTACGGAAAGGATGAAACCGACTCAATTATGAGAATTGCGCCTTCCTACCCTTCAGTTGATGAAATCAAATCGGCTTCAAAGGTTTTGTGCGTTGCAATTAAATATGCCTGCCTTGAAAAGCTGCTCAAAGATTTAAGTTGACTAAATAACAAAATAAATATATAATATATTCTATAATACAAATTTTGGAGGAAAAAGCAATGAAATCCAAGCGCGCACGCAAATCGACTTTTTTCATAGTCCTTGCGCTAATTCTTGTGTTGACATTTACCGCTTTCTTCGGTATTGACAACTACTACGGCGATACCCGCACTGTTTATGTTAAGGGCGCCAGCGACATCCGCTGGGGTATTGATATCAGAGGTGGTGTTGAGGCAGTTTTTTCACCAGACATTAAGAACGCCGAAATCAGCGATGATGATATGGATGCCGCAAAAACCATTATCGAAACCCGTCTTGTTAACAACAACATTACCGACAGCGAGGTTTACGCTGATAATCAAAACCATCAAATCATCGTTCGTTTCCCCTGGGCAGCCGATGAAAGCAACTTTGATGCTGCAGCAGCCGTTCAGGAACTGGGTGAAACTGCACTTCTCACCTTCTGTGAGGGCACAACTCAGGACACCGTTATCCTAAAGGGTGGCGATGACATTGAAAGGGCTCAAGCAGGTGTTGTTCAGGATGAAACCACAGGCGTTTCACAGTATGTTGTAAACCTTACCTTCACCCAGCAGGGAAAAGCAAAGTTTGCAACTGCCACCGCAAAGCTTGTTGGAAAAACAATTTCCATTTGGATGGATGACCAAATGATTTCCGCCCCAACCGTTAAAACCGCCATCACCGATGGCAACGCTTACATTGACGGTATGGCAAGCGCCGATGAGGCAAATGACCTTGCAAACAAAATCAACGCCGGTTCACTTCCCTTCGCACTTACCGTTGATGATTCAAAATTGCAGGTTATCTCCCCCACCCTCGGCTCTAACGCACTTAATGTAATGCTTATTGCAGGCTCCATTGCTTTTGTCCTCATTTGCATTCTTATGATTCTTTTATTCCGTCTTCCCGGTTTGATTGCAGCAATTGCTCTGCTTGGCCAGCTTGCAGGCTCCATCGCTTGCATGTCAGGCTACTTCCCAGGTGCCGACAGCTTTACCCTTACCGTTCCCGGTATTGCGGGTATCATTCTTTCAATCGGTGTTGGTGTTGACGCCAACGTTATTGCCGCAGAGCGCATTAAGGATGAATTCAAGCGTGGCAGAACCATTGATGGCGCCATTGCAAGCGGCTTTGAAAACAGCTGGAGTGCTATTCTAGACGGTAACGTTGCCATTGTTATTGTTGCCGTTGTTCTTATGGGCGCCTTTGGTACACCCGATAGCTTCTTTGCAAAGCTTTTCTCCCCCATTATGCAGTGGTTTGGAACCGCAATTACCGGCTCCATCTACTCCTTCGGTTACACCCTTGTTATCGGTGTTATCTTCAACCTTATAATGGGTGTTCTGGCATCCAGACTTATGCTTAAGGGTATTTCTCAGTTCAAGTTCTTTAGAAAGCCCTGGCTTTATGGAGGTGCTAAAGATGTTCAATAAGAAAATTGATTTTATGAAAACCTTTAAGCCTGCAATTATAATCTATGCCGCTGTTTTGGCAGTAAGCATTATTATCACACTTTTTGTGGGCGTTAAGTTAGACATTAACTTTAGCGGTGGTACAAGAATTTCCTATTCCTATGAAGGCGAAATCTCTACCGATAAGGTTACCGAAGCCGTTAAAACAATTACAAGTGTTCCTGTAACTGTAAGTGAGAGCACCTCAATTGCGGGTGACACCAAAACCTTAACCTTAAGCTTTGCAGGCAAGGATTCCATTGATGCCGAAATTCAGCAAAAAATCACCTCAAAGCTTGCAACCGATTTTAAAGCAAATGCACCTTCCCTTTATGACTCAACCTCAATCAGTGCAACCGTTGCTTCCTCCTTCTTTATTAAAACACTTGTTGCAGTGCTTTTAGCCGCTGCACTTGTTGTGGTTTATGTTGGAATTCGTTTCCGCAAAATCGGTGGCGTTTCGGCAGCTATCACAGCCTTTGTTGCACTTATTCTCGACGTGCTTGTTGCCTTCTTCACCTGTACTGTTTTTGGCCTTCCCATTGACTCGAACTTTATGGCAGTTGTTTTAACCATTCTTGGTTATTCACTTAACGATACCATTGTTATTTACGACCGCGTTCGTGAGGGCCGCCGTTTAGAGCCCAATGCCGACCTTGGTGACCTTGTTAACGACAGTGTTAATTCGGTTATGAAGCGTACAGTTATCACAACCGTTACCACACTTCTCGCAGTATTCACCATTGTTGTTGTTTCCGAGTTCTTTGGTCTTTCATCACTCAGAAGTTTTGCAATTCCCATGGGCTTTGGTCTTATTTCGGGCTGCACTTCCAGCTTGTTTATTTCCACTCCCCTTTGGGTTATTTGGAAAAAACATTCTAAAAAATCCAAAAAAAGTAAATAATTTAATATTTAATTCATAATAATAGGTTATAATAAATGCGGAGAATTAAAGTTCTCCGCATTCTTCTTTTAGGAGGATAACATACTTGACCATTTCTAATGTTAACAAAAGTATTGTTTTAATCACCCGCCTGCTTGACGATAAAAAGCCGGTAAAGCCGATTTACACATCTACTCCACAAAAGCCAAATTTCGGCTTTTGCAAAACTGCGGATATTAAACGTGACACACCCGAAGGCTGCGGAATTGAAAGTGAAAGAATTGCTGATTTTCTCACAAAGCTTAAAAACAGCCGCGACCTTAATATGCACAGCGTGCTTATAGGCCGAAACGGCAAGCTTTGCTGTGAGGCGGTTTTTAATAACCATTCCCTTTCCACCCTTAAAACAACCTTTTCCCAGTGTAAAAGCGTTCTCTCCCTTGCGGTGGGAATTGCAATTGGTCAAGGCCTTTTAACATTGGACACTAAAATCATCGACCTTTTCCCCGATGACTGCAATGCCATTGTCAGAATTAAGCTTAAAGACCTGACCATAAGGCACCTTTTAACCATGACAAGCGGTGTGCTTTTTAACGAAATAGAATGCATGACCGAAACCAATTGGGTGCGGGGCTTTCTGCGTTCAATAACCGATAACCCGCCGGGGAAAAAGTTTAATTATAATTCTCTTAATTCCTACATGCTTTCCGCCGCCATTTGCAAACTAAGCGGCACTTCACTTTCTAATTTCATTAATAAAAACCTGTTTGCACCCCTTGGCATAACACAGTTTTATTGGGAAAAATGTCCCTGCGGTTTTGAAAAGGGCGGCTGGGGTCTTTACATTTCCCCTTATGATATGTTTAAAATTGCCACCCTGGTGCTAAATGACGGTGTTTTAAACGGCAAGCAACTAATTCCCGCTGACTATTTGAAGTTTGCCTGCTCAAAGCAGGTTGCAACCCCTGCCGATTGCGGCGATTTTGATTATGGCTTTCACATTTGGGTGGGACCCAGTGAAGAAGCATTTTTATTTAACGGTATGTTTGGTCAAAATGTGCTTTGCTTTAAGAAAAGCAAAATTGTTGTTGTAAGCAATGCGGGCAACAACGAAATGTTCCAGCAGAACACCTATTATAAAACAGCCCTTGATACCTTCAGCGGTGATTTCCCTAAAAAACTTGCCGCAAATCCTTTGGCTAACACTCGGTTAAATCGCTTGATGCTACACCTTAACGAGCCCTTTAAGCCTGAATGCTTTATTAAAAGAATTTATAAAAATTATCAAAATAAAAAGCACTACCTAGCCCTTGATGGGCTGTCATTTGCAATGACTGCTGAGAACAGCATTGGCCTTTTCCCCGTTATTTTGCAGGCGGTGCAAAACAGCTATTCAAGCGGTTTAAGAGGAATTTCTTTTAAAGTTTTAAACGGAAATCTTAACCTTGTTTATGAGGAAGCAGGCTGTTCCTACACCGTTCCCGTGGGTTTTAAAGAGCCACTTGTTTCAAATCAGTTATTTTTTGGTGAGCCCTACCTCATAAATTGCATTGGCCGTTTTTTCACCGATGAGGATTTAAGGCAGGTTTTAGTGATTGATATTAATTTTCTGGAGACCCCCTGCACTAAAAGGCTTAAATTCCAGTTCGATAACGATTTTTGCATTCTTTGTCAAAGCGAAAATCCAGGTAAACCACTTATTGATTTGACCCTTAATTCCTTTAAATCAAGCATACCTCAAATACCTATTCTCGCGCCCCTTTTTGATAAGTTCGATGAGGATTTGGCGTCCTACAAGGTTGAAAAGCTATTCTTCCCGAAGGTTGTGCTTAAAAAGAAATCATAGCCACTAATAAAAACAAAGACCCGCTTTTAAAGCGGGTCTTTATCTTTTTAATGTACTTAATAATTTGCTTTATGTTGAAATAAGCAATTAAGCCTCAGCAATAGCATCTACAGGGCAACCGCTTGCGCAAGAACCGCAATCGCAGCACTTGTCAGCATCGATTACATAACGCTCATCACCCTCAGAGATAGCTTCAACAGGGCAATTAGCTGCACATGCACCACAGCTGATGCATTCCTCAGAAATTACATATGCCATTCTAAATACACCTCCACAGAGTTTCTATGGTTTATTGTATCATATATTTCAAAAAAAGCAAGTATTTTTTCTATTTTGACAGTTTATGACAAAAACTTAAGGTTACATTATGGGAATGAGCAAGGTTTTTGAAGCGGGCAAAAGGTTTTCGGTTAGCTCGTTAATGCGCATTATTTCCTCAACTGAGCTGTTATATTTCCTTGCAATATCCCAAATTTTCTCACCTGAATCGGCAAAGTAAATGACCGTTGCGGCACAAATTTCCTTGGCCGGTTCCTTGCTCTCAATAGGGACAAGGTCGGCAACAATCGGCATTTTGCACTGCTCATAAATTCCACCTGTGATTTTTAGCTCAACCCTGATTTCCACCGTGCTCTCACCCGTTATTGTGTAAGAACAGGAAACGGCCTCAACCTGCGGATTTGTGTAAACCTTTTCGTTTAAACTCTCAGCCGTGAAACAGTGTTCAAATTCCATTGGCTTTTCACCGAAAAATGCGTTGCCGTTTGTGTCATACAAAAGCATAAAGGCCTTTAAAGTGCCGCTTACCGTCATATTGTTGCCGCTAAAATGACTGTTAACTGCCCCAACCTCACACCAAAGGTCAACAACGCTGCCAATGCCGTTCTCCCTAAAATCGGTTTGAGCGGTGCAAATTAAGGTTTCATTATAGCTGCAGCAAATCTTTTCAAACTCAATTTCGGTGTATTTCGCCTCGCTGTCACCCTTAACAGAATAAGCATCAAGTATAACGGGAACATCATCCTGGCAAAAGCACTCCCCTGTTACAATAAGCTTTGCATCAACACTAAATAGGCGCACCTGCCCCGAAGGCATTGTTTTGGGCTTAACCTCAAAATAGGCCACCTGAACATCTGCCGAGCATTTGCAGTCTTCATTTGCATCATCAATGTCCAGCACCTGACTAAAAGGAATGGCGCTTTTAGTCATAATGGGCCTACAGTCGGTGCCTGTGTATAAAACACAAATCTGAAGCTCACCGCGAAGCAGTACCTTGCCGCTTATAATTTTCATATCACTAATGCAGGGTGTGGCGCTTGTTCTAATAACCGATGTGATTTCGGGCTGGGTGTTGCCGATTTCAAACTCCTCATCAATTATAAGAGCCTTTTCGCAATAGCCCTTAGAGTTTAGCATTGGTGCGCTGCCCTTTAAAACCTGAATATCCTTTTCATCCACATCGCAAACAACGCTGCTTTTTTTCTCACCCTTCACTAGAACCTTTATTTCAATGGCACCGTGAACATCAACCTTGCGCTGTGTCACGGCACGGCAGTTGCAATAAGAACAAGAAACACTGCTTTTAATCCTTGCATCGGCAGTGATTGAGTTTATTTCCAAGGACTTTGTGAAGGGCACCAGATGGTCAAAGCTGTAAATTTTATTTTCCTTATCGCAATAAATCAGCCTTACGGTCACATGACCGTCAATCATAACGCTTTGTCCGCTAATACTTTTAGAATTTATGCGAGGAATGAAAATACATTTTAAAATTCTCTCAATTTCTCCGCAATAATCGGGGATTGTAAAATCAACGTCAATTGGGTGTTCTGCAGAATGCTTCCCAATAACGTTATTGGCACACACCTGTGTTTTAAGCATTTTAATTTCCATTTCGGTTCGACTCCTTTTATACATTTTGTTCACTAAAATATATTAAAAAGAAGCCTCTTTTATTACCCTTTTAAGAAAATCGTTCCCTTAACTTCTCATAAATTTCAACAATTTTAAAACGCATAACATAGTTTTGTGGATTATTAGCAATTTCGGCGCTATCCTCACTTACAACATCGGTAATTTCAGCGCCGCTTGAGGCAATGCAAAGGCTTGGATACATAACGCACCACCAATTTTTGCCCTTGGCTTCACCAATTCTTATATTTAACGCCTCATATTCCCCCGCAGGCAGCGAAAATGTTTCGTAGTGGCGGGTATCGAAAGACGCGGCGCCAATTTCAATTTCCACCTCATAATCCATTCCTGCATCATTTATAACGCTTTTAGCGGCATTATAAATCCTTTCTTTGTTTTTTATTGCCGCTTCCTTTGCCGACTTAAGGTCTAAACACCTATCATAAATATCTCCTGTTTCATTTATAACGGCATCGCGGACCTTTAGCTTTAGCGCCTGGTCAAACTCGCTGTTGGAATTTGCAATTATGTGAAGTCTGAAAACATTTTGTCGCAGCTCCTCACACCGTGCCTCAAAGCTTGATAGGCTTAGTAAAATACTAACGGCCAGGGCCAATGCCACAGCAAATTTTATTTCTTTTTTATGTTTTAACAAAAAAATCACCTCTGCCACAATTCTTGGCAGAGGTTTTTTATTTTATTCAAAGATACAGGAAGATTTTGCCGGGGTACACAAATAGGCCTCAATTTTTTCGGCATTTAAAATTTTTAATGCACTTTGTGCGTCTGCCTCTTTCTCATAAACCGCAATGGCGGTGGGACCGCTTCCGCTTAAAGTAACGGTTAACGGGTTTGTGGTTTCAATTAAATCACAAATGGGCTTTAAATCCCAAAGGGCGGCGAACACATTGTCCATTTTTGAGGCCAGTAATTTAATATCGCCCTTTTCAATTGCTTCAAGGGCACCCGCCGTGTCGGGATGCCTTAAATTTTCGAGAGCATCAAGACGAGCATACATCTGGCCTGTTGACGGCTTGGTTCCCTTTTTTATGAGCACAAAGTAGCACTCAGGCATTGGGCTTACGGCTTCCAGCTTCTCACCAATACCCGTTGCCCGCATTGTTCCACCCTTAAGGGCAAAAGGAACATCGGCACCGAGGCTTAAAGCAATTTCGTGAAGCTCATCATCTTTAAGAGGAAAGCTGAACATTTTATTAAGAGCCAAAAGTGTGACTGCAGCATCGCAGCTGCCACCGCCAAGCCCTGCAGACATTGGAATGCTTTTTTCAATTTCAATTTTCACGCAGGGCGAAATTTTTGCCTTCTCAAAAAAGCGCTGTGCCGCAAGATAAACAATGTTATCTTGACATTCAACACCCGAATCGGGCATTAAAACATTTAGCACCTGAGCCTTTTTGATTTTAATTTTATCTGCAAGGGAAACCGACTGAAAAACCGAATCAATAAGATGGTAGCCCTTTTCGTTTGTTCCCACAATATCAAGGGTAAGGTTAATTTTTGCATTTGCTGAAACCTTTATTTCCATAAAGCTAACCCTTGATTTCCTTTAAAAATTCTTCGGTGCGGGAAATAGCTTCCTTAATGTGCTCAACAGAGTAGCAATAAGAGGCTCTTACAAAGCCCTCACCGCTGTCACCAAATGCGGTGCCGGGAACCAAAGCAACATTTTTGCTTTCAAGCAGCCTTTCACAAAATTCATCGCTTGTCATACCTGTTGATTTAATGCAGGGGAAGGCGTAAAACGCGCCTTTAGGCTCACGGCAGGTAAGGCCAATTTTATTAAAGCCTGCCACCATAATGCGGCGGCGGGAATCATATTCCTCAAGCATCTGCTCAACATCATTATCCCCGTTATCAAGGGCTTCAATAGCGGCATACTGGGAGGTCGTGGGAGCACTCATAATTGCAAACTGATGAATTTTAACCATTTGCCTTATTATTGGGTCGGGTGCACAGGCAAAGCCCAAGCGCCAACCGGTCATTGAAAAGGTTTTGGAAAAGCCGTTAACAACAACGGTTCTCTCCCTCATTCCTTCAATTTGAGCAATGGAAACATGCTTTTTGCCACCGAAGGTAAGCTCGGAATAGATTTCATCGGATAGAATAAAAATATTTGTATCCTTTAAAACCTCGGCAAGCTTTTCTAAATCCTCCCTTTCCATAATTGCGCCCGTGGGGTTGCAGGGATAAGGAAGAATGAGAAGCTTTGTTTTATCGGTTATTTTTTCTTTCAGTTCTTCAGGGGTCACCTTAAACTCATTTTCTGCCTTGGTTTCAATGATAACAGGCACACCGCCAGCAAGGCGTGTAATGGGCTCATAGCACACATAGCTTGGCTGAGGAATGATAACCTCATCACCGTTTTCGATAATAGCGCGAACAGCAATGTCAATAGCCTCGCTGCCGCCAACGGTAACGATAATTTCGTTATCAGTTGAATAGGAAAGTGAATATTTTCTATTCATATATCTGCTGATGGATTCACGAAGCTTAGCAAGGCCCCAGTTAGAGGTATAGCGGGTTTTACTGTTTTCAAGGGACTGGATTCCCGCATGTCGAATGTGCCAAGGGGTTGGGAAATCGGGCTCACCAACACCGAGGGAAATGACATTATCCATTTTTTCGGTTAAATCGAAAAATTTCCTAATTCCCGAAGGCTTAACAGAAAGGATTTGGGGATTAAGCAGTTTTTCATAATCCATTAAAGGGACACCTTCCCTCTATCATCTTCATTTGCGGAGCAAAGTTCAACATCAAGTTCCTTATAGCGGCGCAAAACGAAATGGGTTGCGGTGGATACAACCGAGTTTATTGTTGCGAGTTCCTTTGCCACAAACATTGCAACCTGCTGGAAGGTTTTGCCCTTAACGATAACGCAAAGGTCATAACCGCCCGACATAAGATAAACACTTTCAACCTCAGGGTATTTCATAACCCTTTCGGCAATCTGTTCAAAACCCAAATCGGCCTGAGGGGTGACCTTCAACTCGATAAGAGCCGAAACATAGGCACGGTCAAGCTTTTCCCAATCGATAACGGTTTTGTAGCCGCGAATAAGGCCGTCCTTTTCCATTTCGGCAATTTCCGCCCTTACCGCATCTTCAGTCAGACCCGACATAATGCTTAAATCAGCAATGGTATAACGCGCATTGGCACTAAGTAATTTTAAAAGTTTTGTATTCATAAAAATTGCCCTCCGACACTTTTTTTCTATAATAACACATTTTTTCAAAAAAGCATAGTATTTATTTACTTTTTTATTAAATTATGCTATAATACTGTAAGTTTACTTAAAAGGAGTTTTTTAAAGTGCGTGCAGTTTTAACTGTTATCGGTAAGGATGCTGTTGGCATTCTTGCAAAAGTTTCGGCAAAATGTGCCGAATGTAATGTAAATGTTGTTGAGGTTACACAGTCGGTTTTACAGGATATTTTCTGTATGATTATGATTTGTGACATTGACAAAATCTCCACCTCTTTTGATGATTTTTCCGAAAAGCTAGACACCCTTGGCAAAGAGGAAAATCTTTCGGTTCGTGTTATGCACGAGGACATTTTTAACTCAATGCATAGAATTTAAGGTGGCATAAATGTTTAATACACACGATATTTTAGAAACCATTACAATGATTCAAGATGAAAATCTTGACATTCGCACCGTTACAATGGGCATTTCTTTGCTTGACTGCATTGATTCTGACATTGATAGAGCCTGCCAAAAGGTTTATGAAAAAATCACCCGCACCGCCAAGGATTTGGTGCCCGTTTGTAACAAAATTGAGCATAAATACGGCATTCCCATTATAAATAAGCGCATTGCCGTGACCCCTATTGCAATGCTTGCCGCCGCTTGCCAAACAAGCAAAATTGTTAAGTTTGCCGTAACACTTGAAAAAGCGGCACAGGCAGTTGGTGTTAACTTTATCGGCGGTTATTCGGCCCTTGTTCAAAAGGGCTTTGCCGCAGGTGATTATGCTCTTATTGAAAGCATTCCCGAGGCACTGAGTATTACCGACCACATTTGTGCATCGGTTAACGTTGGCTCAACAAAGGCGGGCATTAACATGGATGCTGTTTCAATGATGGGCAAAATTGTAAAACAAACAGCCGAGGCAACTAAAGACAGACAGTGCATTGGCGCTGCAAAGCTGGTTGTTTTGTGCAACGCGCCTGAGGATAACCCATTTATGGCAGGCGCTTTCCACGGTGTAGGAGAGCCCGACTGCGTTATCAATGTTGGCGTTTCTGGCCCCGGTGTTGTTCGCGCTGCCCTTGCAAAATCCGAAGGTCTTGACCTTACAGGTGTTGCCGAACTCATCAAAAGAACTGCCTTTAAAATCACCCGTGTTGGTCAGCTTGTAGCCAAGGAAGCCGCAAGCGAGCTTGGTGTTCCCTTTGGCATTGTAGATTTATCCCTTGCCCCCACCCCTGCGGTTGGCGATTCGGTTGCCCACATTTTAGAGGAAATAGGTTTAGAGAAATGCGGTGCCTGCGGAACCACTGCAACCCTTGCAATGCTTAATGATGCCGTTAAAAAAGGCGGTGTTATGGCCTCCTCAAAGGTTGGCGGCTTATCGGGCGCATTTATCCCTGTCACTGAGGATGCAGGAATGATTGATGCCGCTCGCTGTGGCGCTTTAAAAATTGAAAAATTAGAGGCTATGACAGCCGTTTGCTCGGTTGGCCTTGATATGATTAACATTCCCGGTGATACCACCCCAGAGGTTATTTCGGCTCTCATTGCCGATGAAGCCGCAATCGGTATGGTTAACTCAAAAACCACCGCCGTTCGCGTTATTCCTGCAATCGGCTGCAAAGTCGGTGACGAGCTTGACTTTGGCGGTCTTCTT
>JAFTPI010000051.1 GCA_017463345.1 Clostridia bacterium | reverse complement strand
TTGAGGAAGCAGCCAGAGTTCGTGATGAAATTAAAGAATTGGAGGTCAAGGAAAATGAGTAGATGGTATTTATCACCTGCTAACGATAACAATGTTATTATCAGTTCAAGAATAAGAATTGCCCGAAACTTAAGCGGAATGCCTTTTCCTGTTAGAATGAGCGCGCAGGATAGGCAAAGCCTTAACGAAAGGGTAAAGAATGCCGTTTCCACAATAAACGACCCTGCCATTTCCTCGCTAAAATTCATTGAACTTGCAAAGGTTCCAAAATTAGAAATTGCGGCAATGGTTGAAAGACACGTAATCAGTGCCGATTTTGCTGCTAAGGGTGAAAACGGTGCCATTCTTTTAAATGAGGATGAAACGGTTTGCGTTATGATTGGTGAAGAAGACCACATTAGAATTCAGGTTGTCTTAGGTGGGCTGAACCTGGAAAAGGCCTATGACATTGCCTATAAAACTGAAAGGCTTTTAGACAGTGCTTTGCACTTTGCTTTTGATGAGCGGCTGGGCTATTTAACCGCCTGCCCCACAAATTTAGGCACGGGTCTTAGAGCCGGTGTTATGCTGCATTTGCCCATATTAGAGGCAGAAAATTCGGTGGCAAATCTTTCGGAAAGCATTAGAAAAATCGGCTTTACCGTTCGCGGAATTTATGGCGAGGGAAGTCGCTCAAAGGCATCAATGTACCAAATTTCAAACCAAATCACCTTGGGCATTGATGAAAAAACCGCCATTGATAATTTAAGTGTGATTACAAAGCAAATCATCGAGCAGGAAAAGCAAGGAAGAAATGCTTTTGATAAAACAAAGCTTGAGGACATTGTTTGGCGTGCTTACGGTAACCTTAAATATGCCCGCATTCTATCAAGTGAAGAAATGTTCCGTGAGGTTTCAAGGATTAAACTTGGCATAGGAATGGGCATAATAGAATGTGAGGAAACCTTGCCAATGAAAATTTTAATTGAAACACAGCCTAATATGCTAATGTGCCGTTTCGGCAATATGACCCCTGAAGAGAGGGATGTAAAGCGTGCCGAAGAGGTAAGGGCTATGCTGGCGTGAAAATCATTTCAGGAGTGATTTTAAGTGAAATATAATTTCAAAAACTTTACACAAAAGGCAAACGATGCACTTAATCTTGCCATTGCTGCCGCCGAAACAATGGGTCACACCTATATCGGCAGCGAACACCTACTTTTAGGTCTTCTTCGTGAAGGTACGGGCGTTGCAGCGGTTGTGCTGAATAAATTTAATGTTTATGCCGAGGATATCGCCGAGCTTATGCAGGAAAAAATCGGTATAGGTGCAAAAACAAGGCTTGGCCCCGACTATTTCACCCCAAGGGCGAAAAGGGTTATGGAGCTTGCCGTTAAAAGCTGTCAAAGTGCAGCAAGTCAGCTTGTTGGCACTGAGCACATCCTTATGGGTATTTTAAGTGAAAGCGATAACTATGCTGTTCGTTTCCTTGAGGATTCAGGCACCGATATTGCCGACCTTTACACCGCCCTTGCAAAGTCAATGGGACTGGGTGTTAATGATAAAAACCAAAGGGCCTCCGAGGGAAAGAGAAGCCCCAATTCCGAGACAAAAACCCTGGAAAAATATGGTGTTGACCTTACCGAAAGGGCAAGAGAGGGGGAAATTGACCCCGTAATTGGCAGAAACGATGAAATTCAGCGCGTGGTGCAAATTTTGTGCCGCAGAACAAAGAATAATCCCTGCTTAATCGGTGAGCCCGGTGTTGGTAAAACAGCCATTGCCGAGGGTCTGGCACTGAAAATTGTAAGCGGTGAAATCCCCGAAATTTTAAAGGATAAGCGCATTGTGTCCCTTGACCTTACGGGAATGGTGGCAGGGGCAAAATACCGCGGTGACTTTGAGGAGCGCATTAAAGCCGTCATTGATGAGGTTAAAAATGCCGATGATGTAATTCTCTTTATCGATGAGGTGCACACTTTAGTGGGCGCAGGTTCGGCAGAGGGTGCAACCGATGCCGCAAACATTTTAAAGCCCTCTCTTGCAAGGGGTGACTTACAGGTTATCGGCGCCACAACACTTTCGGAATACCGCAAGAACATTGAAAAGGATGCCGCCCTTGAACGCCGCTTCCAGCCGGTTAGTGTTGAGGAGCCAAGTGAGCAGGATGCTGTTCTTATTTTAAAAGGACTCAGGGATAAATATGAAGCCCACCATAAGGTTAAAATTACCGATGAGGCTATTGATACTGCAGTAAAGCTGTCTGCCCGCTATATTAATGATAGATTTTTGCCAGATAAAGCCATTGACCTTATTGATGAGGCAGGCTCCCGTGTAAGGCTAAACGGCACCGAAATGCCACAGGATATAAAGAGTCTTGACGAGGAGATTGCAAATCTTGAATCGGAAAAGCTTTCAGCAGTTAACGGTCAGGATTTTGAAAAGGCGGCAAAGCTTAGGGATAAGGAAAAGGAACTAAGGACAAAGAGAGAACAGCTAAAGGAAAAATGGCAGGAAAAGAACAACCACATAAACGGTGTTGTTAATGCCGAGGAAATAGCGCAAATTGTGTCCTCATGGACAGGTGTTCCCGTTGTTCAGTTAACCGAGGAGGAAAGCAAACGACTATTAAAGCTTGAAGGGGTGCTACACGAAAGAATTGTAGGTCAGGATGAGGCCGTAACTGCCGTGTCAAAGGCAATTAGACGCAGCCGTGTGGGACTTAAAGACCCTAAAAGACCTATCGGCTCCTTTATTTTCCTTGGCCCCACGGGCGTTGGCAAAACCGAGCTTTGCAAAGCTCTGGCCGAGGCAATGTTCGGCAGTGAAAACGCAATGATAAGGCTCGATATGTCGGAGTATATGGAAAAGCACACCGTATCCCGCCTTGTTGGCTCGCCCCCCGGCTATGTCGGTTTTGAGGAAGGTGGCCAGCTTACCGAAAAGGTAAGAAGGAATCCCTACAGCATCATTCTTTTTGATGAAATTGAAAAAGCTCATCCCGATGTTTTTAATATTTTACTACAAATCCTTGAGGACGGTATTTTAACCGATTCCCAGGGCCGTAGAGTTGATTTTAAGAACAGCGTTATTATTATGACCTCCAATGTTGGAGCAAGGCTTATTACCGAAAAGAAAATAGCCTTTGGTTTTGGCGATGAGGTTAGCGGCAGTGCCGATGATAACACCATTAAGGAAAATGTGCTGGGTGAACTTAAAAAGGCCTTTAAACCTGAATTTTTAAACCGTGTGGATGATATTGTGGTGTTTAAAAAGTTAAATCAGAATGACATCACCGAAATTGCTGTTAAAATGCTTGAAAACCTTAAAAAGCGCCTTGCTGAAATGGGTGTTGATATTGATTTTAGCAAAGAGGTTGCAAAGCAGCTTTCCCTTAAGGGCTTTGATGATGTTTACGGTGCAAGACCTCTGCGCCGAGAAATTAGAAGCGAAATTGAGGATGCTTTAAGTGAGGCAATCCTTGATGGCAGTATAAATAAGCAGGATAAAATTCTTTGCACCGTTACCAACGGTAAATATACCTTCACAAAGCAATAAAGAAAGCGCGCCCGCTATGCGGGTGCGCTTTACTTTTATTGACAAAATATTACTGGGTAGGTATAATTTTAATATATATTCTTTTAAAAAGGAAATGTGTAATGAGTAATTTTGATGTTATCGTTATCGGTGGCGGTGCGGCAGGCCTCACAGCGGCAGTAAGCCTAAAACAGAAAAATGCAAATTTAAGTGTTGCAGTGCTTGAAAAGCTTGACCGCGTTGGCAAAAAGCTTATCACCACAGGAAACGGACAGTGCAACATAACAAACAAAAATTTAAGCCTTGAGTTTTTCCACGGAAAGGACAAGGGCTTTTGTCAATATGCCACCGAGAACTTGGGCAACGAAAAAATAATTTCCTTTTTTGAGAAAATCGGGGTCGAAATTGTTTTTGAGGAAAACGGCAAGGCTTACCCGATGTCCTATCAAGCGGGCAGTGTTGTTGACTGCCTGCGCTTTGCGGCCGACTCAAATGGGGTTAACACCCTTTGCTCACACGCCGTTTTAGACATTGTGCCCCTTAAAAATGGGTATCTTGTAAAAACCGATAAGGGCGATTTTAAAGCCAAATGTGTTATTGTTGCAACGGGTCTGCTTTCGGGTGGTGAAAAGGTTGGAAGCGATGGCGCAGGTCTTAAAATTTTAAAGAATTTAGGCTACAAGGCAGAGCCGCTTTTTCCATCCATCGTTCAGCTTAAAACCAAGGAAGAAACACCTAAAAAGCTTAAGGGCATTAAAACCGATGCTTTTGTTTCGGTTTATGATGGTAAAAATAAAATTGCCGAGAGCTTCGGTGAGGTGCTTTTCACCGATTACGGCCTTTCGGGCCCTGCCATAATGCAGGTTTCCCGCTTTGTAGGTAAGGGCGATAAGCTGCTTACAGTAAGCCTTGATTTATTGCCACAATACACCATTTCACAACTTACCGAAATGCTTTTAAAAAGGGCTAAAAACCTTAAAAACAGACCCTGTGAGGAGTTTTTAACAGGAATGCTTAACAAACGCCTTGGTCAAACAATTTTAAAGGAATGCGGAATTTCTCTTTCTCAAAGCGTTGCCGAAATTGAAGGCAGGGTAGAGGCTGTTGCACAAAAAATCAAGGCCTTTAACTTTACTTCCAACGCAACTACCGGCTTTTTAAATTCACAGGTTACAGCAGGCGGCCTTTCAACAAATCAGTTTGATAGTAAAACAATGGAATCAAAACTCCATAAAGGCCTTTTTGCCGCAGGCGAAATTCTTGATATTGATGGCGACTGCGGGGGCTATAATCTTGCCTTTGCCTGGACCTCGGCAATGCTTGCCGCAAAGGCAGCCGCAAGGCAGGTAGAGAAAAAATGATGCTTTTAATTTCTAACATAAATGTTCCTTTAGATACCGATTTTAATAACCTTTCGGGTATCGTTGCAAAGGAACTGAAAATCAGCGAAAGCCTTGTTAAATCCGCAAAGCTTTACAGAAAAAGCGTAGATGCCAGAAAAAAGGATAATGTTCATTTTTGTGTGTCGGTTGTTGCCGATATTGCAGCCGATTGCAATAAAATTCTCAAAAGAAATAAAAACGCAAAGGCTTTTTGCGAAGAAGAATACATTTTTAAAAAGGCAGAAAAAATCCCCGAAAAGCCTCCCGTTGTTGTTGGCTTTGGCCCTGCGGGAATGTTCGCCGCATTAACCCTTGCACGGGCAGGGCTTAAGCCTGTTGTCCTTGAACGGGGTGAAAGGGTAGAACAGCGGCAAAAAAGCGTTGCCTTGTTCTTTGCGGGCGGACCTCTAAATGAAAATTCCAACATTCAGTTTGGTGAGGGCGGTGCCGGCACCTTTTCCGATGGAAAGCTGAATACAGGTATTAAAGACCCCCGCTGTCGTCAGGTTCTTAAAACCTTTGTGGATTTTGGTGCTAATGAGGATATTTTAACCGATGCCAAACCCCATGTAGGCACCGATGTTTTATGTAAAATTGTTAAAAACATCCGCGAGGAAATTTTAAGCCTTGGCGGTGAAATTTTATTTGGCCACATACTAACTAAAATTGATTCAGACACAAAAACACTTACCGCCGTTTGTGAAAATACAGAAAAGTATATTGAGTTTTCATCCCTTATTCTTGCTATCGGTCATTCGGCAAGGGATACCTTCGAAATGCTTAAAAATATGGGCGTTCAAATGGAGCAAAAGCCCTTTTCCGTAGGCGTTCGCGTTGAGCATCTTCAAAGGGATATAAATAGCGCGCTTTACGGTGATTTCGCCGGTCATTCTGCACTTAAAGCGGCGGATTATAAGCTGGCAGTTCACCTTGAAAGCGGCAGGGGAGTTTACACCTTTTGTATGTGCCCCGGCGGTGAGGTGGTTAACGCCTCAAGTGAAAAAGGCGGCATTGTGACAAACGGAATGAGTAACTCTGCACGAGATGGTATTAATGCCAACAGCGCGGTACTGGTTGGCGTTGAACCTGCCGATTTAAAAAGCGATGACGTTTTGGCAGGAGTCTATTTCCAGCGAGAAATTGAGCAAAAAGCCTTTAGTGTTGGGCAGGGCGCTGTACCAATACAGTTTCTAGGCGACTTTTTAGAGGCGGAGGATAAGGGAGAGCAGGTTTTGCCTACAGTAAAGCCGCAAACGGTTTTGGCAAAGGCGCGGGATGTTCTGCCCGATTTTGTGACAAACGCCCTTAAAGAGGCTTTTTATAAGTTTGATAAAAAAATTAACGGCTTTGCAAATTCGGGAGCCCTGCTTACTTTCCCCGAAACAAGAAGTTCATCTCCCGTGCGAATTTTAAGAAATGATTTTGTTTCTCCCTTTGCCCCTTGGCTTTACCCCGCAGGGGAGGGCGCAGGCTATGCAGGTGGCATTATGTCGGCCGCTGTTGACGGAATGAGGGTTGCTGAGAGCATAATTGATAAATTAAACGCATAAAATTTATGTCAAATTAAACAAATTGAGGGGTTAAAATCCGTTCAATTTAATTGTTTTTCCTAAACTTGATAAAAATATCATTTTTTGTTAAAAAATAAACGAAAAGAACTTGAAAAATTTTTTAATTTAGGTTAAAATAAAGGTATAAAATTTTAGGAGGTTATTCCAATGGTTAAAGTTGCTATTAATGGTTTCGGCCGTATCGGTCGTCTCGCATTCCGTCAGATGTTTGGCGCAGAAGGTTATGATGTTGTTGCTATCAACGACCTCACCAAGCCCTCAATGCTTGCTAACCTTTTAAAGTATGACACCGCTCAGGGCGGTTACTGCGGCTTCATCGGTGAGAATCTTCACACCGTAACTGCAGATGACGAAGCAGGCACCATCACTGTTGACGGCAAAACCCTCAAAATCTATGCTGAGAAGGATGCTAAGGATCTTCCTTGGGGCGAAATCGGCGTAGACGTAGTTCTCGAGTGCACAGGTTTCTACTGCTCTAAAGAAAAGAGCCAGGCTCACATCGATGCAGGTGCTAAGAAAGTTGTTATTTCTGCTCCCGCAGGTAACGACCTTCCCACCATCGTTTACAGCGTAAATGAAAACACCCTTACTAAGGATGACACCATCATTTCTGCTGCATCCTGCACCACCAACTGCCTCGCTCCTATGGCAAAGGCTCTTAACGATTATGCTCCTATCCTTAGCGGTATCATGAGCACCATCCACGCTTACACCGGCGATCAGATGATTCTTGACGGTCCTCACAGAAAGGGTGACCTTCGCCGTGCACGCGCTGGCGCTGCTAACATCGTTCCCAACTCTACCGGTGCTGCAAAGGCTATCGGTCTTGTAATCCCCGAACTCAACGGCAAGCTCATCGGCTCTGCACAGCGCGTTCCTGTTCCCACCGGTTCTACCACCATCCTTACCGCAGTTGTTAAGGGTGAAAACGTAACCAAGGAAGGCATCAACGCTGCTATGAAGGCTGCTGCTTCCGATTCCTTCGGTTACAACGAAGACCAAATCGTATCTTCCGATGTTATCGGTATGCGTTTCGGTTCTCTCTTCGACGCAACCCAGACAATGGTTTCCAAAATTGCTGATGACCTTTACGAGGTTCAGGTTGTTTCTTGGTATGATAACGAGAACTCCTACACCAGCCAGATGGTTCGCACCATTAAGTATTTTGCTGAAATCTAAGCAAACAAAAGTCTTACCCGCCGCAAAAGCGGCGGGTATTTTTTTATTGACATTGTAGTATATTTAGGGTTACAATTCTATTAACCACTTTGTTTTAAGGAGTTTATCTATGCGTTCAAGCGGTATCCTTTTACCGATTTTTTCTCTGCCTTCCGAGCACGGCATCGGCACACTCGGTAAAGCGGCATATAATTTTGTTGATTTCCTCGAAAGCGCAGGGCAGACCTATTGGCAAATTTTGCCCCTCGGCCCCACTAGCTTTGGGGATTCACCCTATCAGTCCTTTTCCGCCTTTGCAGGCAACCCTTATTTTATTGACCTTGATTTGCTAAAGAAAGAAGGCCTTTTATATGAGGAGGATTATTCTGATATAACCTGGTGTGAGGATAAGCACATTATAAATTATGAGCTGCTCTATAATAACCGTTTCAAGGTGCTTTACAAGGCTTTTTTAAGACTAAAGGAAAACCTGCCGAAGGATTATTTTGAGTTTTATGAGAAAAACAAATTTTGGCTTAGGGATTATGCTCTTTTTATGGCATTAAAGGATGCAAACGGTGGTGCCTCTTGGAATTTGTGGGAGAAGGATTTGAAAATCCGCAAAGGGGAGGCAATTAAAAAAGCGGAAGAAGAGCACAAGGATAAAATAGATTTTTACATTGCCATAAATTATCTTTTTCAAAAGCAATGGTCAGCCCTTAAAGACTATGCAAATAAAAAACGAATTAAGATAATTGGTGATATGCCCATTTATGTTGCCTTTGACAGTGCTGATGTTTGGGCAAACCCCGAACAGTTCAGTTTAGATAAAAACCTAATGCCTAAATCGGTTGCAGGCTGTCCTCCTGATGATTTTTGTGAGGATGGTCAGCTTTGGGGAAACCCCCTTTATAACTGGGCGAAAATGAAAAAGGAAACAAATCCTTATAACTGGTGGTGCAAAAGGATTTCCCACAGCCTTAAAATTTACGATTTAATCCGCATTGACCATTTTAGAGGCTTTGAAGCATATTATTCCATTCCCTTTGGGGATAAAACCGCCAAAAACGGCGTTTGGAAAAAAGGGCCGGGACTTCATTTCTTTAAATGTCTTAAGGAGACTTTTGGTCAGCTTCCTATTATTGCCGAGGACCTTGGCACCTTAACCGAAGGGGTTTATAAGCTCCTCCATAACACAGGCTTTCCCGGAATGAAGGTTTTGCAGTTTGCATTTTCAACCGATGAGGAAAGTGAGTACCTACCCCATAACCATATTAAAAACTGTGTAGTTTACACAGGCACCCACGATAATGATACCCTAAAGGGCTGGGAGCAAACCCTGGACTTAGAAACTCTTGCCTATGTTAAAAAATATCTTAACATAAACGAGGGGGATGATTTTAACTGGTCGGTTATAAAGGCGGCATTTTCTTCTGTTGCCGATACCGTTATAATTCCTTTGCAGGATTTTTGCAGTGTCGACAGCACTGGCAGAATTAACACCCCCGCAACTCTTGGTGATAACTGGCAGTGGCGAGTAAGCAGCACTTATTTAAATGACTGGCTATCAAATCTTATTTATAAAACCACAAAGCTTTATTCAAGATTACCCGAATAAAAAAACGGCTACGGAAAATCCGTAGCCGTTTAATTTTTTACATACTCTCGGGAGCATCAACCTTTAAGAGGTTAAGGGCTGTTTTAATAACCGTAGCCGTTGCGCTGCAAAGCTTAAGTCTTGCCTGCATAAGGGGCTCATCAATGCCCTTAACGCGGCAAACCGAATAGAACTTGTGGAAGCGTGTGGCAACCTCACTTGCGTAATGTGTAATTTTGGTGGGGTCGTAAGCCTTGGCGGCGGCAATAACCTCATCGGTAAATGAAGCAAGGCACATTATAAGCTCTCGCTCTTCGGGAGTGTTTAAGAGTTTTAGTTCATCCTTTGTGCAGTCTCTGATTGCAACGCCATCGGCAACAAGGTTTCTCGAAATGCTGCAAACGCGAGCGTGGGCATACTGAACATAGTAAACAGGGTTTTGGCTAGACTGCTCAACCGCTAAATCAAGGTCAAAGTCGAAGTGGCTGTTGGCCTCGCGCAGGTTAAAGAAGAATCTTGCGGCATCAATGGGAACCTCATCAAGTAAGGTTACAAGGGTAATGGCCTTGCCCGAACGCTTTGAGGCCTTAATAACCTCGCCGTCTCTTACAAGGCGGACCATCTGCATCAGCACGACATCCAGCCTATTTGCATCAACGCCGAGGGCGGTAAGCGCCGCTTTAAGGCGGGGAACATAGCCGTGGTGGTCGGCACCGAGAATGTCAATCGCTTTATCAAAGCCGCGGGTTACAAGCTTGTTGTAGTGATAAGCAATATCAGGCACAACATAGGTGGGAACACCGTTTGAACGCACAAGAACAAAATCCTCGGAATCGAAATCGCTACCCTTAAACCAGAGCGCCTCCTCCTTAACATAGGTGTGACCGCTGTTTTTAAGCAGCTCAATTATTCTCATTGTTTCGCCGTTTTGGTGGAGGGTGCTCTCCTTAAACCAGGTGTCATATTCAATGCGGTATTTTAAAAGGTCATCGTGAAGGCCTTGAATGTTTTTAGGCAGGGCAAACTCAACAAGCGCCTTTCTGCGCTCCTCCTCGCTTTTTGCAACATAGCTGTCGCCGTTAATTTCGGCAAAGGCTTTGGCGTGGGCGATAATATCGGCGCCGTGGTAGGAATCCTCAGGCATTTCTACGCTATCGTCAAATAACTGTAAATATCTTAAATCAAGGGAAAGACCAAACTTGTTAATCTGATTTCCCGCATCGTTAATGTAAAATTCTCTTTCGGTGTCAAAACCGGCAAAGCTTAAAACGCTGGCAAGACAGTCGCCAAGGGCGCCGCCACGGGCGTTACCGATGTGCATGGGGCCTGTGGGGTTGGCCGAAACGAATTCAACGAGAATTCTTTTGTTTTGGCCAAAATCACTGCTGCCGTAGCTTTCCTTCTTTTCTTCAATGTCTAAAAGAATATCAGCATAGTAGCTGTCATTTAAGAAAAGGTTAATAAAACCGGGGCCTGCAATTTCGGCGCGGTCAATGTAGGTGCCCTCAAAATCGGCATTTTCGGTTATGATTTCAGCAATTTTGCGGGGTGCGCTCTTAAATGCTCTTGCCCAAACCATTGCGGCATTAACTGCATAGTCGCCGTGTTCGCGGTTTGCAGGGGTTTCGGTTGTGAAAGCGGGTAGCTCTGCTTGACAAAGCGCGCCGTTTTCCATTGCCTTTAAAGCCGCATTCTTAATAACTGCTTCAATTTGCTCTTTTGCCTTTTTAACTATAATTGACATTACTGTTTAACCTCTTTTACCGTTATTTCCACTGTGTTTTCACTAATGAGATTTGACTGAGCATCAATGGTGTAGCTTAAAAACAGCCTGCCGCCGTTTTCGGTCATATCGCTTTCAACACTCTTGCCGTAAATCCCGATAGAAAGTGTGCCTTCAGGCACCGAATAAATGCAGGAGTTACGCTTGTGATTTTCCACAACAAGTCTACCGTCCACCGAGCCGCTGCGATTTAAAATCACAAGGGAATCATTTAGAACTTGAAGTGAGGTTTTAACACCGCCTGCTCCTATTGCGTCGCTTTCGTCATAAACAATGGAATAACCATTTTCATCGTAATTTAACTTTCCTACCGATGTCATCTCAATGCTGTCACGATTATCATTAGCAGGGAAGTACTGTGTGCTTTTAATGTTAATTAGAAAATCTTTCATAGTGAGTTAATGTCCACCTGTTCAACCTGTGTTTCTTTAATTTCGCTGTCAAGCAGCCTTTCTGCCTGGCTTCTGAAGGATTTGTGCTTATCGCTTACAAAAAAGCTGTAAGAGGGATTTTTTGTTTCGTTTAAAAGGCCTTTTTCCTTTAAAAGCTCAGCCACATAAACAGCCGTTGCCTCGCCCATATTGATAAGGGTTACGGTGTCGCCCATAATTTTTGCAATGATAGGCTCTAAAACAGGATAGTGGGTGCAACCCATAATAAGGGTGTCAACACCTGCTGTTTTGAGGGGTTCTAAATATCTTGCGGCCGTCTCTACTGCAACGGCATCGTTTTGGTTGTACCAGCCTTCCTCAACAATGGGAACAAAAAGATTGCAGTTGTTGGCAAAAACCTGGGCATCGGGCATCAGCTTTTTGATTGCCTTTTCGTGGGCACCACTGCTGATTGTTGCGGCTGTGCCTATAATGCCGATTTTTTTGTTTTTTGTGGCCTTTACGGCAGCCTTAACCGAATGCTCAACCACTCCAACAAAGGGGACAGGCAGGTTATCGCCTGTGTGAGCGGCAACCGAGCTTACGGTGCCGCAGGCGGCAACAATAAGCTTAACATCTTTCTGAAGTAAAAAATGCTCATCCTGAATGGCATATTTTTCAATGGTTTCTTTGGATTTGGTGCCGTAGGGAACACGGCCCGTGTCGCCAAAATAAACAATATTTTCAAAGGGCAGGTATTTTTTCAGTTCCTTAACAACGGTAAGACCGCCAAGACCTGAATCGAAAACACCAATAGGACGTGAATCAGCCATAATAACCTCCAAAACACTATTTATCAGCTTATTTTAACACAATTTAATGCTTAAAGCAAGATATAAATAATATGTATTGACAAAATTTAGCATCAGCAATATAATATTATTACAATAATCTTCAAGGCGGAGTGAAATTCTCCACCGGCGGTAAAAGTCCGCAAGCCGAATTTCGGCACGATTTGGTGAAATTCCAAAACCGACGGTTAAAGTCCGGATGAGAGAGGATAGGTTAATTTTGTTTTCCTATTGTTCCGCCTTGAAAGCGGAACTTTTTTATTTAAGGGGATACATATTATGAAAAAAATTAATGTTCGCGCATTCACAGTTACCGCAATTATGGGTGCAATCGGCTTTGTGCTGATGATGCTGGAATTCCCACTTTCTTTCCTTATTCCTTCATTTATTAAATTTGATTTTTCCGAGCTGCCCGCAATTATAACCTCATTTGTCTTTGGCCCGATTTACGGAATTATAGTTTGCCTTATTAAAAATTTAATACATTTGTTTTTTACCTCCTCAGGCGGAGTAGGGGAGCTTTCCAATTTTATTTTAGGCGCAATTTTTGTGGGAACAGCAGGTTTTATTTATAGGTTTAATAAAACCCGCAAGGGCGCGCTTATCGGCTCGGTGGTTGGCGCCGCTGTTATGGCGGTTATCAGCGTTTTCACCAACTATTTCTTTGTGTACCCCGCATTTTCGGTTATTTACGGGCTGCCGATGGAGGTAATTCTTCAAATGTATAAGGCGATTTTGCCTTCGACTAAAAATCTTTTTGTGGCCCTTGTTATCTTTAATGTGCCCTTTAATTTTGCAAAGGGAATTATAGATGCCGCAATTTGCTTTGCGGTTTACAAAAGGCTGTCTCCGATTTTAAAAGCAGGCAGAGCCAAAAAATAACTGTTGACAAATTACCGTATTAGCATTAAAATATCTAAGGTAAATTTAATATGCTCCTTATCAAGAGTGGCGGAGGGACAGGCCCTGCGATGCCCGGCAACCTGATATTTTCAAGGTGCTAAATCCTGCGGAATTTTCCGAAAGATGAGGTTTTTAAAACCGCTCTTTCATCGAGCGGTTTTTTCTGTGATGGGAGTAAACAAAAGGGGATAATATAAAATGTCAAAAATGCTTTTCACATCTGAATCCGTAACCGAGGGTCATCCCGATAAGGTTTGCGATGCCATTTCCGATGCTGTGCTTGATGCAATTTTAAGCCAGGATAAAAATGCCCGCGTTGCCTGTGAAACCTTTTGCACAACCGATAGCGTTAATTTAATGGGCGAAATTACCACAACAGCAACGGTAGATTATGAAAAAATCGCCCGCGGCGTTATTGCTGATATCGGCTACACAGTGGCAGGGGTTGGCTTTGATGCTAAAACCTGCAAGGTTAATGTTCAAATTCACAAGCAGTCACCCGATATTGCAATGGGTGTTGATAAATCCCTTGAACTTAAATCCGGCGAGGAGGATGAGCTTAACCTTCATGGCGCCGGTGACCAGGGTATGATGTTCGGCTATGCCTGCGATGAAACCGAGGAGCTTATGCCATTGGCAATTTCACTTGCCCACAAAATGTCTAAAAAGCTGACCGATGTTCGCAAAAGCGGCGAGCTTAACTATCTGCTGCCCGATGGCAAAACCCAGGTTACCGTGCAGTACGAAAACGGTGAACCCAAAAGAATCGATGCAGTTGTTGTGTCTAGCCAGCATGCCGCCGAAGCTGACCTTGAAATCTTAAGGCAGGATATAACCGAAAAGGTTATTAAAGCAACCGTTCCCGCATCCCTTATGGATGAAAACACAAAGCTGTTTATAAATCCCACAGGTCGCTTTGTTGTTGGTGGTCCCGCAGGAGATACAGGACTAACCGGCAGAAAGATTATAGTTGATACATACGGCGGCTATGCCCGCCACGGCGGCGGTGCCTTTTCGGGCAAGGACCCCACAAAGGTTGACCGTTCTGCCGCTTATGCCGCACGCTATGTTGCCAAAAACATTGTAGCGGCAAAAATTTCAAAGCGTTGCGAAATTCAGCTTGCATATGCAATCGGTGTTGCCTCTCCCGTTTCGGTTATGGTTGACACCTTCGGCACGGGCACCGTAAGCGATGAAAAAATTGCCGAGGCGGTTAAAAAGGTATTTGACCTTCGCCCCGAAGCAATAATTAGAAAACTTGATTTAAGACGTCCCATTTACCGTCAAACTTCTTCTTACGGTCATATGGGCCGAACCGACACTGATGTTAATTGGGAAAAAACCGATATGGTTGATGCCCTTTTAAGCGCTGTAAGATAGGAAGCGAAATAAATTGTTTGAAATTTTGGAAAAAAGACAACTGAACGCTCAGGTTACCTTAATGAAAATCGCAGCACCTTTTATTGCGAAAAAGGTAAAGGCAGGCCAGTTTGTTATAATCCGCATTGATGAAAAGGGCGAAAGAATTCCCTTAACCGTTGAGGATTTTGACCGCGAAAACGGAACCGTGTCCATTGTTTTTCAGGCGGTGGGCTACTCAACCCGGCGTTTAGCGGCACTCAGTGTTGGTGATTTTATTTCCGATATTGTGGGACCTTTGGGTCAACCCACCGAGTTCGGCACCCCTAAAAAAGCCATTGTTATCGGTGGCGGTGTAGGGTGCGCTATTGCTTATCCTCAGGCAAAGGCTCTTTATAATATGGGTGCCCAGGTTACGGTTATTGCAGGCTTTAGAAACAAGGATATTGTGATTTTAGAAGAGGAATTGAAAAAGGTATCAAGCAAAACCTTTATCACCACCGATGATGGCTCCTACGGCGAAAAGGGCTTTGTTACCGATGTGCTTAAAAGGCTTTTAGGTGAGGATACCTATGACCTTGTAATAGCTATTGGACCTATTCCAATGATGAAATTTGTTTCCCTTGCCACAAAGGAGTTTGGCGTTAAGACAATTGTGAGCCTAAATCCCATTATGATTGATGGAACGGGTATGTGCGGCGGTTGCCGTGTAAGTGTTGGCGGTGAAACTAAATTCGCCTGCGTTGATGGCCCCGATTTTGACGGACACCTTGTTGATTTCGATTCTTTAATGCTCCGAAACACAGGATATAAAGCTGAAGAAGAGCACGCCTGCAAAATGGGAGGTTTTTAGAAATGGCAAATATGTCAAATGTTAAAACCCCCGCAAAGGAACAGGAGCCCAACATTAGAAACAAAAACTTCGATGAGGTTGTTTTTACATACAGCGAGGCTGAGGCAATTAGTGAAGCACAGCGCTGTTTAAACTGTAAAAATCCAAAGTGTGTTGAGGGTTGCCCCGTTAATGTGAGAATTCCTGAGTTTATAGGTGAGGTTGCAAAGGGCAATTTCAGTGCTGCTTATAAAATTATTTCAAAAACCAACTCCTTGCCTGCCGTTTGCGGCAGAGTGTGCCCTCAGGAAACACAGTGCGAGGGCAAATGTGTTAGAGCAATAAAGGGCGAAAGCGTTGCCATTGGTCGCCTTGAGCGTTTTGTTGCCGATTGGCATTTAAAAAACGAAACCGATTTGCCCGAAGCTGTAAAGCCCAACGGTAAAAAGGTTGCTGTTATCGGCTCAGGCCCTGCGGGTCTTTCCTGTGCTGGGGACCTTGCGAAGCTTGGCTACAGCGTCACGGTCTTTGAGGCGCTTCACACAGCAGGCGGCGTTTTAAGCTACGGAATTCCCGAATTCCGACTACCTAAAAGCATTGTAAAGGCAGAAATTGAAGCCCTTGAAAAACTTGGTGTTGAAATTAAAACCGATATGGTCATTGGCAAAGTATTGTCGGTGGATGAGCTTTTTGAGATGGGCTTTAAGGCCGTTTTCATCGGCTCAGGCGCAGGGCTTCCTTCCTTTATGGGTATTGAGGGTGAAAATAGCCTTGGAGTTTATTCGGCAAACGAATTTTTAACCCGAATTAATCTTATGAAGGCCTATGACGATACTTATGATACACCTATTAAAAAGATGAAAAGCGTTGCCGTTGTTGGCGGCGGTAATGTGGCAATGGATGCCGCACGGTGTGCAAAACGCCTGGGTGCAGAAAACGTTTACATTGTTTATCGCCGTAGTGAAACTGAAATGCCTGCAAGGGCAGAAGAGGTGCACCACGCAAAGCAAGAGGGAATTGAGTTTAAAACTCTCACAAACCCTGTAAGAATTATTAGTGATGACCGCGGTCAGGTTCAAAAACTTGAGTGCGTGAGAACTCAGCTTACCGAAGTCGATGAAAAGGGAAGGAGAAAAGCTCAAACCATTGAAGGCTCGAACTTTACCTTTGATGTTGATAGCGTCATTATGGCAATCGGCACATCACCAAATCCCCTTATTCGCACAACGACAAGGGGAATTGAGGCAAACGCCAGAGGCTGCCTTGTTGTAAATGAGGGAATGGAAACCTCAAAGCAGAGAGTTTATGCCGGTGGAGATGCCGTTACGGGCGCTGCAACAGTAATTCTCGCAATGGGTGCGGGAAAGAGGGCTGCACAGTCAATTCACGAGTTTTTAAGTAAATAAAAAATAGTGCTTTTTAGGCGCAACCACAATATATTGTGGTTGCGCCTTTTTGCATACACAATTTTTAAAAAATAGTATAGCAAATTTTAAAAAAACTATTGCAAAAGCATAAAAAGTGGCGTATAATCAACATAAAAGTGGTGCAAAGTGGCGAAAAAATCCATAAAAATGTTTAAAAGTGGTGAATTTAAGGAGGTGTCAGGATGGTTTTCGGTTGCTATGATCCCGCAATAGACAAAAAGGGCCGAATGGCCGTTCCTGCAAAGCTTCGTGAAAAGCTTGGCGACACCTTTATAATTTGCCGTGGCATTTTTGGAAAACGCTGTCTTTGCATTTATTCTGAAACAGAGTGGGAAAATCTTGTCCAGAGCATTGAGGCTTTACCTAAGGTAAAATCCATTGATGTTAAAAGATTTCTCTATGACGGCACCTTTGAAGTTGAACCCGATGCGCAGGGAAGAATTCTTATTCCTGCATCCCTTAGAGATTTTGCAAATCTTACTGCTGAGGTTCACATTATTGGAATGGGAACAAATCTTGAACTTTGGAATCCCGATGCTTGGAAGGAAGAGAGCGAAAAGAGCACTCCCGAAGCCATTGCGGATATAATGCTTAATCTGGAGTTTTAGGTATAAATGGAATTCAAACACATTTCGGTGCTTTTAAATGAATGTATTGAGGCACTTAACATTAAACCTGACGGAATTTATGTCGATGGCACCGCAGGCGGCGGTGGTCATTCCTTTGAAATTGCCAAAAGGCTTAAAAACGGCAGGCTTTATGCCCTTGACCGTGACCCAGATGCCGTAAGGGCGGCAACAAAACGCCTTGAGGGACTTCCTGCACAGGTCATTAACAGCAATTTTGAAAATATGTGCGAAGTTTTGGCTTTAAAGGGTGTTACAAAGGTTGATGGAATTCTCCTTGACCTTGGCGTTTCCTCTTATCAGCTTGATGAGGATGCAAGAGGCTTTTCTTATCACAAGCAGGCACCACTTGATATGCGAATGAGCCAAAGTGGGACAAGCGCTGCCGACCTTGTTAACAGCTTGAGCGCCGAAGAGCTTAGCAAAATTTTCTCAAAATACGGTGAAGAAAAATTTGCCTACAAAATTGCACTGAGAATTGTGGAGGCAAGAAGCAGAAAGGCAATTGAAACCACAACCGAGCTTGCTCAAATTATTTCAAATGCCGTGCCCGCCGCCGCAAGGCGTGACGGTCACCCTGCGAGAAAATGCTTCCAGGCGCTGAGAATTGCGGTTAATGATGAACTCGGTTGCCTCGAAAGGGTGCTGGATAGTGCCTTTGAACTTTTAAATGAAAACGGCGTTCTCGCCATCATAACCTTCCATTCCTTAGAGGATAGAATGGTGAAGGTTAAATTTGCTGAATATTGCACGGGCTGTACCTGCCCGCCTGATTTTCCCGTTTGTGTTTGCGGAAAAACGCCAAGGGGAAAGAAATATTCAAAAAAGCCTATTGAACCCTCAGCCGAAGAGCTTGAAAACAATAACCGCAGCCGCAGTGCTAAGCTGCGTGCAATAATTAAACTTTAGAAAGGAGGAGCATTCGGTGGATAATGTTAAATATATGAACACAACCCTTGCCTATGATTTTGAAATGTTTATGCCTAAGGCGAAAACCGCACCAAGGGATAACATTATAAAAATGCCCAAGGAGAAAAAGGTTCACGAGAAGCGTAAAAGTCATGCCGTTAATGCTGTTTCTTCTAAAGCGTGGCTTGCAGTGTCACTGGTATTTTTAATGGTTATATTCTGCGCTAATATCTACATGCGCATTGCCATTAACGAGGTCAACGCCGAAATCAAGGCCATTCAAAGCGAAATCAACGAACTCGACAGTGAGTATACAAAACTCAGTGTTGATTTTAATCGTATTATATCCTACCAGAATCTTGAAGAAGAGGCTGAGAAGCTTGGAATGCGCAAAATGGACAAGAGTCAGGTGGTCTATATTCGTGTCAATGATACCAATGTAGCCAGGGATAGCAGTGGCGCTTATATAAGCGAGGAATAAGCAGATTTTATATTTAATATAATAACTAACGAGAGTTTTTAAAAAGCTCTCGTTTAACTGCATTTAATATATATATAATATTTAAAGATAATTAACGGAGGAAAAGTATGGCTTCGAGTGTAAAACCAAATAAATCAATGCTAACCCGCATACTTGTGGTCATGCTGGCAATGGTGATTTTCACAGTGAGCGTAACAGGCTTTCGCCTTGTTTGGCTTATGATTGTTGAGGGTGAAAAGTACCAAAGCAAGGCTGCCGAACAACAGCTTTACGACACAATGATAACCGCCCCCCGCGGCGATATTTACGACCGAGAGGGAAATGTGCTTGCCACAAGCGCTCCTGCCTGGAATGTTTACATCACTCCAAACGGTATCATTCGAATTGAAAACGATACCAAAAAGGAAAAGGTTAGGGCAGCAATTGCCGATGGTCTTAGCAATATTTTGGGCGAGGACCGCGAGACAATTTACAACAACACCATAAAATCCCTTTACTATGTGACCGTTAAAAAGCAGGTTGATAAAGAGGTTGCCGACAAGGTTCGCCAGTTTATCATTGACAACAGCGACTTGGGACTTTCAAGCTACATTGGTCTTGACGAAACCACAAAGCGTTACTATCCAAACGATACGCTAGCCTCCGTTGTGCTGGGCTTCGTTGGTGTTGATAATCAAGGTCTTTCGGGTGTTGAAAGCTATTATGACACCGAGCTTACAGGCATTGCGGGAAGAGTTGTGGCGGCTAAAAACGCCCACGGAACCGATATGCCTTTCACCTACGAAAAGGTTGAAGAGGCAAAACAGGGAAATTTTGTAGGCCTCACCATTGATTCCTATATTCAGTATGTTTGTGAAAAATATATCGCTGAGGCAGTTGACACCAACAAGGTCGCTCAGCGTGGCGCAGTCATTGCAATGAATCCTAAAACAGGCGAAATTCTTGCAATGGCAATTAAGGGGGACTTTAACCCCAACGACCCGTTTACACTTGATGAAGTTAATAAGCAAAAACTTGAAGGTCTTGAGGGTGATGAGCGCACCCAAATGGTTAGCAACCTTCTAAATCTTCAGTGGCGAAACAAACTCGTTTCCGATACCTAT
>JAFTPI010000113.1 GCA_017463345.1 Clostridia bacterium | reverse complement strand
GTTGATGCAACCCGTGCCGAAGCCGACTTTTTAAAGGAAGCCATTGATGTTGCCGTTAAAGCAGGCGCCGATTCGGTTTGTATTTGCGACACAGCAGGCACAAAAATGCCAGATGAGTTTGCAAGCTTTGTGTCAAAAATTGCAAATGGCTTAAGCGTTCCCGTTGGTGTGGCCTGCGAAAATAAATGCTCCTTTGCAGTGGCTCAGGCAATTTTAAGTGTAAGGCAGGGTGTTGATTTCGTTAAGGCTGATATCGGCTCAAACGGTGTTGACCTTGAGGCATTCAGCGATATGGTTAAAAACTGTGGAAATGATTACGGTTTTACCGCCGAAATAAAGCAAACCGAGCTTCATAGAATTGTTAAGCAGATTTCCCGCATCAGCTCTAATGCAAAATCCAACACCGTGTCAAGTGCCGTTTCGGCAGAATATGAAGACTTTGGTCTTGATGCAAAGGACACAAAGGAAACTGTTATTGCAGCCGCTGTTAAGCTTGGTTACGATTTATCGGAAGAAGACTGCGCAAAAGTTTATGAAGAATTTTGCCGTGTTGCAGAAAAGAAAAACGTTGGCGCAAAGGAACTCGATGCCATCATCGCCACCGTTGCTTTGCAGGTTCCCGAAACCTTTAAACTGGAAAATTATGTTATCACAAGCGGAAACATTATTTCCTCAAGTGCACAGATAACCCTTTCCAAAAACGGAGAGAGCGTTCAGGGCGTTCAAATTGGTGACGGCCCCATAAACGCCGCTTTTTTAGCCATTGAAAGCATTATCGGCGCGCACTATGAACTTGATGATTTCCAAATTCAGTCGGTAACCGAGGGTCGTCAGGCTCTTGGCAGCGCCATTGTTAAACTCCGCTCTAACGGAAAGCTTTATTCGGGTAACGGTATTTCCACTGATATCATCGGAGCCAGCATTAAGGCTTACATTAACGCCGTTAACAAGATTGTTTACGAGGAGGCATAAAAATGAAACTCTCTTTTTCTACAAAGGGTTGGCACGAGGGTTCTTTTGAGGATTTTTGTAACATTGCCGCAGACCTGCGCTTTGACGGCATAGAGCTTCACAATGTTTACAACCGCCTCTTCACCGATAAAAACGGTGCATTCCACGATTACACCGCCGCAGCAACTGTGAGGCGACTTTTTGAAAAGAAATTGCAGCTTCCCTGCATTGATACCGTTTCCAACATTGCCGATAAGGCATCGGAAAAGCAGTTTAAGGAGGAAATTTCCACCTGCTTAAATATTGCAAAAAATCTCAAAATCCCCTGCATTCGCGTTAAAGCCACCGCTTCTCTTGGCGATGAAAATGCCACCGAACAGGTTTACAGGGTTTTGGGCGATGTTATTAACTTGGCAGAGGAAGCTAAAATCACAATTTTAATTGAAACCTCGGGCCTTTTTGCCGACACAAAGGCTCTTCTTGATATGTTAGAGCGTTTTGCAAGTGATTATTTAGGCGCTCTTTGGAATTTATCCGCCGCATATTTTGAATTCGGCGAGGACCCCGACACCGTTATTAAAAATCTTGGTGCCTATGTTCGCCACGTTCATTTCAGCGATGCCGTGAAAAACGGCGATGAAATTAAGTTTTGCCTTGCGGGCGAAGGTAAACTGCCTGTTAAAGAAATGATGCTGGCCCTTCGCTCGGTGAATTTCGACGGCTTTGTTTCCCTTGTGTGGAACCCCGAATGGTGCGAAGAAATTGATGATATGGAAATCATCTTCTCACATTTTGTCAACTTCATTAAGCAGTTTGGCGACACCTCTAAAAATGAAAAAGTGCTATATTTCAACCGCGCCCACACAGGAAAATATGTTTGGGAAAAGGATTTGCTTATTGATTACACCTTCGGTCAAGTGCTTGATAAAATGGTTGAGGAGTTCCCCGACCAATATTGTTTTAAATACACAACTCTTGATTACACAAGGACCTACAGTGAATTTCGTGACGATGTTGACACCTTTGCAAGAACCCTAATTTCTTTAGGTGTTAAAGCAGGCACCAAGGTTGCCGTTTGGGCTTCCAATGTGCCCCAGTGGTATATTGCTTTTTGGGCAGCAGCCAAAATCGGTGCTGTTTTGGTTACGGTTAACACCGCTTACAAAATTCACGAGGCTGAGTATCTTTTAAAGCAGTCTGACACCCATACCCTTATTATGACCGAGGGCAACAAGGAAACAAGTTATGGCGAAATCATTGCTAAACTCTGCCCTGAACTTGTTTCCTTAAAGCAGGGTAAGGCCTTGCACTCCCGCCGTTTACCCTTTTTGCGTAATGTTATCACCGTTGGCTTCAATCAAAAGGGCTGCCTCAGTTGGAGCGAGGCTTTGGAATTTGCCGAACAAACCCCCATTAACGAGGTTTACCGTATGGCGGCCGCCGTTGACAAGGATGACGTATGCAATATGCAGTATACCTCCGGCACAACGGGCTTCCCCAAGGGTGTAATGCTCACACATTATAACGTTGTTAATAACGGTAAATATATCGGCGACCATATGGATTTATCCACAGCCGACCGAATGATGATTCAGGTGCCCATGTTCCACTGCTTTGGTATGGTGCTTTCCATGACCGCCAGCATGACCCACGGCACCACAATGTATCCCCTGCCCTATTTCTCCCCCGCACCTGCCCTTTCCTGCGTTCACAATGAACACATTACCGCCTTTAACGGTGTTCCCACAATGTTTATTGCAATGATGCAGCACCCTGATTTTGAAAAAACCGATTTTTCATATATGCGCGTTGGCATTATGGCGGGCGCAAACTGCCCTGCCGACCTTATGAAAAAGGCAACGCAGGTTATGAATATGAAGGAAATCGTTTCGGTTTACGGTCAGACAGAGGCCTCCCCCGGCTGCACAATGAGCAGTTATTACGATTCCCTCACCGTTCGCACCGAAACAGTTGGCAGTGCCTTTGCCAATGTTGAGTGCAAAATTGTTAACCCCGAAACGGGTGAGGACTGTCCAAACGGCGTTAACGGCGAGTTTGTTGCCCGAGGTTATAACATTATGAAGGGCTATTACAAAATGCCGAAAGCCACAGCCGAAGCCATTGATAAGGACGGCTGGCTCCACACAGGTGACCTTGCCTGCAGGGATGAAAACGGAAACTACCGCATTACAGGCCGCCTTAAGGATATGATTATCCGCGGTGGTGAGAACATTTACCCCAAGGAAATTGAGGAGTTTATCTACACTATAGATAAGGTAAGCGATGTTCAGGTTATCGGCGTGCCCGATGAGCGGTACGGTGAGGAGATTATGGCCTGCATTATTCTTAAAGAGGGTCAGCAAATGACTGCCGATGAAGTTAAGAGCATCATTCTTGCTAATATGGCTCGCCATAAGGTTCCACGATACATTGATTTTGTTGACAGTTTCCCAATGAATGCCGCAGGTAAAATCTTAAAATATAAAATGCGCGAGGAAGCCGCCGAGAAAATTAAGAACGGTCTGGTGAAATAAGTTGATTCAGGATAAATATTTTGTCACCGATTCTCACTGCCACATTTATCCCGAAAAAATCGCATCCAAAGCGGTTAACGGCACCGATAATTTTTACGGTGAACATTCGGTGGGAAGCGGAACCACCGAAAACCTTTTGAAGCTGGGTAGTGAAGCAGGCATTGACCACTTTATTGTGCAATCGGTTGCCACAACGCCAAAGCAGGTTGCAAGCATTAATAATTTTATTGCACAAGAGGTTGAAAATAGCGGCGGTAAATTCACAGGCCTTGGCACCCTCCACCCCGACAGTGAGGATTTAAAGGGCGATGTTGAGCAAATTTTAAATTTGGGCCTTCACGGTGTTAAGCTTCACCCCGACATTCAGCAGTTTAAAATTGATGATTACCGCTGCCTTAAAATTTATGAGCTTTGCGAAAAGCATAAACTTCCCATTTTAATGCACACAGGGGATTATCGTTACGATTTTTCCAACCCCAACCGTTTGGTTCCAATTTTACAAATCTACACCGATTTGGTTATTGTTGGCGCCCATTTCGGCGGCTGGTCAATTTGGGATGAGGCTTCCCACAAGCTTTGCAACTTTAAAAACTTTTATGTTGACTGTTCTTCAAGCTTTCCATATTTGGAAAGGGAAACGGCAAAAAAAATCATTGAGCGCTACACTCCTGACCGTGTGCTTTTTGGCACCGATTACCCAATGTGGTCACCAAAAGCAGAGCTTTACACTCTTTTAGACCTTAATTTAAGCGATGAAGACAATAAAAAAATTTTAAGCGGCAATGCCGAAAAGGTTTACAATTTCTAACAAAAAAGCAGGTTTGCGAATGCAAACCTGCTTTTAATTTCTTTAAAACAACCCTTTTTCTTTTAATGCGTTAAGCTTTAAAATGCAAACCTGGGTTTTGGCATCCTTTATTTCGCCGTTTAAAACCATTTGTACGGCGGTTTTGAGGGGTATCTTTTCAACCGCTAAAAATTCATCCTCATCGGGGCAGCAATCTCCAAAGGAAAGACCCTTTGCGGCAAAAAGATAGATTATTTCATCACAGTAACCGGGTGATGGGTAAAGTTCGCCAAGGGAAACATATTCTTTAGCGGTTGCCCCTGTTTCCTCTTTAAGCTCGCGCTTGCCGCACTCAAGAGGGTCTTCCCCGCTTTTATCGCGCTTTCCTGCAGGGACCTCTAGAATAACCTCCATATAAGGATAACGAAACTGTTTTACCATTAAAAGGTTATCATCTTCATCCAGCGCCGCAACGCAAACTCCACCGGGGTGTTCAACAACCTCTCTCGTTGCGATAGCACCGTTTGGCAGAAGGGCTGTATCCTGCCTTAAATTTATAATTCGGCCCGAAAACAAGGTGTTCTTACTTATTGTCTTTTCTTCTAAATTCATTATATTTTACCCTCACGCATCATAAGATTTTAGTATATGAAATCAAAGGAGAAATTAAAGATGGAAGCCATTATTAACAGTATAGACTACGACTATATCAATGTCAAACAAAAAATATTTTTGCTTTTAAAGCGCTATCCGTTTTTAAAGGTCTCCTCCATTGGTAAAAGCTGTGTTGGCAGAGAAATCCCAATGCTAAAAATTGGAAACGGCAAAGACCGCGTACTTTTTGCTGGTGCATTTCACGGAAGTGAAAGAATCACCTGCAATCTGCTGCTCAAATTCGCCGAAGAGTTGTGTGAGGCTTTGGCCGAAAACAAAGAGTTTTGCGGTATTAATGTACAAAAAGCGATGGAAAATCGTGAGCTACTAATCTTGCCGCTCATTAACCCCGATGGCTGCGAAATTTCCCTTCATGGTGAAATGGGATGCGGTTATTTAAAAGAACACATTCGCTCTCTTTGCGGCGGTAGCTATAAAAAATGGAATGCAAATGCACGCGGGGTTGACATTAACCATAATTTTAATGCCGGCTGGAAGGAGCTTAAAAAAAGAGAAGCTGAGCTTGGAATTTTAGGACCCGCTTCCACCCGTTTTGGCGGATTTTCCCCCGAAAGTGAGCCCGAAACCATTGCTCTTTGTTCCCTTTGCCGCTCTACTCAAATCCGCCACGCTGTTGCCTTTCATTCTCAAGGCGAGGTGATTTATTGGTCCTTTGGTGAAAAAATGCCCAAGCGCTCAAAAAAAATGGCGCAAATTATGGCGGCATCCAGCGGTTATGCTCTTGATGTGCCATCCCCAATTGCCACAGGCGGCGGTTTTAAGGACTGGTTTATAAAAGAGTTTGAACGCCCCGCTTTCACGGTTGAAATCGGGCTTGGTGAAAACCCTCTTCCCATTAGTGAGCTGGATAGCATTTACAAAGCCGTTCGGGAAATGATGATTCTTTGCGCTATAATGTAAATTTAAAAACCCGTGAATGATTAAAGCGTTCGCGGGAATTTTATTGACATAAGACAAAAAAAGTAGTAAAATAATTAATTGTGAAAGGAGGCGCATTAAAGATGAAATGCGCAAAAATTACTAACCTTTACGATTTAGAACACACAATTGCAAAACCCCTGCTGGAAAAATACACCTATCCTTGGGAGGTTTTACCCCACATTGGTGAATTTATCGTTGAGCTTTGCAAAACTCTCTCAAACGATGAATATGACATTGTAAACGGCAATGTTTTTGTTGCTAAAACCGCAAAGGTGGCTCCAAGTGCAACCCTTAACGGTCCCGCAATTATTTGCGACGGCGCAGAGCTTAGAACGGGTGCATTCATTCGCGGTAATGTTATCATCGGTAAAAACTGTGTTGCAGGAAATTCCTGCGAATTTAAAAACGCTATTTTATTTGATAATGTTCAGGTTCCACACTTTAACTATGTTGGCGATTCCATTCTCGGTCATCGCTCCCACATGGGTGCCGGCTCCATCACCTCAAATGTTAAAAGCGATAAAACCCTCGTTAAAGTTAAATACGGCGATGAAGTTATTGAAACAGGTCTTAAAAAATTCGGCGCAATGCTTGGAGACAGCGTTGAGGTGGGTTGCAACAGTGTTTTAAACCCCGGTACAGTTATTGGTAAAAACTCCAACATCTATCCCCTGTCCTGCGTTCGTGGCGTTGTTCCCGCTAACTCAATTTTTAAAACCGGCGGAAAGATTGTTGAGAAATTTTAGTTCCCTTAAATTTTAAGAAAGAAGGAATTTTAAATGGGAAGACTTTTTGGAACTGACGGTGTTCGCGGTATTGCCAACACCGAGCTTACCTGCACAAGAGCTCTTGAAATCGGCCGTGCGGTTGGCACAATTTTGGTTGAAAGCCACAAAAAAAGGCCCCTGGTTGTCGTTGGCTCCGACACACGCACTTCCTCTGATATGCTTATTAACGCTGTTTCTGCCGGTCTTTGCTCGGTTGGCGCTAATGTTGTAAATTTGGGTGTTGTTTCAACCCCTGCAGTTGCAATCATCATTGGAAAATACAAGGCCGATGCAGGAATTATGATTTCGGCATCTCACAACCCCAGCGAATTCAACGGCATTAAGGTATTTAGCGCCGACGGCTTTAAGCTGCCCGATATGCTGGAGGAGCGTGTTGAGGACATTGTTTTAGAGGGTGACCGTGCAACCGCCCGCCCTATCGGAGGAGATGTGGGCAAAATCTCTTATGACAGAGAAAGCATTAACGATTACATTGCACACATTAAAAGCAGTGTTTTAAACGACCTTAAGGGCTTAAGGGTTGCCATTGACTGTGCCAACGGCTCGGCAAGTGTAACTGCCCGAAAGCTTTTCAGCGAGCTTGGCGCCGAAATTATTGTTATGAACGATTGCCCCAACGGTACTAACATTAACGATAACTGCGGTTCAACCCACATTGAAAACCTTGCTGAATTCGTTGTTAAAAACGGCTTTGACTGTGGTATTGCCTTTGATGGTGACGCCGACCGTTGCCTTTGTGTTGATGAAAAGGGCAACGTGGTTGACGGTGATATGATTATGGCTATTTGCGCCCTTGACATGAAGAAACGCGGAAAGCTCAACCACAACACCGTTGTTGGCACAATTATGACAAACCTTGGCTTTAAGAAATTCTGCGAAGCCAATGATATCGGCTTCATTGCCACCAAGGTTGGCGACCGCTATGTTCTTGAGGAAATGCTTTTACAGGGTTATTCCTTAGGCGGCGAGCAATCGGGTCATGTTATCTTCCGTGAGTTTGCCACCACAGGTGACGGACAGCTTACCGCAGCACAGCTTTTATCCCTTCTTGCTAGAAGCGGCAAAAAGTTATCTGAGCTTGCCGATGTTATGACAAGATATCCTCAAACAATCATTAACCTTAAGGTTACAAATGAAGGAAAACTTCTCTTCTATTCCGACACCGACATTAAAGCCGCAATGGATAACGCCACCAAAACCCTTGGCGATACAGGCCGCTTGGTAGTTCGCCCTTCCGGCACAGAGCCCCTCATCCGAGTTATGGTTGAGGCCCTTGATGACAACCTTGCAAACAGCGTTGCACAAAGCGTTGCCGATGTGATTTACAATAAAATCGGTTTAAAGAAATAAAAAAATAAGAGGCGCAAGCCTCTTATTTTTTATTCTTATCATAAGGAATATATTTCACCTTACGCCTTTTGGTTCGGTTTCGGTTAAGGTAAACAACAGCAATAATAAAAGCAAGAATTATACCCACGATGATGCAAATAACCGTTATAAATAAGGGTGATTTAAGGAATTTCATCACCTTATCGCCGAAAACGAGAACTGAACTTGCCTCAACATCGTTTCCTGCAACCAGCTCTACCCTGCCGATAACCTGCTCGGCATAAATAATCTCTGCATACCCTAGCACTGTTCCCTTTTTAACAGGGGCATCAATGCTTTCATAATCCAGTTTCTCAACAATTTTCACCGTTGATAAATCGGCATCCTTTGGGAAAATGGAGTTAAGTGGCTCCTTGGCATAAAGGGAAACAAAGTCGGTGTCTCTCGATAGCCTTACGGGCATTTCGCACACGGGGGCTTCACAGTTCACAACCGTTGTATACTTAAAATTATTAAAAGCCCAGCGGAAAAGGTTAGCTGTTTCGGTGAATTCGGTTCGAACACCGTTTACTTCCTTACAACCTACCACAACGCTTAAATAGGAATAGCCGTTATATTTCGCGGTGCCTATAAGGCAACGGCCTGCTTCATCGGTAAAGCCCGTTTTAAGACCGTTTGCATAGGCGTAATAATAAGCAGTGTTGGGGTCAACAAGGAAGTTAGTGGTACACAAAATACGCTCATCCGACATCTCGGTTGCCTCAATCGTGTGACGGGATTTCTTTGCAAGCTCGGTTATCTCGGGATACTTAAGGGCATATTTAGCAAGTAGCACAAGGTCCTCAACGGTTGTGTAGGTCTCCTCATCGTGAAGACCCACAGGGTTGCCAAAGTGGGAATTTTTCATTCCGATTTCCTGTGCCTTAGCATTGACCATGTCCATATAGCCCTGAATGCTGCCGCCATAATGATAGGCAACGGCAATGGCAGTGTCACCACCCGAAGAAATCATAAGGCAGGCAAGCGCCTGACGTGCGGTGAGCTGTTCACCCACCTTTAAATTGTTAACTGCGGCACCTGTGCCCATAATATCATACATTGCAGCTTGTGTCATTGTGATTTTCTCAGCATCCAAATCGCTTGAGTGCTCAATAACTAAAACTGCACTAAGCAGTTTCATAAGAGAGGCAGGGTAAACCTTGTCGGTTGTGTTCTTAGAATAGATAACCTCACCCGTGTCAAGGCTTATGAGAGCGGCGGCTTTGGCGTTAACCTCAAAGCCTGAAATCTGGTAAGCAGAGACAGGAACCGAAAAAAACACTCCAAAAATTATAAAAAATATTAAAATTATGGGAAAAATACATTTTCTCATAGAAATCTCTCCAAAAGTGTAGTATAATATTAACTATAATAATATCATAACATTTTTCTTTTCAAAAATAAAGCCAAAATTCAAATTTCGGGTGAATAATTTATGATTTATGTCACAGGTGATATGCACGGTGCCATTGAACGCCTTTATGACAAGGAATGGTACAAGTTAAAAGCGGGCGACATTCTTATCGTTTGCGGTGATTTCGGCTACCTTTGGAATGGTGGCAGTGAGGAACAAAAGATTATTGATTACCTTGCTACAAGAAAATTCACCGTTGCCTTTTTAGATGGCACTCACGATAACTATGACATTATAAACAAATGCCGCACCACCTATTTTAAGGGTGGAATGGTGCACCGCATTAAGGGAAATCTTTTGCACCTTATGCGCGGTCAAATTTTCAATTTTGACGGTGTTAAAATTTTCACCTTCGGCGGAGGAGAAAGCTCCGATAAGGATATGCGGGTTGAGCAGGGCTATTGGTGGCGCGAGGAAATCCCCTCTCCTCAGGAAATGGCGCATGGTGCCGAGCGACTTGATGAGGAGGCCTGCGAGGTTGATTACATTTTAACCCACGAGCCGCCATCCCTTGTTAAAAGCGCAATGCTGTTCAGAACAGGTGATGCTCAGCGTGTTAACAAGCTTAACGGTTATTTTGAGGAAATCGGCAGGAACTGCACCTTTAAGCATTGGTATTTCGGCTCCCTCCATGAGGACCGTGTTGTAACCCCGCTTCACACCTGCGTGTTTAAAAAGCTAATCCCCCTTGAAGGGACTAAAAAATAAAGGTTACATTTTTGTTGTTGACAAATGTGTTATACTAATTATTGGTAATTAAAAATTATTATTGCTGAAAGGAATTAATCTTTATGCAAAACGCTGATAGACTTTGTCTTGGATGTATGAACGATAACGGCGGAGAGGCTGTTTGCCCCATTTGCGGTTATGATTCTTCAAAGAAAAATCCCGCAGGCACCCTTAAAGCAGGCTTATTGATTGAGGAGCGCTTTTTAATTGGTAAAGCGCTGGAAGCAAACGGCGAAGGAATAAGCTATATCGGTTGGGATAATTATCACAACTGCATTGTTTATATCCGTGAATATTTCCCCTTAAAAATCGCCTCCCGCAAAAAGGACGGCAGCGTTGTTTACAAGGAAGAAAATGCCTATGCCTTTAATGAGAGCCTTTTAGAATTTATGGAGCTTAACCGCAAGGTTGCAAGTCTTGAGGACACCGGTGCGCTTCTTCCTGTTGTTGCTGTTTTTGAGCATGGCGGCACGGCCTATGCAGTAAGCAAGGCACCCTCTTCCTCCATCACGCTTCGTGACTTTCTGCTGAGAAACGGCGGCACCCTTTCCTTTGAGCAGGTGCGCCCCCTTTTCCTGCCCCTTTTTACAACAGTTTCAATGCTTCATTCAGCAGGCATTGTTCACGGCGGAATTTCCCCCGAAACAATCCTTGTTTGTAGAGACGGTAAGCTGCGCCTGACCGGTCTTTCCATTAAAGCTTTAAGAAAGACCGATTCTTCCCTTGAAGCACAGCTTTTCCACGGTTTTGCCGCACCCGAGCAATACGGTTTAGAGGGTGTTGGCGAAATCGGTGGTTGGACCGACGTTTACGCCATTGCCGCAACCGTTTTCCGTGTACTTATCGGCACAAATCCGCCTGAGGCCACCACGAGAATTGAATCTGACAATATGTCGGTTCCAGCAAAAATTGCACAGCAGCTGCCAAAAAGTGTTTTAATGGCGCTTGCAAACGCATTGCAGGTTCACTGTGATGACCGAACCGCCGATATGGAGATTTTCAAATCAGAATTTCTGCAGGGTGTTCCTGCCACCACAAGTGCGGCAGGCAAAACCGCTAAATCAGGCAAAAAGACAAAGAAAAAGCTGAGCAAGGGCAATAAGTATGCAATTATTGCATCGGTTGCAACCGCCTGTGTTTTTCTTGTTGTCTCCCTCATTCTCATTTTCACCCTTTTCGGTGACAGCTTCTTTGGCACAAGCAGCATTTCAACGGGAAATTCGGAAAACTCGGCTCCTGATGAGCAAAAGCCCGGTGAGCTTGTAACAAGCTATGTTTCGGTTGATAAAACCCAAACCGTTCCCGATTTTACCCGTCTTGTCCTTGCCGACATTTTATCGGATAAACAATATGAAAATTTTAAATTTATTGTAGACAGCAAGAAATATGACGACAAAATTCCCCGCGGCGCAATTATTTCCCAGAGCGTTGAAAAAGGAACGCCCTTTAAGGAAACCCTTGAAATTGCGGTTGCCGTAAGCCTTGGACCTCAGGAAGTTGCTATTCCTAATGTTAAAAATATGAGTGAGGATGAAGCCATAATTATGCTTCTTAAAGCTGGCTTTAGCTATAACAACATTGAAATAATTGACCGTTTTGACCAAAGCGCAAAGCCTCTCTCAATTATCGGTACCGAGCCTGAAATCGGCAAAAAAACCAATGTTGACTCTAAAATCACAATGTATATCAATACCTACACCGGTGAGGATTTAGCAGGTGGCGAGGTTTACTCAAGCGACAGCACAACAACGAACCAATAATTTAACTTGAGAGGTTAAATATTTTGATTAAAGAGTTCATTGAAACAAAAATCACACAGGAATGTGATGTGCTGGTTTGCGGTGGCGGTGTTGCCGGAATTTCGGCCGCTTTAGCCGCTGCAAGGCAGGGCAAAAAGGTTACACTTCTGGAAAAACAGTTTATGCTGGGCGGTCTTGCAACGGCAGGGCTTGTGGTAATCTACCTGCCCCTTTGCGATGGCGAGGGTAACCAGGTTTCCTTTGGCATTGCTGAGGAGCTTTTAAGGCTTTCTATTTCAATGGGCGCCGAGGCCGATTATCCCGATAACTGGCTTGACAGTGATGATAAATCAAGGCGCACAAATAGGGATAAGCGCTTTGCCGTACGTTTTAACCCATCCCTTTTTGCAATTCTTGCCGAGCAGGAGTTAATTAGAGCAGGCGTTAACATTTTGTATGGCACATATGCCGTTGGCATACACCTTGAAAGCGACAAGATTAATGCCGTTATTATTGAAAATAAATCAGGCAGACAGGCAATTAAGGCGACCAGCGTTGTGGATGCCACAGGTGACTG
>JAFTPI010000112.1 GCA_017463345.1 Clostridia bacterium | reverse complement strand
CGGTGAAATAGTTAACTTTAACAAAAGCTAAAGCACCGATGATAATAGCAAGCAAAATCAAAACAACCTTGCGTTGCCAAACAGCACCCAAAATTTCTAACAGGTTAATTTCTTTTTCTTCCATTTTAGCGCCTCCGTAATTTGTAAACAAAATTTAACTATTATATAATATCATAACGCAAAACCCTTGTCAACCACAATAACTACACAAATACCGACTTTCCGAAAATATTTTCTTGTTTTTTTGACATTTATCGCAAAAATCAAAAAGTGAGGAATTTAGAGGAAAAACGAGAAAAAAGGAGTATTTAAGAGAAAAAATATTTTATTTTTGGTAATTCAATGAAATTTGTTGAAAAAATGCAAAAAAACCTTGACATTATAGCGGTTTAGCACTATTATTGTACAATGTAAAACCATTTGTTTTAGGGGGGTTTTTCGTGGAAAAATCAAACATTATCGAACTTAAAAACATTTCCGTTTCATTTGACGGTGAAAAAATACTTGACAGCATTAATCTTTCTATTCGTGACAAGGAATTCATCACCCTTTTAGGCCCTTCGGGATGTGGTAAGACCACAACCCTTAGAATCATTGGCGGTTTTCTTTTTCCCGATGAAGGTGACGTTATTTTTGGCGAAAAAAGGATTAATGAGCTGCCCCCTTATAAACGCCATGTTAACACAATTTTTCAGCGTTATGCTCTTTTTCCCCATCTTAATGTTTATGAAAACATTGCCTTTGGATTAAGGGTTAAAGGAATGAAGGAAGCAGAAATCAAAAATCGCGTTACCGAAATGCTTGAGCTCGTAAACCTCACAGGCCTTGAAAAACGCAAAATCGACACACTTTCAGGCGGTCAGCAGCAGCGTGTTGCCATTGCTCGCGCCATTGCCAACAAGCCCAAGGTTTTGCTTCTTGATGAGCCCTTGGCCGCTCTTGATTTAAAGCTTCGCAAGGATATGCAAAACGAACTGAAAAAGATTCAAAAAGAGCTTGAAATAACCTTTATTTTTGTAACACACGACCAGGAAGAAGCTCTCGCAATGTCCGATAGAGTTGTTGTTATGGATAACGGTAAAATTCAGCAAATTGGCACTCCGCAAGATATTTATAATGAGCCTAAAAATGCTTTTGTAGCAGACTTTATCGGCGAATCCAACATCCTTGACGGATTTATGAGGAAAGACTTTTTGGCCGAGTTTTCAGGCAAACAGTTCCCCTGCCTTGATTCGGGATTTGCAGAAAACGAGGCGGTTGACGTTGTTGTTCGCCCTGAAGATGTTGACATTGTTTCCCCAAGTGAAGGTATG
Source organism: Clostridia bacterium (assembly GCA_017463345.1). Taxonomy (GTDB): domain Bacteria; phylum Bacillota; class Clostridia; order Oscillospirales; family Acutalibacteraceae; genus SIG587. The sequence goes on along the minus strand of JAFTPI010000112.1, from coordinate 13,549 downwards.
CTTGAGGGCGTTGTTACATCGGTTATTTTCCTCGGCGTTCACTACGAAATTATTGTTGACATCGGCGGCTTTAAATGGATGATTCAAACCACCGATGAACATAAGGAAAACGAACGTGTTGGTCTATACATTGAGCCCGATGCAATTCATATTATGAAAAAATCCGAATACTCGGGTAAATATGGTGACTACAGTTCTTACAGCGAAGAAATTGATATGTTAAACGACGCCGGTGAGGAGGACGAGGAGTGAAAAAACGCAGTTTTGGAAACCGTCTTATAGCGGCGCCATACCTAGTTTGGGCAGCAATTTTCTTTGTTGTGCCTCTTGTTATAATGGCATACTTTGCCCTTACCGACCAAAACGGTGTTTTCACCCTCCAAAATCTTGCCGAAATCGGTCGATACAAAAAGGCATTCTTTATTTCCATTGGTTATGCAGCTATTGCAACGGTTATCACCCTTTTACTTGCCTACCCTATGGCATATTTTATGACCAAAATGAAGGTAAGCTCACAGCGAATGATTATGATGATTGTTATGCTTCCTATGTGGATGAACTTTCTTATCAGAACCTATTCCTGGATTACAATTTTGGCAAATACCGGTATTATTAACACATTTTTAGGATATTTCGGCATTGAACCTTTAAGGCTTATAAACACACCCGGTGCCGTTATTTTAGGTATGGTATATGACTTTATACCTTATATGATTTTGCCCATTTATTCGGTTATGTCAAAAATTGAACCTGCCCTTTTAGAGGCAGCAAACGACCTTGGTGCAAATGCAGGCGCAAGGCTTCACAGGGTTATTTTCCCCCTTTCCCTGCCCGGTGTTATATCCGGCATTACAATGGTTTTCGTTCCTTGTGTGAGCACCTTTTACATTTCACAGAAGCTGGGCGGAAACAAAAATCTAATGATTGGTGACGCCATTGAATTTTTGTTCAATAACGGCCCTGATTACTATAACGTTGCCTCTGCACTTTCCCTTATATTAATGGTTATGATTCTTATCAGCCTCGCCATTATGAACCACTTTTCCGATGATGACGGAGGTGTTGTAATATGAAAACACTCTCCCGCCTTTATGTTGCGCTTATTCTTTTGTTCCTCTATGCCCCCGTTGCAGTTATGGTTTTCTTTTCCTTTAACGAGGGCGGCAGCGTTTGGGTTTTCACAGGCTTTTCAACACAGTGGTATGAGGGACTTCTCGAAAACACCGAAATGCTGACAGCTCTTCAGCACACAATTATTATTGCCGTGCTGTCTGCACTGATTTCCACCGTACTCGGAACTGCTGCAGCAGTGGGAATTTTGGCATTCCGTAAGAAATTCAGCGTTAAGCTTTCAATGACACTAACAAACATTCCAATGATGAATGCTGATATTGTTACCGGCGTTTCTTTAATGCTTTTATTCATTTTCTTCGGTCGCCTTTTAGGTCTTACCGAATCATTGGGCTTTGTTACAGTGCTTATTGCACACATAACCTTTAACCTACCCTATGTTATCCTTTCGGTTATGCCAAAACTCAAACAACTGGATGTTAGCTTATCAGAGGCAGCGCTGGACCTTGGTTGCAACAATTTTCAGGCATTTTTCAAGGTTGTTTTGCCCAACATTTCTTCGGGCATTTTCACCGGTCTTATTATGGCGTTTACACTGTCCCTTGATGACTTTGTTATAAGTTATTTTACCTGCGGACACTATCAAACCCTTCCCATTGTCATTTACAATATGACCAAAAAGACCGTAACCCCTGACGTTTATGCCCTTTCAACCTTCATTTTCATTTCAATTTTTGTTCTTTTAATCCTTTATAACACCGTGCAGTCAAGCGGTGAGAAAAGGAGGGCAAAGCGATGAAAAGATTTTTAGCTTTAATTATGAGCCTCTGCCTTGTCCTTTTTATTTGCGGCTGTAACGGCAATGCCATCGTGACCCCACCCGACAATAATGAAACCGAAATTGAATTTGAAGGCACCTACACAAAGGAATTTGCAGGCACCACAATTTATGTTTACAATTGGGGCGAATACATTTCCGACGGTAGTGATGAAAGCGTTGATGTTAACAAGGAATTTGAAAAGCTTACGGGCATTAAGGTTAATTATGCCACCTTTGAAAGCAACGAAACAATGTATTCTCAGCTTAAAAGCGGCGGTGTTACCTATGATATTGTAATCCCTTCGGATTATATGATTCAGCGCCTTATCAGCGAAGATATGCTTAAAAGCTTTGATGTTACCAAGCTTTCAAATTACCACTATATTAGGGATGATTACAAGAACCTTTATTTCGACCCCCAAAATATCTATTCCGTGCCCTACAATGTGGGAATGGTTGGAATTATCTACAACAAAGCCTTAATTGGCGAACCCGAGCACTCTTGGACAACCCTTTGGGATGAAAAATATAAGGATATGTCCCTTATGTTTAGTAATCCGCGAGACGCATTTATGATAGCCCAAATGATTTTGGGACAGGATTTAAACACAACAAACAAGGCCGATTGGGATGCCGCCGCCGAGCTTCTTAAAGCGCAAAAGAAAAACCTCCAATCCTATGTTATGGATGAGGTTTACGGTAAGATGGAAACGGGTGAAGCCGCCATTGCCCCCTATTACGCAGGCGATTTTCTCACAATGTATGACATTAACGAGGATTTGGCATTCTTCTATCCAAAGGAAGGCACCAACATTTTTGTCGACTCGATTTGCATTCCCTCAAGCTCACAAAATCCTGAGGCTGCAAAACTTTATATCAATTTCCTTTTGGAACCCGAAATTGCCCTTGCAAACGCCGAATACATTGGATATGCATCGCCCAACACCGCAGTAATCGACAATCCTGATTATTACTACTATCAAAATGAAATTCTTTATCCCGCAGAGGATGCGGTTACAAACCGACAGTATTACCACAACATTGATTCCGAAATTCGAAAGTATTACGAAAACTTGTGGATTGATGTAAAACTCTACTAAACAAAAAAAGAAGCACACATCACTGTGTGCTTCTTTTAATTTTGCGTTTTATTTGTTTTTAACAAGGTGAACTGCGAAACCGCCGATTTCATCCTTAAGATAGATGAATTTAAGGTTGCCCTTTTCATCGTAGGTTGCGGTGTCCTCGTTAAATTCAACACCCATACGCTTTAAGTAGGCATATGCACGGGGAACACTTGCCGTGCCAACTGCAAGGTGGCCCTTTGTGCCTACACCATTCACTTTCATAACCTCAAGCATACTACTGCAGAAATAGGACTTAGTGCCCTCGTTAGCCTTAAAATCAAAGAGCTTTTCAAAGTTGCCAGCTGTGGCTGCAGCGGCCGCTTCATCATCAGAATTAATGCCGATGTGAACAACCTTAAAATCAAGCATAACCTTAACTGCTTCGGCGGTAAGGCGTTCAATTTCATCAAAATCGCCGTTTGTAATTAAATTACTGGGAACCATCCAGCTGCCGCCGCAGGCGATGATTTTAGAAAACTCAAGATATTCCTTAACATTTTTGGCATTAATGCCGCCTGTGGGCATAAATTTTAGTGTTCCGTAGGGTGCTGACATTGCCTTAATCATGGGAAGGCCACCTGCTGCCTCGGCAGGGAAAAACTTAACGGTGTCAAGACCAAGCTCAAGTGCCTGCTCAACATCACTTGGATTTGTGGTGCCGGGAAGGATTAAATAGCCCTTTTCCTTACAATAGGAAACAATTTTAGGATTAAGACCGGGGCTTACAAGAAATTTTGCGCCGGCTTTAATTGCAGCGTCTGCCTGTTCTTTTGTTAAAACAGTTCCTGCGCCCACAAGCATTTCGGGACATTCTTCGCTGATGTTCTTTATTGCCTGTTCGGCCGCAGCGGTGCGGAATGTAATTTCAGCACAAGGAAGACCGCCTCTAATCAGAGCCTTTGCAAGGGGAACTGCATCTTTTGCATCATCAATTTTCACAACGGGAACAATGCCGATAAGACTAATTTCTTTTAAGATTTCGTTCAATGTGAGCACATCCTTTGAAAGTTTTTGTTCTATTTTTAATTTTACATAGAAAGCCGAAAAAGTCAACACATTTAGGTTTGCATATTATGAAGATTTATGGTATTATTATTTTGGAGTGATTTTGTGAATATATTTTTAATCGGTGATGTTTGCGGAAGGGCTGGCTGCTCTTTTTTGCGAAAAGCACTTCCCTCTTTCAAAAAAAACAATAATATAGACTTGGTTATTGCCAACGGTGAAAACTCTGCCGACGGTAACGGAATAACTCCGCAAAGTGCTAATCATCTTTTTGAAAGCGGTGTTGATGTTATTACGGGCGGAAACCATTCCCTTCGCCGCAAAGAGGTTTATTCCCTGCTTGACGAAAACGCTTTCGTACTGCGCCCCCACAATGTCATCTGTGATTTTGGAAAGGGCTACACCACCGTTGACATGGGCAAACTATCGGTTGCCGTTTTAAACATTTCGGGTAAGGTTTATTTAAACGATGACAGCATCAAAAATCCCTTTGAAACTGCAGATGAGCTTGTTGAAAAGGCCAAAGCCGACGGTGTGAAAATTATTGTTGTTGATTTTCACGCCGAGGCCACCAGTGAAAAAAGAGCTTTTGGAATTTATCTTGATGGCAAAGCCTCGGTTGTTTTCGGAACCCACACCCATGTGCAAACCGCCGATGAACAGATTCTTAAAAACGGAACTGCCTACATTACCGACCTTGGTATGACAGGACCCGAGGATTCGGTTCTCGGTGTTAAAAGTTCGATTATTATTGATCGCTTTAAAAACAATAAAACCGATAAATTTGTTTTATCCGACTCGGCCTGCTATCTTTGCGGTCTTGTAGTTAATATTGATGAAAAAAGCGGTAAAGCTCTTAGTGTAAAACGTGTCATTTTAAGATAAACGAGGAATTTTATGAAAAAAATTATTGCTGTTTTTCTGGCGCTAATACTCCTATTGGGACTTTGCGCCTGCAATAAGAATAATGTTGGCGGTCAGTCTTCAAGCACTAATTCGGGAACCAAAGAGAGTTTTCCTTTAAGTTTGCTTTACTGTGAGAGCGACACCGTTAATCCCTACACCGCCGTTACCAACATTAATGTTCAGCTTTGCCAGCTGATTTTCGACCCACTGTTCAAGGTTGATAACGGCTTTGAACCGATAAACTGTCTTGCTGAAAATTTCGAGTTGGTTGACAAAACCTGCAATGTTGTTATTAAAAATGCTACATTCTCCGATATGACTAATGTTACGGCAGATGACATTGTTTATTCATTTAATCTTGCAAAAAATTCCAACACCGCTTATAAAACGCAATTAAAAGGTGTTGTTTCCTGCACCGCTAAGGATATTAAAACTGTTACCTTCACCCTGAGCTCGGCTGACCCTTATTTTGTTAATCTTTTGGATTTTCCAATTATCAAAAAGGATTCCGATAAGCAAACTACCTCCGACGGTGCCGCCCTACCACCTGTGGGCTGTGGTAGATTTATATATAACGAAACCATTAAAATTCTAAGTCCTAACGTGCGTTATCACGGCGCCAAAAACAAAGTTTCCGAAATTAAGCTTATTAATGCACCTGACAGTGAATCGGTTTCCCATTATGTTGAGGTTGGCGCAACCGACATTTATTACACAAGTCTTAATGACGGTGAAATTCTTCAAATGAGCAGTAAAAAGGTTTCGGTACCCCTTAATAATCTTATTTATATCGGTGTCAACCAAAACTACGCTCCCCTTTCAAATGTTTATTTGCGCTATGCCATTTCGGCCGCCATTGACCGAACAAGAATTTGTAACGTTGCTTACTACACAAACGCTGTGCCTGCAACGGGCATTTTTCATCCGAATTTTGCCGATGCTTCAAAATACCAAACCATTGAAAAAACCGCAAATTCAAAAATTTCTATTGAGAATTTGGAAAAGATAGGTTATAATAGTGAGGATGCGGGCAAGAAAATTTCCCTAACAGTGCTTGTAAACCGCGAAAACACATTTAGGGTGAGTGCAGCCGAACTTATCTGCGAACAATTAAGAAACATTGGAATTAGTGCAAGTGTTATTAAAACAAGTTATTCCGATTATAAGGCACGGCTAAGCTCAGGTGATTTTCAACTTTACGTTGGCGAAGTGAGAATTCTCAACAATATGGATGTTTCAAACCTTATTGTTCCCGGTGGCAGTGCGGCCTTCGGTGTGAAGGAGGACGCTTTAACCCAAGAGGATACGCAAACCACCGAAACGGTTAATGATTATTCAAAAATTTCGGATATAGTAAACGGTTTTTACAGCGGTAAAAACACCCTTGCCGATATTGTTACCGCCTCACAGACCCAAATGCCCATTATCCCGATTTGCTTCCGTAACGGACTTTTATTCCATGGTGAGGACATTTCGGGTGATATAACCGCTTCAGTAAGCGACGTTTTCTTCAGCATTGCTGAATTTAGTAAAATTAACTAAGGAGGAAATCAAATAATGATTGCTTACGAGACCAGAATCGGAAAGGTTCACATTTCTTATGAGTATCTTTCAAAACTTATCGGCCACGCCGTTACTTCCTGTTACGGTGTTGCAGGTATGGTTGCAGGCACATCAAAGCAAAAACTTTTCAGCCTTATTTCTAAAAAAGAGCAGCTTGACAAAGGAATTGTTGTTAAAGGCAACGCCGATGCTATCACCGTTGACCTTCACATTATTGTGACCTACGGTATGAACATCAACGCCATTGCACAAAGCATTGTTCATAAGGTTAAATATGTTGTTTACGATGCCACAGGCATTGATGTTAAAAAAGTCACCGTTAAGGTTGACGGTATCAAAGAATAGTTTTCTTTAAGGAGTGTTTTATTTTGTTTAACGGTAACACACTGCGTGATGCGATTATTTCAGGAGCTAACCACATTTCAAATAATCGTAAGCAGGTCGACGACTTAAACGTTTTCCCTGTTCCCGATGGCGACACAGGCACAAATATGTCTATGACAATTAACAATGCCGCAAGGGAGCTTGCAAGCGTTCAAAACGCCACAGCCGGCGAGGTTGCTACCATTACTGCCTCTGCCCTTCTTAGAGGCGCCCGTGGAAACTCCGGTGTTATCACCTCTCTTCTCTTTAGAGGCTTTGCAAAGGGCTTTAAGGGACAAAGTGAGGTTACTGCCGAGAATTTAAGTCTTGCATTTAAACTTGGTGTTGAGGCGGCCTACGGTGCTGTTATGAAGCCTACCGAAGGCACCATTTTAACCGTTGCCAGAGTGGCAGGTGAATATGCTGCAAAGGCCGTCCAAGATGGCGAGACCGATGCTTTAAAGGTTTTTGAAAAAGCCCTTGAGGGTGCAAAAATTGCCCTTGACCAGACCCCTGAGCTTCTTCCCGTGCTTAAAAAAGCGGGTGTTGTTGATGCCGGTGGTCGCGGCTTTGTTGTTATCCTTGAAGGAATGCTGAGCGTGCTTAAGGATGGAGTTATCATTTCTAACAACTCTGCCGCCGCAAATGATAGCGATGAGGGCGGAGAATCCGCAATGAGTGCTGCAGGTGAGTTTGAGGGTGAAATCACCTTTACCTATTGCACCGAATTCATTGTTAAGCGTGACAGCGAGGTTGCTAAAGAGCCCGCTGAGCTTCGCGCTTTCCTTGAAACCATTGGTGACTGTGTGGTTGTGGTTGACGACGAGGAAATTATCAAGGTTCACGTTCATACAGACCATCCCGGTAATGCAATTGAAAACGGTCTTACCTTTGGTCAGCTTATTAACATGAAAATTGAAAATATGCGTGACCAGCACGAAAAGGCTAAGCACGATAATACCAATGCTTCTAAGAAAAAGCCTGCTCAAAACGCAGAAAGAACCGAAACCTTCACCCCTGTTACCCCCACAAAACCTTTTGGCTTTGTTTCGGTTTGCGCAGGTGACGGTTTAGCCCAGCTCTTTACCGAACTCGGCGCCGACACAATTGTTAGCGGCGGTCAGACCATGAACCCCAGCACCGATGATATTTTAAAGGCAATTGAGTCAACCCCTGCTGAAACTGTTTTTGTTTTACCTAACAATAAAAATATTATTATGGCTGCAGAACAGGCCATTCCCATCAGCACCCGTAAGGTAATTGTTCTTCACACAAAGACAATTCCTCAGGGTATTACCGCAATGCTTAACTTTGACCCCGATTCGGGTGATGAAGAAAACGCCATTGCAATGCAAAATTCTTATGCTAATCTTACAACCGGTCAGGTTACCTTTGCCGCCCGTGATTCAGATTATGACGGTCACAAAATTAAAAAGGGTGAGCTTTTAGCACTCCTTAACGGTAAGGTTTCCTTCACCGAGCAAAATCTCTCAAAGTGTATGCAACGCCTCGTTAAGGGTATGGTTAACCGCGACAGCGCCTTCTTAACCCTTATCTATGGTGAAGACGTTACCGAGGAGCAGGCAAACGCTATTTATGCCGAGCTCAATGAAAAATTTGGTGACAAGCTTGAAATAACACTTGTAAACGGCGGTCAACCTGTTTATTATTTCATTCTTTCGGTAGAATAATTCGGAGGTGCCTTGTTATGGCATCACAAATTTACAACATTCAATATCTAAAGGGTGTCGGCGAAAAGCGTGCCGAGCTTTTAAATAAGCTCGGCATTTCTTCGCTTGACGCCCTTTTGCGTTATTTCCCCCGAAAATACCAGGATTGGAGCAATCCCATTCCCATTTGTGATGCGGTTTACGGCGAAAATTTTTGTGTTAAGGGCAAAATTATAACCCCCATTAACGAAAACAAAAAGCGCAATAATATGGTTATTTTCTCTTTTAATATTCTTGATGAGAATAACGACACAATGCGCATCACCATTTTTAACAACAAATATTTAGCAAAAAAACTACACACAGGCAGCACCTATCTTTTTTACGGAAAACTTAGTTACAATTCCATTTTTAAGGAAATGGTTTCCCCTGAAATTGAAGCCGAAGGCTCAAATATTATCAGACCAATTTACCCTGCCATAAACGGTCTTTCTTCAAAAACACTAGAAAAAATCATACAAAATGCCATTGCTGCAAAGGGCGTTATAAACGACCCAATACCTGAATTTATAAGAAAAGAATTAAATCTTTGTGACATTGTTTATGCCACTCAAAATATCCATCATCCCAAAACAAAGGATGCCCTAAGGGCGGCTAGAAGGCGCTTCATTTTTGAGGAGCTTTACCTTATGCAAATGGGTATGCTGTTCTTTAAAAACAAGAAAAAAGAGGGCACTTCGGCAAGGATTAATAAGAATTATGTGGATGATTTTTTCCCGCTTCTCCCCTATTCACTTACAAATGCTCAAAAAACGGCAATTTTTGATTGCCTTAACGATATGGAAAAGGCAACACCCATGAACAGGCTTATTCAAGGCGATGTTGGCAGCGGTAAAACCGCCATTGCATTAGCCCTTTGCTTTGTATGCGCTAAAAACGGCCTTCAAAGCGCCCTTATGGTGCCCACTGAGGTTCTTGCCGAACAGCACTTTAAAAACTTTGAAAACACACTATCAGCAGCCGGCATTCGTTGTGTTTTGCTTACAGGCTCAATGACTCCAAAGCAAAAACAAAGGGTTTATGAGCAAATTGAAAATGCTAGTGCAGATATTGTTATAGGTACACACGCCGTTTTATCTCCAAATGTTAACTTCAAAAATTTGGGTCTTGTTATTGCCGATGAACAGCACCGTTTTGGTGTTGCACAGCGCTACACGCTAAATTCTAAAGGCGATTTTCCCCATTCTCTGATTATGTCTGCCACCCCCATTCCCCGCACCCTTTCCCTTATAATTTACGGTGACCTTGATATAAGTATTGTCAATGAATATCCAAAAGGCAGGCAAAAAATAGAAACATATTTTGTAAATTCGGGCTATCACGAAAGAGTTTACAACTATATTAAAAAACACCTTGATGAGGGCCGCCAGGGTTACATTATCTGCCCCCTTGTTGAGGAAAATGAGGGCCTTGACATTTTATCGGCCGAACAGCTTTATGAAAAGCTAAGGGACACCACATTTAAAGATTATTCCGTTGGGCTGCTTCACGGAAAAATGAGTGCAAAACAGAAAAACGATGTAATGCGCCGTTTTGATTCGGGAGAAATTCAGCTACTTATTTCCACAACGGTTATCGAGGTTGGCGTTGATGTGCCCAATTCCGCAATTATGGTGATAGAAAATGCCGAGCGTTTTGGTATTTCACAGCTCCACCAGCTCAGAGGCCGAATTGGTCGCGGTCAATATAAATCCACCTGCATTCTCGTTTCCGACACTTCTGCCGACACAAGTATTAAACGCCTTAAGACCCTTTGTGCAAATTCCGATGGCTTTAAAATTGCCGATGAGGACCTTAAAATGAGAGGCCCGGGTGATTTTATCGGTCAACGGCAACACGGCCTTCCCACCCTTAGAATTGCCGATATGGAAACCGACATCCAGGTGCTGAAAACCGCAGGAATTTATGCAAAGAAAACAATCACACTTGACCCGCAATTAAAATTGCCTGAACACGGCGAACTTAAAAACCAAGTTTTAAACCTCTATCAAAATGTTTCGAAAAATTGAAAGAGAGAACTCAATGAGTTCTCTCTTTTTGTATAAAAGCAAAGCACAAAGCCTTACAAACTCATACTTCATTTTTTATAATTCGTGCCGTTGGCACACCGAAACTTCTTCACTATTCACTATTACTTATTACTTGCCAAAATCGACTTAAAGAGAATAGTGAAAAGTGAAGAGTGAAAAAGTAAAATCGACAAACCTCTGTCGAAATTTGTCGATTTTTGGCGGAGAGTTAGGGATTCGAACCCTAGGTACTTGCGTACACAGCATTTCGAGTGCTGCACCTTCGACCACTCGGACAACTCTCCATAATATTTTAAATTACTAAAATATTATATAAATTTTACTTAAAAAAGTCAAGAGATATTACGCGTTTATCGGCTGTTTTCTAGTTATAATTTCACAGTTATTTTCATAAATGGAGTCTTCCAATATTATCTCCCCTATTTTATCGGCGGTGATTTTTCCGCTTTTTGGGTTTTTAACCGATAAGATTTCGCCTTTTACCTCTGCACTGACCGATGAATATTCAAAGGCTAAATCAGTCTGCTCCATTGTGCAGTTTATCAGAGTCAAATTTTCAGCATAGCAAAAGGGCTGTGTGCCTATTATTTTGCAATTTTTAAGTGTAATGTTTTTAGAGTACCAACCGATATATTCACCCCTTAAAATCGTGTTCTCAACGGTTACGTTGTTGCAGTGCCAAAAGGCATCCTTTGTGTTAAAATCGGAATTGGTGATTTTTACATTTTCGGTGTACTGAAAAGAATATTTACCCTCCATTTTAAGATTATCAATTTCCAAATTCTTACACTGAAAGAAAAGATAGCTTGAAGCAATTTCGCTGTCCTTTATGTAAATATCTCGGCAACGCCAGCCAAACTCATCAGAATTAAGTTTTGAGCCGATTACGGCAATATTATCACACTCGCGAAGGCATTTTACTCCGTTAATTTCCGAGTCAATAATTTCACCGTTTTTACTGTACCAAATCGGTGCGCGGACACCTTCATCAAGAATGCAGTTCCTTAATTTAAAATTGCTAACATGCCAAAATGGATATCTAAGGGAAAAGCGGCAGTTTTCCACCGTTATGTTTTGGGCTTCCTTCAGCGCCGATTCACCGTCAGCCCGACCTGCGAATGTGCAATTTAAGACGGTAGCGTCAATAAGATTATAAAGGGCTCTTTCTGCATCAAAAGTCAGATTTTCGACAATTTTCAAAACAAAATCTCCTTAAAAAAGCAGATAGTTTTATCTATCTGCTTTTTGTTTTTATCTATTTTCAAGAGGAATATAAAGACGTTGTTCCTTAACGTTGATGTACGCAGGACGAATGATTTTACCGTTGCACTGAATTTCCTCAATTCTGTGAGCACTCCAGCCTGCAATGCGGGAAACTGCAAAAATAGGCGTGTAAAGCTCATAAGGAAGATTAAGCATACGATAAACAAGGCCTGAATAAAAGTCCACATTAGGACTAACTCCCTTATAAATTCTGCGCTTTTCGGCGATTATTTCAGGTGCTATCTTTGCAAATCTTCTATAAAGATCATATTCTTCTTCAAGGCCCTTTTCAATGGATAGATCTTTCGCACAGGACATCAAAATATCTGCACGGGGGTCAGATTTAGTATAAACCGCATGACCCATTCCATAAATCAGACCCGATTTGTCAAAGGCTTGTTTATCAAGAAGTTTAATAATATAATCTCTAATCTCATCATCGTTTGATGTGTCAATTGTGTTTTTCATATCATCAAACATTTTAACAACCTTAATGTTTGCACCACCATGGCGAGGGCCTTTAAGGGAACCGAGAGCAGCCGCAACTGCGGAATAAGTGTCTGTTCCCGAAGAAGTTACAACGTGGGTTGTAAATGTGGAGTTGTTACCACCACCGTGCTCAGCGTGAAGAACGAGGGCTAAATCAAGGATTTTTGCCTCAAGATCGGAATACTTTTCATCCTCACGAAGAAGAGATAAAATATTTTCTGCTATTGAGCGTTCAGGCTTAGGTTGATGAATAAACAAACTCTTTCCGTTGTGATAATGCTGAAAAGATTGATAGGCATAAACCGAAAGCATCGGAAAAACGGAGATAAGGAAAAGGCTTTGCCTCAAAACGTTAGCAACCGAAATATCATCAGGATTATCGTCATAAGGATAGAGTGCCAATACGCAGCGAGAAAGGATGTTCATTAAATCCTTACCCGGCGCCTTTAAAATCATATCACGAACAAATGATGCAGGAAGTCTACGGTAATCACCCAAAAGTTCCTTGAAGCGGGCAAGCTCGCCGTCGGTTGGAAGTTCAGAGAAAAGAAGCAGATAAATTGTTTCTTCGAAACCAAAGCGGTTGTCCTTCATAAAGCCGTTAACCAAATCGTGAATGTTAATTCCACGGTAGCGCAATTCGCCCTCACAGGGAATTTCGGTTCCATCGGGTAAAATTTTTCTTGAAGTGACATCTGAAATTTCGGTAAGACCAGTTACAACGCCCTTACCGTCAATATCGCGCAGTCCCCTCTTAACATTGTGTTCAGAGTAAGACTCAGCTTTAATGTTATAATTTTTATTAGACAGGTCCGAAAGCTGCCAAATGTAAGGAGTGATTTCAGAATAATAATTTTTCATTAGAAAATTCCTTTACTATTTTAGTGAATATTTAAGAGCATACTCATTGTACTTTTCTTTAAAATCACCGTTATCGGTAGTTTTAACAGCGTTAAGGTATTCGTGAGTATCATAGCTGTTTTGAGCAACCTCAATAATGGTTACACCAATGTTCGAGCAATGGTCGGAAATACGCTCATAGTTATTGATAATATCGGAAAGAACGAAACCGAGTTCAATGGTGCATTCACCGCTTTGCAAACGATTGATGTGACCCGAACGGATAGCATACATAAGGCCATCAACAACCTGCTCCAGAGGCTCAATGCTTTCGGCAAGTTT
>JAFTPI010000111.1 GCA_017463345.1 Clostridia bacterium | reverse complement strand
TATATGGAGCTGATTTTAAGGGGCGCCACCTGTGATGCTTTTTTCACCACAGGGCTTATTTTCCTGCCTCTTTTTTCGGTCTGCGCCGCACTTATTTTTAAGGTGGTCTGCTCCCTTTTCGGGGAAAAGGTAAACCGCATTCTAACAGGTACTATAATAACCGTTCTATTTGTTCTCTTTGCCACCCAGGCGGTTTATCACGACTTTTTTGGGAAATATTTAATAGTTTTTTCCCTTACCGCAGGCGGTGCCGACCAAATTATTGCCGATGGTCTTCTCTCCTCCACTATTTCAGCCATTGTTAAGGGGCTTCCCACAATTTTAATTTTGTCATTTCCCCTTGTTTTATTTTTTACCGTTGGCAAAAAGAGATTAAGCTTTAAAAGGCTGCCCCTTAAATTCTCCCCCGCCTTTATTGCCGCAGCCGCAGCGCTTCACCTTTTAACGGTTGGTTTAATCTACATAAGCCCCCGGGATAAATCCCTCTATCTTGGTGCCTTTGACCCCAATTTAACCGTTTCCTCCTTTGGCCTTATGCGCACCGAGGCAATGGATTTAAAATTCAACCTTTTAGGCATTCCTCAAAAGGTTTATCTAAGCGTAGAGACCGATGTTCTAATTGGTAATGAGCAAGGCGAAGCCAATGTTCAGAACATTGATTTTTTAGCCTTAATAAATAAAGAAGCCGATAAAAAGGCCAATTACCTTCATCAGTATTTCAGAACCCAGTCCCCCTCCTATAAAAACGATTACACAGGCTATTTTGAGGGATATAATCTTATTTTTATGGTGGCAGAGGGCTTTTCACCCTACGCTGTGGATAAGGATTTAACCCCCAACCTTTATAAAATGAGCACTGAAGGTTTTAATTTTACCAACTTTTACACACCCCTTTGGGGCGTTTCCACCTCCGACGGGGAATACACCGCCTGCACAGGGCTTATTCCAAAATCGGGCGTTTGGAGCTTTTATAAATCCAGCGAAAACCTTATGCCTTACTGCCTCGGTAATAAGTTTAAGGAAAGTGGCGTAGAAAACCTTTATGCCTACCACAACAACACCCACTCCTTTTATCACCGCGATTTATCCCACCCAAATATGGGCTATACATATAAGGGTGTAGGTAACGGTCTTGAAGCCTTTGTCACCGATTGCTGGCCCCAAAGCGACCTTGAAATGATAAGCGGCACTGCCGATGATTTTATTTCTTCCACCGAGCCCTTCCACGCTTATTATATGACCGTTAGCGGCCACCTTGAATATGATAAAACCAACGCAATGGTGAGAAAGAACTGGGACCTAGTTAAGGATTTAGAGGTTCCCGACAAAGTAAAGGCCTACTATGCGGCCAACATTGAGCTTGATAAAGCCGTTGGCGTTTTAATGGAAAAATTAGAGGCGGCAGGCGTTGCCGATAAAACCGTTATCGCCATAACCCCCGACCACTACCCCTACGGTCTTGAGGAGGGCGAGGATGAAAAGACAAAGTATCAATACTTTGATTTTCTTGCAGGACATAAAATTGACACCGATTTTGAACTTTATAAAAGCAATTTTCTAATTTACTGCCCATCGATGGCAGAGCCTGTCACCGTTACAAAATATTGCTCCTCCCTTGATGTGCTGCCAACCCTTTTAAACCTGTTTGGCTTTAACTACGACTCCCGCCTTTTAATGGGAAATGATATTTTGTCAACTGCTGAAGACCTTGTTATTTTTGCCGACCGCTCCTTTATAACCTCAAAGGGTAAATATAACGCCTCGAAAAATAAATTCACACCTAATAGCGGCATCACCTTTAAAAATGATAAGGAACAAAAAGAATATGTAGAGCAAATCAGCGCTATTGTTAACAACAAATTCCAAATTTCAGCACTGATTCTTGACACCGATTATTACGGTAAGGTTATAAAAAAATAAAAAATGAGGGCAGATGAAGAAAAGCTTTATCTGCCCTCTTGACTTTTGTGTTTTTGGTAGTATACTGTATTTAACGATTGAATGATTGTTCAATCGTTAAAATGTTACAGAGGTGTTTAAAAAATGACAAAAACCTACAAAATTGAGGTTGATTGCGCTAACTGTGCAAATAAAATGGAGGCCGCCACCGCAAAGGTGGCGGGGGTTAAATCTGTGACCATTTCCTTTATGACCCTTAAAATGACGGTGGAATTTTGCGAGGGCGCCGATGAAACCACCGTTATGAAGGCGGTTTTAAAGGCCTGCCGCAGAATTGACAGCGATTGTGAGATTCAGTTATGACAAAAAAGCAAAAGAAAACTCTTTTCAGAATTATAATTTCAGCCGCCCTGTTTTTCGGCGGCCTTTTGCTGCCACTAAAGGAAAGTTTCAGCCTTTTCCTTTTTATTGCGGCTTACCTTATTATCGGCTATGATATTTTAATTAAATCGGTAAAAGGCATTATAAGCCTTCAGCCCTTTGATGAAAATTTCCTTATGGCAGTGGCAACCCTCGGTGCCTTTGCACTCGGCGAATACCACGAGGGCGTTGCCGTTATGCTTCTATACCAAATCGGCGAGCTGTTCCAAAGCTATGCCATCGGCAAAAGCCGCAAAAGCATTTCTTCTCTTATGGATATCCGCCCCGATTTTGCAAGGATAGAGCAAGAGGGCGATTATAAGCTCGTTTCCCCCGAGGAGGTAGCCGTAGGAGAAATAATAACCGTTTTTTCGGGAGAAAAAATTCCTCTTGACGGCGTTATTATTTCGGGCAGTGCCGATATTGACAGCAGTGCCTTAACAGGAGAAAGCGCGCCACAGCCTATGAGTGAAAACAATACTGTTTTTGGCGGCAGCGTTAATTTAAACGGTGTTATTAAAATTAAAACCACCGCCGCTTTTGGGGATTCTGCCGTTTCTAAAATTCTATCTCTGGTAGAAAGCGCCGCATCGAAAAAATCCAAATCGGAAAACTTTATTTCCCGCTTTTCCAGAATTTACACCCCTGTCGTTTGCTTTTGCGCACTTTTTATCGGCGGTGTCCTTCCCCTACTTTTTGCCCTTTTCACAAAGTCAGCGCCAAATTTTGCCCCCTTCGTTTACAGAGCCCTTACCTTCCTTGTTATAAGCTGCCCCTGCGCCTTTGTTATAAGCATTCCGTTAAGCTTTTTTGCAGGTATCGGCGGCGCAGGCAAAGCCGGTATCCTTATTAAAGGCGCTAATCATCTTGAAGCCCTTTCAAAGGTTAAACACATTGTTTTTGATAAAACAGGCACCGTTACAAAGGGTGTTTTTAAGGTTGTTGGTGTCCACCACTCACCCATTAATGAGGCCGAGCTTTTAAACCTTGCGGCACTTGCCGAAAGCGGCTCAAATCATCCTATTGCCACCTGTATTAAGGAGGCGGCAGATATTGGCCTTGATACCTCTAGGGTCAGCGAAATTAAGGAGCTTGGCGGCCTTGGAATTTCCTGCGTTATTGATGGAGAAAACGTGCTTGTGGGCAACACAAGGCTTATGAATGAAAAAGGCATCTCCTTTTGTGAATGCCGCCATTTTGGCACAACGGTTCACGTTGCTAAAAATGGAGAGTACCTCGGACATATTTTAATCAGAGATACGGTTAAAAAAGAAGCCCAAAAGGCTATTTTGTCCCTTAAAAAGCTGGGGGTTAAAACCACCGCAATGCTAACGGGAGATAGCGAAACCGCCGCAAAGGATATTGCCGATGCACTGGGCTTTGATAAGGCCTGCTACGGTCTCCTCCCCCATAACAAGGTAGCCGCTGTTGAGGAAATGCTAACAGAAATTCCCAAAAACGAAAAGCTGGCCTTTGTGGGCGACGGAATTAACGATGCCCCTGTTTTAACGCGAGCCGATGTGGGCATTGCAATGGGTGCCCTGGGCTCTGATGCCGCCATTGAGGCCGCCGACATCGTTTTAATGGATGACAACCTTTTAAAGCTTTCAAAGGCTATTAGAATTTCGAAAAAATGTATGGGTATAGTAATGCAAAACACCTGGTTTGCAATCATAATAAAATTCCTGTT
>JAFTPI010000110.1 GCA_017463345.1 Clostridia bacterium | reverse complement strand
GGCGGTAAGGGCGGCTCTGATTTTGACCCCAGAGGCCGTTCCGATGGTGAAATTATGCGCTTCTGCCAGAGCTTTATGACCGAGCTTGCAAAGCATATCGGTGCCGACACCGACGTTCCTGCAGGTGATATCGGCGTAGGTGCCCGTGAAGTTGGCTATCTTTACGGTCAGTACAAGCGCCTTCGCAATGAGTTTACAGGCGTTTTAACCGGTAAGGGCATTTCCTACGGCGGCTCTCTCATTCGTCCCGAAGCCACAGGTTTCGGTGCTGTTTATTACACCGCAGAGGTTTTAAAGACCGCAGGCGAGGACATTAAAGGCAAGACCTTCGCAGTTTCGGGCTTCGGTAACGTTGCTTGGGGTACCGTTAAAAAGGTTACCGAGCTTGGCGGTAAGGTTGTTACCATTTCGGGTCCTGACGGTTATGTTTACGATAAGGACGGCATCAACACCGAGGAGAAGATTGACTTCCTTCTTGAAATGCGTGCTTCCGGCCGTGACAAGGTTAAGGATTATGCCGATAAGTTTGGCGCCGAGTATTTCGAGGGCAAGCGCCCCTGGGAGCAGAAGGTTGATGTTGTTATGCCCTGCGCTACCCAAAATGAGGTTGGTTTAGAGGATGCTAAAAACATCGTTGCCAACGGCGTTAAGTACTACATAGAGGTTGCTAATATGCCCACCACCGATGAGGCTGTCCAGTATCTGCGTGAAAACAAGGTTCTCATTGCTCCCTCAAAGGCAGTTAATGCAGGCGGCGTTGCAGTTTCGGGACTTGAAATGAGCCAGAACTCAATGCGTTATTCCTGGACCGCTGAAGAGGTTGATGCAAAACTCAAACAAATTATGTCCAACATCTACAAGAACTCTTACGAAGCAGCCAAGAAATACGGCATGGATGGTGACCTTGTTGCAGGCGCCAACATTGCAGGCTTTGAAAAGGTAGCCGAAGCAATGATTGCTCAAGGTATTGCATACTAATAGTTATTAAACACAAAAACACCGAACGTTTGAGCGTTCGGTGTTTTTTATTTGCTTTGAATTTTTTGGGCAAGAAAAGGCGCTTATTTACAAATGATTTGGCCGATACTTCCCTTGGCGGTGGAGGGCATATCATCAAACAAACGGTCAAAAACAATTTCTCTGACGTAGGGTGTAACGTCTGATACTTTCTCGCCGTTTACCGTTATATTCTCAAAATAAATTTTTTCGGTGTGGGATGAGAAATAAGGGTCAAAAATCTGAAGGTCACCGCGCCTTGCCGACTTTGGTCCTATGCACACAAGATAGGAGTAGGGATATTTGTCACGGTGCAGAATAAGGTCAATGTTTTTAAAATACATATTTTTTGCATTAAGCCCAAGTTCAAAAGCGGCAATGCTTCCTGCAACGGGGTCGCTTTCGGTATATTCCTTAAAAAGGTCTATAGGACTATTTAAATCCACCTTTATATCCTCAAAAATAATGTTGTTACCGCTTCCTACCGAAACCTTTTCGGGCGTTTCACCCACGTGGTAGGCAGGGGTCTGGCAATAGAGCTTAAAGGTGCTGATATTTTCAATTCTTCTGAAAATAGCATCCTCAATCGAGCAGTCGATTTCACTTCCATCGGCATAGGTATAAACACCGGGCTGAATTCTGGCACCGAAACCGCCGCGGGTCAGGGAAACGTCTTCGCAGATAACGGTCTTGGCAGGGCCGAAGTTTACCGATGAGTTTTGCCAGTCAAACATATTAAATGCCACAAGGTCATCTCCAACCTCGCCGCGAATGTTTTTAACGAATACCTTTTCAACGTTTCCGTTTATGTGAAGTCCATCGGCAAAGCAGGTGTCAAAAAATATGTTTTCTATGTGGAGATTGGTTATGTCGCCGCACTGAACGGCAAAGCCCGAGCAGTTTTTGAAGGTTATGTTCTTTAATGTAAGGTGGTTTATATTGTCAAAGAAAAATAGGGTGGAAACACCGAAAAAGCTACGCTTCTCATCATACATTCCGCTTTGTCCGTAACCTAGGCGAACCGACTGACAATCCACCCATATACCGCCCTCAATGGTGATATTGGTATCTTTGGCAAGGGCCTGAATAGGCGCGTGTGTTCCGTTAAGGGTGTGTTTGTTGCGGAACATAATGGTTTTGGTTCCGTCAGCCAGGCGAATCACCGCATTTTTATCGGCAATTATACGGCGGTTTGGGGGAATAACTACCGTTCTGTCAATAAGGTAAGGCGTATCCTTTTCGGGTATTAAGACTATCTCGTGTTCAAAAAGAGCCGTCTCTAACGCCTCGGTCCATATATCACCGTTTGGAGTGTAGTCCGTGAGTTTAACTTTATCGGTAAGGGCGGCGCCGAGTTTCTCATTTTCTTTTACCATTTCGGCAAGGGTTGATTCTATTTTTTTCTTGATGCTCTCCATAATAACCTCCAAAGGTATATAAGACCAATAAACTTTACGCTGATTGTAACATAGCGCACCACCTCCTGTCAAGAAGGCGACAATTAAACAATATTATGTCTATTCAGTACACAAGAAATTAGCCTTTGCCCTTGACTAAACCACAAAATGTGGTGTATAATAATCATAATTATATTTATATTAAAGTTTAAGGAGCAGGTGTAATGCCGAAAAAGACTGCTGAATATACAAACGAAAGCATTGAAAAATTAGAGGGTCCCGATAGGGTGCGCAAGCGCCCCGGGGTTATTTTCGGTTCTGACGGAATTGATGGCTGCAGCCATTCGGTTTTTGAAATTGTTTCAAACTCCATTGACGAGGCAAGAGAGGGTTATGGTAACAAGATTATTGTAACTAAATATTCCGATAATTCCTATGAGGTGCAGGACTTTGCCCGAGGTGCCCCCGTTGATTTTAACACAAAGCAAAACTGCTATAACTGGGAGCTGCTTTTCTGCGAGCTTTATGCAGGTGGTAAATATAACAAAAACGGCGGATCGAACTATGAGTATTCCATCGGTTTAAACGGCCTCGGTCTTTGCGCCACACAGTTTGCAAGTGAATATATGGATGTTGAAATTAAGCGTGACGGTTTTAAATACAACCTCCATTTCGAAAAGGGCTACAATGTGGGCGGGCTTCAAAAAGAACCCTATTCGGGCCGTGATACAGGCACCAAAATTAAGTGGCGCCCCGATATTGATGTTTTCACCGAAATCGATATTTCGGCCGACCTTTTAAAGGACACCCTGCGCCGCCAGGCAATTGTTAATGCAGGGCTGCTCTTCCAGTTCCGCGAGCAGGTGGGCTCACGCTTTGAAACAAGCGAGTTTATTTATAAGGATGGTATCACATAATACTTAAACGAGAACATTGGTGAAGAAAAAATCTCATCGGTTCAGTTTTGGTCAGGAGAAAGAAAGGGCCGTGACCGCGATGACCGACCCGAATACACCGTTAAAATCAACCTTGCTTTTTGCTTTTCCAACAAGCACAAGCTCCTTGAATACTATCACAACTCCTCCTGGCTTGAAAACGGCGGCTCGCCCGACAAGGCGGTTAAAAGCGCCTTTGTTTATCAAATTGATAACTACATTAAGCAAACCAATAAATACAAAAACAACGAAAGCCGCATAACCTTTTCCGATGTTCAGGAAAGCCTTGTTCTTGTAACCAACTGTTTTTCGGGTATTGCATCTTACGAAAACCAGACCAAAAAATCGGTAACAAACAAGTTTATTTATGAGGCGATGAATGAGTTTATCCGCCATCAGCTTGAGGTTTATTTCATTGAAAACAAGGCCGAGGCCGATAAAATTGCCGACCAAATTTTAATTAACAAGCGCTCCCGCGAGCGCAGCGAAAAGGAACGCCTCAACCTAAAGAAAACCCTGCAGAGCAGCAACTCAATGGTGGACAGAATTCAAAAGTTTGTTGACTGCCGCACCAAGGATATTGAGAAAAGGGAAATCTTTATTGTTGAGGGTGATTCTGCTCTAGGCTCCTGTAAGCTTGCCCGTGACCCCGATTTTCAGGCGATTATGCCCGTAAGAGGTAAAATCCTCAACTGCTTAAAGGCGGAATACGACAAGGTGTTCAAAAGCGAAATCATAACCGATTTAATTAAGGTGCTGGGCTGTGGCGTTGAGGTTAAATCCAAGGCTAATAAGGATTTATCCACCTTTAATTTATCAAATCTTCGTTGGAACAAAATTATCATTTGTACCGATGCCGATGTTGACGGCTTCCAGATTAGAACCCTTATTTTAACAATGATTTACCGCGTTATGCCCACCCTTATAAACGAGGGAATGGTTTACATTGCCGAAACACCCCTTTATGAGATTACCACAAAGGAAATGACCTATTTTGCCTATGATGAAAATGAGAAAAACGAAATTCTCGGCAAAATTGAGGGTCAAAAATATACCCTGCAGCGTTCAAAGGGTCTTGGTGAAAACCAACCCGATATGATGAACCTTACCACAATGAATCCCGCCACCCGCCGCCTTATTAAGGTTATGCCCTCGGATGCTGAGAAAACAAGTGAAATGTTTGACCTGCTGTTGGGCGATAACCTACAGGGCCGAAAGGATTTCATTGCGGAATACGGTTATATGTACATTGATGATGCAGATTTAAGCTAATTTTAGAAATATAGGAGAAAAAGTAAATGGCTCCGAGAAAGAAAGCCGCGGCAAAGCCGCAAATCACACCCAACACCGATAAAACCTACATTGCAGGCGCAGGTATAACCGTTGAACAGCCCATTGTAACAACGCTGGAAACCAACTATATGCCCTATGCAATGAGCGTTATCGTTTCCCGTGCAATTCCCGAAATTGACGGTTTTAAGCCCTCCCACCGAAAGCTTTTATACACAATGTATCTGATGGGGCTTCTAAATTCCTCCACCATTAAATCGGCAAACATTGTGGGCCGCACAATGCAGCTTAATCCCCACGGCGATGCCGCAATTTATGAAACAATGGTGCGCCTGTCAGAAGGCTACCAGGCGCTTTTGCACCCTTATGTTAAATCCAAGGGCTCCTTCGGTAAGGCTTACTCCCGTGATATGGCCTATGCCGCCTCCCGTTACACCGAAGCAAAGCTTGCCCCCATTGCGGCCGAGCTTTTTGCCGACATTGACAAGGACACCGTTGACTTTGTTGATAACTATGACGCAACTTTAAAAGAGCCCACCTTATTTCCCGTTACCTTCCCCTCGGTGCTGGTTAACGCCAACACGGGTATTGCGGTTGGTATGGCAAGCTCCATTTGCCCCTTTAATTTGGAGGAGGTTTGCCGCACAACAATTGAATACATTAAGGATAACGATATTAATGTTGCCGACACACTTTTAGCCCCCGATTTCCCCATTGGCGGTCAGCTGCTTTATAACAGGGAAGAGGTTGAAAAGATTTACGAAACGGGCCGCGGCAGTTTTAAAATCCGCGGTGTTTACACCTATGATAAATCGGCAAACTGCATTGACATTACCGAAATCCCTCCCACCACAACCAGTGAAGCGATTATTGAAAAGGTTATTGAACTTGTAAAGGCGAAAAAGATTACCGAAATTAACGATATTCGTGATGAAACAGGCTTAAACGGTTTAAAAATTACAATTGATTTAAAACGCGGTGTTGACCCCGACCGCTTTATGAAAAAAATGTTCAGACACACACCCTTGCAGGAGAATTTTTCCTGCAACTTTAACATTCTTATCGCAGGCTCGCCTAGAGTTATGGGTGTTAAGGAAATCATTGATGAGTGGGTTGCTTTCAGACGCGAGTGTGTTCGCCGCAGGGTTTATTTTGACCTTAGCAAGGCAAAGGACAGGCTCCACCTTTTAAAGGGTCTTCAAAAAATTCTTTTGGACATTGACAAGGCTATTAAAATTGTTCGTGAGACAGCCGAGGAAAAAGAGGTTGTGCCAAACCTTATGATTGGCTTTGGCATTGATGAAATTCAGGCTGAATATGTTGCTGAAATCAAGCTTCGCCATTTAAACCGCGAATACATTTTAAAGCGCCTTGATGACATTGAAAATCTTGAAAAAAGCATTGAGGAAATGGAAAGTATTTTATCCAGCCGTTCCAAAATTTCCAGAATTATCATTAACGAGCTTGAAGAGGTTATAAAGAAGCACGGCAAACCCCGCCGCACCGCTATCATCACTCTGGATAGCGATGAGGACGAAAGGGAAGAGGAGATTGTTGATAATTCACCGGTTACCTTCTTCTTCACGAAAGAGGGTTACTTTAAGAAGATAACACCTCAGTCCCTTAGAATGAGCGGCGAGCAGAAGCTTAAAGAGGGCGACGAAATCACCAAAACAGTTGAGGCAAGCAATGCTTATGAGCTGCTTTTCTTCACCGACAAGTGCCAGGTTTACAAATCCAAGGCCACCGATTTTTCCGACGGCAAGGCAAGTGTGCTGGGTGATTACATTCCCTCAAAGCTTCAGTTTGACATTGACGGTGAAATGGCAATTTATATGGCCGAAACCAAGGACTATAAGGGATATATGCTCTTTGTCTTTGAAAACGGCAGAATTGCCAAGGTGCCAATGAGCGCCTATGAAACCAAGACCAATCGCAAAAAGCTTATAAACGCTTACTGTGAGAAATTCCCCATTCACACAATTCTTTATTTAACCGAGGAAAAGGATATCCTCATTTCCTCCACAAACGGCAGAAAGCTGCTTGTGAATTCTGGCGCAATTCCTGCAAAAACCACCAAGAATAACAGCGGTGTTGCGGGAATGACCCAGAAAAAGGGACACAAGGTTTATTCGGTTAGCATTTATGAAAAGGGAAACTTAGATAACGAGCACCGCTACCGCACAAGAAACCTGCCTGCCGCCGGCGCACTGCCTGCAAAAAATCAGGCACAGCAGGCCCAAATGGAACTTTAAAAAAACAAAAGTTGCCTCGGGGCTTTATTCTCAAAAGCCACGGGGCAACCCAAGCCGATAATAACCAAACGCAAATTCTTATCGACTAAATTTATAATGCGCATTATTTGTTTTAATATTTAAGGAAATGTTTGACAAATTAAAGTAATATGATATACTCATTAAGTATATATAACTATGCCTTTGGGAGGAATTTAATTGGCAAAGGAACTTGCAAAGACCTACGACCCAAAAGAGGTTGAGGACAGAACCTATAAATTTTGGTTAGACGGCAACTTTTTCCACGCTGTTATAGACAAGGAAAAGGAGCCTTTTACCATTGTTATACCGCCACCGAACATCACAGGACAGCTCCACATGGGCCACGCCCTTGATAACACATTACAGGATATCCTTATCCGCTTTAAGCGTATGCAGGGCTATGACACTCTGTGGCTCCCCGGCACTGACCACGCTTCCATTGCAACCGAGGCAAAAATCGTTGAAAAAATGCGCGAGGAGGGTGTCACTAAAGAGGACATCGGTCGCGAGGAATTTTTAAAGCGCGCCTGGGAATGGAAAAAGCAGTACGGCGGCAGAATCATTGAACAGCTTAAAAAGATGGGCTCCTCCTGCGACTGGGAAAGGGAACGCTTTACTCTTGACGAGGGTTGCAACAAGGCCGTTAACGAGGTGTTTGTTCGCCTCTATGAAAAGGGACTTATTTACAGAGGTGAGCGCATCATCAACTGGTGCCCCCACTGCAAAACCTCCATTTCCGATGCCGAGGTTGAGTATGAAGAGCAGGCAGGTCATTTCTGGCATCTTCGCTATCCCTTTAAGGATGGCAGCGGCTATTTAGAGCTGGCAACCACCCGCCCCGAAACATTGCTCGGCGATACCGCTGTTGCGGTTAATCCCAGTGATGAAAGATATAAAGATGTTATTGGCAAAACCATAATTCTACCCCTTGTTGGCAGGGAAATTCCTGTTGTTGCTGATGACTATGTTGAGATGGATTTCGGAACGGGTGTTGTTAAAATCACTCCCGCTCACGACCCCAACGACTTTGAGGTTGGTCTTCGCCATAATCTCCCTGTTATTAACGTTATGACCGACGATGCAAAAATCGTCTCTGATTATCCTAAATATGCAGGTATGGACCGCTATGAGGCAAGAAAGGCTATTGTTGCCGATTTAGAAAAAGAGGGCGCACTTGTTCGCGTTGAGGATTACACCCACAATGTTGGCACCTGCTACCGTTGTTCCTCCACCGTTGAGCCTCGCATTTCCAAACAATGGTTTGTTAAAATGAAACCCCTGGCAACACCTGCTATTGATGCCGTTAAAAACGGTGAAACCAAGTTTGTTCCCCAGCGCTTTGAAAAGGTTTATTTCCATTGGCTTGAGAACATTCGTGATTGGTGCATTTCCCGCCAGCTTTGGTGGGGTCACCGCATTCCCGCTTGGTATTGTGCCGATTGCGGCGAAATCACCGTTGCTAAAACCGAGCCGGGTGCTTGTGTACACTGCGGCAGCAAGAATATAACCCAGGACCCCGACACACTTGACACCTGGTTTTCCTCTGCCCTTTGGCCTTTCTCAACCTTAGGCTGGCCTGAGGAGACCGAGGATTTTAAGCACTATTATCCCACAAACACCCTTGTTACAGGCTATGATATTATTCCCTTCTGGGTAATGCGAATGATGTTCTCAGGTATTGAGCAAACAGGTCAGGTTCCCTTTGACACCGTTCTTATCCACGGCCTTGTTCGTGATTCCCAGGGCAGAAAAATGTCAAAGTCACTGGGCAATGGTGTTGACCCCCTTGAGGTTATTGACACCTACGGCGCCGATGCTCTGCGGTTCTCCCTTGCAACAGGCAACAGCCCGGGTAATGATATGCGATATATCCCTGAGCGTGTTGAGGCAAGCCGCAACTTTGCCAACAAAATTTGGAATGCCGCAAGATTTTTGCTTATGAATCTTGAAAGCACAGATGAAATGCCTTTGCCCAAGGAGTTATCCCTTGAGGACAAGTGGATTTTATCAAGGTATAACGACCTGGTTGCCGAGGTTACCGATAACCTGGAAAAATATGAGCTGGGTCTTGCCATTCAAAAGCTTTATGATTTCATTTGGGATGTTTTCTGCGATTGGTACATTGAAATTGCAAAATCCCGCCTTTCAATGGAAAAGGAGCTTGCCGATTCGGCCCGATCGGTGCTTATCTATGTTTTCTCAGGCCTCTTAAAACTTCTCCATCCCTTTATGCCCTTTATCACCGAGGAAATTTGGCAGTCATTGCCCCACAGCGGCAAATCAATTATGGTTGCCCCCTGGCCTACCTATGATGAAAAGCTTAACTTCCCCACCGAGAGCGAGCATTTTGAACGCATTATGCAGGCAATTCGTGCAATTCGTAACCGCCGCGCCGAAATGAATGTTCCCCCCTCAAAGAAGGCAAAGGTTTTTGTTGTAACCGAGTGTGAGGAAATCTTTAAGCTTGGCGCACCCTACATTTGTAAGCTTGCATTCGCTTCCTCTGTTGAGGTAAGCACCACAGCCGATGGTCTCGATGTTGCAGATGCCGTTCAGGTTGTAACGGATTATGCAACCATCTATATTCCTCTTGCTGACCTTGTTGACTTTGAGGCAGAGCTTAAGCGCCTCCAAAAAGATATGGAAAAAACCTTGGTTGACAAGGAATTCTTTGAGAAAAAGCTTAACAACCCCGGCTTCCTTGCCAAGGCTCCCGAAAAACTTGTTAACGAGCAGAGAGAGCAGCTTCAAAAGGTGCTTGCAAAAATCGAACTGTTAGAGAACAGTATCAATAACATTAAATCTAAAATGTAGCAAAAAGGGCGGCAAATTTTGCCGCCCAAAAACTTTTGTGTTAAAGATGATGCCGATGTAGCTCACGCTCCTCCTCTTTAACACTTTTATAAGAGGGAAAAATGGTGCCGTTTTCATCGGTAATGGCAGGGCGGCAAACGGGCTTATAGTAAAACACACCGCGGCTGGATAAATGTGCCTCGCGGTCTATGCTCCAGGCTTTGTTCTTTTTCTTTTCGCCTTTCATTTTTATCACCTCAAAATTAGTTTTCCTGAAAAATTTCAAAAAATCCGTTTAAAAGGCAGGTGTCTGTATGAATTATACCGAAGCGCTAAGCTATGTTCACTCACTTCTGGTTTTCGGCTCAAAACCGGGACTCAGTAGAATGAGCGAGGTTATGGAAAAACTTGGCAGTCCACAAAACAATTTAAAATTCATTCACATTGCAGGCACCAACGGCAAGGGCTCCACTGCTACAATGCTTTCAAATGTGTATATTAAAGCAGGGTTTCGGGTGGGGCTTTATATTTCCCCCTTTGTTACCGATTTCAGAGAGCGAATTCAGTTAAACGGTCAAATGATTGAGCAGGCGGATTTTGCTTTAATCGCTCAAAAAGTTCGGGATACGGGTGTAATGCTAACCGAGTTTGAATTTATCACCGCCGCAGTATTTTGCTATTTTGCCGAGAAAAAGTGTGACCTTGTCATTCTTGAAACGGGCCTCGGTGGCAGACTTGATGCCACTAACATTATTGAAAAGCCTCTTTGCTCTGTTCTAACCCACATTTCCCTTGACCACACGGGTGTGCTGGGTGATACCTTAGAGCAAATTGCCACCGAAAAATGCGGTATTATTAAAAATCGCGGGCTTACAGTCACCGATATGCAGCAGGAGCCCGAGGTTTTTGAGGTGATAAAAGCACATACCGACAATCTTGTTATTCCAAGCAAAGAGGATTTAAAAATCTTATCCTGTGATATTTTCGGTAATACATTTATATATAAGGGTGAAAAATACGAAACCACCCTTGCAGGGCTCCATCAGGTGAGTAATGCCGTGAGTGTTATTGAAACAGTTAAAAACGCTCTGCCCGTAAGTGAAGAAAATTTAAAGGCCGCAATCAAGGAAACGATTTTCCCCGCAAGGTGTGAAATTGTTTCCAAAAATCCCCTGGTTGTGCTGGACGGTGCCCACAATCCCGATGGTGCAAATGCCCTCGAAAGGGTTATGCAAAATTATTCGGGCGAAATCACCGCCATTGTGGGAATGATGGCAGATAAGGACTGCGGCCAGGTGCTTAAAACCCTCTTGCCCCATTGCGAAAATGTTATCACTGTAACCGTTGAGGAAAATCCACGCTCAATTTCAGCCGAGGCTCTAATGAGCCT
>JAFTPI010000025.1 GCA_017463345.1 Clostridia bacterium | reverse complement strand
AAAACCCTCATAATGGCAGGCAATGTCTATGTAAACAACCAAAAAGCAGACAAGGCCGGCATGACAATTAAAACAACCGATATTCTTGAGGTGCGCGGTGCCACACTAAAATTTGTGAGCCGAGGAGGCCTAAAGCTTGATAAAGCAATGACCGTTTTCGGCATTGATTTAAAGGATACTGTTTGCGCCGATATTGGCGCCTCAACAGGCGGCTTTACCGACTGTATGCTTCAAAACGGCGCCAAAAAGGTGTATTCTATTGATGTGGGCTACGGTCAGCTTGCCTGGAAGCTTCGCTGTGATGAGCGTGTGGTGAATTTGGAACGCACAAACTTTAGGTATGTAACTGCCGAGCAGGTACCCGACAGCCTTGATTTTGCATCTATTGATGTTTCTTTTATTTCACTTGCCCTCATTTTACCCGCTTTAAATCCTCTTTTAAAGGATAGCGGAAAAACCGTATGCCTTATTAAACCTCAGTTTGAGGCAGGTAAAGAAAATGTGGGCAAAAAAGGTGTTGTTCGTGACCCTGCCGTACATATTGCGGTCATTGAAAAAATCAAGGGCGTTATCCTTGATAATGGTTTTAGCATTTTAGGTATTGATTTTTCACCTATTAGAGGTCCTGAGGGCAACATTGAATATCTTGCCTACATTGAAAAAGACACTACCCCCGAGGATAAAAGCGGGGTTGACACAAAGGAACTCGTTGAGAGTTCTCATATTTTAACCGAAAAACAGTAAAGGAGGGAAATGCAAGTGAAGGTTGCAGTTTTACCCAATCTTGATAAACGTGGCTGTCCTGAAACGGTTGATAACATTGGTAAGCTTTTAAAATCCTTGGATATTGAGGCTTATTTGCCCGAGGACATTTGCGGAAGCTATTATCTTCACGCAAGCGAGGAGGAACTTTTTAAAATAGCTGATGTTATTATAACGGTTGGCGGCGACGGAACCATAATCCGTTTTTCCAAGGTTGCCGCGAAATATGATAAGCCGATTATCGGTGTGAATGCAGGCCGCCTTGGCTTTCTTGCCAACATCGAGCCCAGCGAAATTCAGCTTCTTTCAAAGCTTAAAACAGGGGAGTACACCACCGAAAAAAGAATGCTGCTTGACATAAAGGTTTGTGAAAACGGCAAGGAGGTTGGCTCCTTTTGTGCAATGAACGATGCCGTTATCACCTGTGGTTTTATGTCCAGAATTATCGATGTAAGCGCCTACGTTGAAAACGACAGCATTAACTACCGTGCCGATGGCATAATTATTTCCACTCCAACAGGCTCCACGGCCTATTCTATGTCGGCGGGCGGCCCCATTGTTGACCCACAGGTGGAAAATATGACCGTGACACCAATTTGCTCACATTCCCTCACCGCAAGGCCTATTATTTTAGGCGGCGACAGGGTTGTAAAGCTAAAGGCATTTTCCAAAAAGAGAGCCGATATTTTCCTTTCGGTGGATGGCAGAAAATCCTTCACGGTTAAACCCTACACCGAAATTTATGTTACAAAATCCGAGAACAGTGTTAAGCTTATTCGTCTGAATGACCGTTCCTTTTATAAAACACTTTCTATGAAATTCAGGGAGCACTAAAATGAACAAAGCTAAACGACAGGAAACAATCCTTAAGATAATTGAAAACAACATTATTGTAACCCAGGACGACCTTCAAAATGCCCTTTTAAATGCTGGCATCGAGGCAACACAGTCCACCGTTTCAAGGGATATTAAGGATTTAAGAATTATTAAAGCACTTGACAGAAACGGCACCTATCGCTACATAAATCCTGCAAAGGAAAAGGGCGAAAAGGTGGTAAAGCCGCCTTATAATCATTATGCCGATGTCTTTGGCCACGCTGTGGTTTCAATTAACAGCGCAATGAACGATGTTGTTATTAAGTGCTATCCCGGCATGGCAAGTAGTGCCTGTGTTGCAGTTGATAACCTTTTTGGCGATGACATTCTCGGTAGCCTTGCAGGGGATGATACAATTTTCATTATTACTCGTGATACCGAAAAGGCCACTCGACTTGTGGCAAAGTTAAAAAATCTTTTATAATCTTGGCGGTGTGATATGTTAAAATATCTGCATATTGAGAATATTGCGGTTATTGAACAATCTAATATTGATTTCACAAATGGATTCAATCTCCTAACCGGTGAAACCGGCGCGGGAAAATCCATTATTATTGATGCCATAAATGCGGTGCTGGGCGAGCGCACCTCAAAGGAGCTTATTCGTAATGGCGCCGAAAAGGCTACCGTTTGCGCTCAGTTTGACTGCCTTACCGAGGATGTTATAAACGCCCTTTCGGAAAACGGACTTTCTCCCGATGAAAACGGTGAGCTTTACATATCCCGTGTTTTATCATTAGAAGGTAAAGGCAGCATTAAAATTAACGGAATTCCCGTAACAGCTACCGTTTTAAGGGAAATCGGCAAGCTTCTCATCACCATTCACGGTCAGCACGATAATCAGAACCTATTAAACCCTGATATGCACATTTTTTATGTTGACCGCGTTGCCGAAAACGAAAAACTGCTGGATGATTACCTTCAGGAATATAGGCGCTTTAAAGAAATTAGAAAAGAAATTGCAAGCCTTGAAACCGATGAGGATGAAAAGGAAAGGAAAACCGATTATCTTAAATTCCAGATAAATGAGCTTGAAGCCGCAAATATAAGGGTGGGCGAACTTGATGAGCTAAAGGAAAAAATCACCATTGCAAGAAGTTTTGAGCATAATTTAAAGCTTTTAAGCAAGGCCACCGCAGTATTCAGCGGCAGTGAAGGGGAGAGCGGCGTTATTGATGGGGTAGATTCGGTTAAAAATCTGCTTCTTTCAACAAAACTTAAGGAATATGATGGAGATGTTCAGTCCACGACTTCGTACTGTACTGATCTTCTTGCAGAAGTCCGGAATGGTCCCGATATTCGGGAATTCATCACAGACAAAGGTAACAGGGACTGTCAGCTTGCCGCCGGTACAGTGTTTATCCGCATACCGCACCAGCTTAATGAACAGGAACGAGAAGAACAGCGATGAAAGATAATCGAAGGTGGAATCCTGGTCGGAAGTGATACAGAAGTACGCGCATTTCTGCCGTCCGGGCAATTCCAGATCAATGTCATCACAGCTGGTCATTTCGCAGATGAGCTGGTTCTGGAATACCTGCAACCGGGAACCAAGTCCGATGATGATCCCGCCGCGCACCGATTCGGCTGCCTGTTTG
>JAFTPI010000002.1 GCA_017463345.1 Clostridia bacterium | reverse complement strand
TCCTGCACAGGTCATTAACAGCAATTTTGAAAATATGTGCGAAGTTTTGGCTTTAAAGGGTGTTACAAAGGTTGATGGAATTCTCCTTGACCTTGGCGTTTCCTCTTATCAGCTTGATGAGGATGCAAGAGGCTTTTCTTATCACAAGCAGGCACCACTTGATATGCGAATGAGCCAAAGTGGGACAAGCGCTGCCGACCTTGTTAACAGCTTGAGCGCCGAAGAGCTTAGCAAAATTTTCTCAAAATACGGTGAAGAAAAATTTGCCTACAAAATTGCACTGAGAATTGTGGAGGCAAGAAGCAGAAAGGCAATTGAAACCACAACCGAGCTTGCTCAAATTATTTCAAATGCCGTGCCCGCCGCCGCAAGGCGTGACGGTCACCCTGCGAGAAAATGCTTCCAGGCGCTGAGAATTGCGGTTAATGATGAACTCGGTTGCCTCGAAAGGGTGCTGGATAGTGCCTTTGAACTTTTAAATGAAAACGGCGTTCTCGCCATTATAACCTTCCATTCCTTAGAGGATAGAATGGTGAAGGTTAAATTTGCTGAATATTGCACGGGCTGTACCTGCCCGCCTGATTTTCCCGTTTGTGTTTGCGGAAAAACGCCAAGGGGAAAGAAATATTCAAAAAAGCCTATTGAACCCTCAGCCGAAGAGCTTGAAAACAATAACCGCAGCCGCAGTGCTAAGCTGCGTGCAATAATTAAACTTTAGAAAGGAGGAGCATTCGGTGGATAATGTTAAATATATGAACACAACCCTTGCCTATGATTTTGAAATGTTTATGCCTAAGGCGAAAACCGCACCAAGGGATAACATTATAAAAATGCCCAAGGAGAAAAAGGTTCACGAGAAGCGTAAAAGTCATGCCGTTAATGCTGTTTCTTCTAAAGCGTGGCTTGCAGTGTCACTGGTATTTTTAATGGTTATATTCTGCGCTAATATCTACATGCGCATTGCCATTAACGAGGTCAACGCCGAAATCAAGGCCATTCAAAGCGAAATCAACGAACTCGACAGTGAGTATACAAAACTCAGTGTTGATTTTAATCGTATTATATCCTACCAGAATCTTGAAGAAGAGGCTGAGAAGCTTGGAATGCGCAAAATGGACAAGAGTCAGGTGGTCTATATTCGTGTCAATGATACCAATGTAGCCAGGGATAGCAGTGGCGCTTATATAAGCGAGGAATAAGCAGATTTTATATTTAATATAATAACTAACGAGAGTTTTTAAAAAGCTCTCGTTTAACTGCATTTAATATATATATAATATTTAAAGATAATTAACGGAGGAAAAGTATGGCTTCGAGTGTAAAACCAAATAAATCAATGCTAACCCGCATACTTGTGGTCATGCTGGCAATGGTGATTTTCACAGTGAGCGTAACAGGCTTTCGCCTTGTTTGGCTTATGATTGTTGAGGGTGAAAAGTACCAAAGCAAGGCTGCCGAACAACAGCTTTACGACACAATGATAACCGCCCCCCGCGGCGATATTTACGACCGAGAGGGAAATGTGCTTGCCACAAGCGCTCCTGCCTGGAATGTTTACATCACTCCAAACGGTATCATTCGAATTGAAAACGATACCAAAAAGGAAAAGGTTAGGGCAGCAATTGCCGATGGTCTTAGCAATATTTTGGGCGAGGACCGCGAGACAATTTACAACAACACCATAAAATCCCTTTACTATGTGACCGTTAAAAAGCAGGTTGATAAAGAGGTTGCCGACAAGGTTCGCCAGTTTATCATTGACAACAGCGACTTGGGACTTTCAAGCTACATTGGTCTTGACGAAACCACAAAGCGTTACTATCCAAACGATACGCTAGCCTCCGTTGTGCTGGGCTTCGTTGGAGTTGATAATCAAGGTCTTTCGGGTGTTGAAAGCTATTATGACACCGAGCTTACAGGCATTGCGGGAAGAGTTGTGGCGGCTAAAAATGCCCACGGAACCGATATGCCCTTCACCTACGAAAAGGTTGAAGAAGCACAGCAGGGAAATTTTGTGGGCCTCACCGTTGATTCTTACATTCAGTATGTTTGCGAAAAATACATTGCCGAGGCAGTTGACACCAACAAGGTCGCTCAGCGTGGCGCAGTCATTGCAATGAATCCTAAAACCGGTGAAATTCTTGCAATGGCAATTAAGGGTGACTTTAACCCCAACGACCCGTTTACACTTGATGAAGTTAATAAGCAAAAACTTGAAGGTCTTGAGGGTGATGAGCGCACCCAAATGGTTAGCAACCTTCTAAATCTTCAGTGGCGAAACAAACTCGTTTCCGATACCTATGAGCCGGGTTCGGTTTTCAAGGTTATCACAGCTGCAATTGCCCTTGAAGAAGGTCTTACAAAGCCCTCGGCAAACTATAATTGCGGCGGCTCAATAAACATTGCAGGGCAGACCTACCACTGTCATAAACGCGGCGGTCACGGCGCACAAACCCTTGTTGATGCAATGGAAAACTCCTGCAATCCTGTGTTTATAACCCTTGGTCAGTTAATTGGCTCAAACACATTTTCAAAATATTTCGAGGCCTTTGGCTTTACACAAAGAACGGGCGTTGATTTGCCCGGTGAATCCTCCTCGGTTTATCACAAAGCTGAGAATATGGGTCCTACCGAGCTTTCCTCAACCTCCTTCGGTCAAACCTTTAAGGTAACACCCATTCAGCTTATAACCGCCATCAGCGCCGCAGTTAACGGCGGAAACCTGGTTCAGCCCCACATTGTTTCAAAAATCACCGACAGTGAGGGCAATGTTGTTAAAAGCATTGGCACAACGGTTAAAAGGCAGGTTATTTCCGAGAACACCTCAATTACAATTCGCACCCTTATGGAGCAGGTTG
Source organism: Clostridia bacterium (assembly GCA_017463345.1). GTDB lineage: Bacteria > Bacillota > Clostridia > Oscillospirales > Acutalibacteraceae > SIG587. The sequence continues at coordinate 14,485 of JAFTPI010000002.1, read as the reverse complement.
TAAAAGAAGGCGGTGGTAAAAACGGTTATGTCGCAGGATTTAGCGTAGGCGGCAAAACGGGAACCTCAGAAAAGGTTGCCGAAATGATTGCCAGCGGTCAGTCGGGTCTTTACATTTCCTCTTATTGCACCGTAGCCCCTGCAAATGACCCCGAAATTGCCATTTTGGTTTTACTTGATGAGCCTCACGGCGATGCTTATTACGGCGGTACGATTTGCGCACCTGTTGGCGCACAAATCTTAGGTGATGTGCTTCCTTATCTTGGTTATGAGCCACAGTACACCGATGCCGAGCTTGGCAAACTTGCCGTTAATGTTCCCAGCATTGTGGGTAAAACCCTGCAGGAGGCAAAGGCATCCCTCACTGAAAAGGGACTGACCTACAAGATTGTGGGCAACGGCAACACCGTTGTTTCACAGCTGCCCGACACAAGCCATTCACTTTATAACGGTGGCGTTGTTGTCATTTACACCGAAGAAAAGGCTGAAACCGCCAAAACTACCGTTCCAAACCTCTTGGGACTCTCACTTTCTCAGGCAAACACGGTGGCAGCTCAGGCAAATGTTAACATTCAGCTTTCAGGAAACACTAATGATACTTCGGTCAGCGTTTCCTACCGTCAGAGCATTGCACCCGGAACTGCGGTTGATGCAGGAACGGTTATAACTGTTTATTTCAGAGATAATAATACAGGAGACATAGCATAAATTCAGAAAGGAACAAATTATGAAACTGAGGGAATTATTACCAAACTGCAAAAATTTGTGTTTTGATACAGAGATTTCTTCCATCACCTCCGATTCGAGAAAGGTGACCGAGGGCTCGGCCTTTGTCTGCATTAAGGGCCCCAGCGTTGACGGACACGATTTTGCAAAATCGGCTGCCGAAAAGGGTGCTGCCGTCATAATTTGTGAAAAGGATTTAGGCCTTTCAAATCAAATCATTGTTGAGGACACACGCTCACTTTTTGCCGAAATGTGTGCCACATGGTTTGGTAATCCTGCAAAATCAATGAAAATCATTGGTATAACAGGCACCAATGGAAAAACATCAACAACCTATATGCTTAAAACGATAATAGAAGCCGCAGGGCATAAATGCGGTCTTATTGGTACCATTCAAAATATGATTGGTGATGAGGTTATCCCCGCTAAAAATACAACCCCTGGAATTTATGAGCTTTCTGACCTTTTTGCACAAATGCGTGATAAGGGCTGTGAGTATGTTTTAATGGAGGTTTCCTCCCACGCCCTTGACCAAGATAGAGTTAAGGGAATTAACTTTGAGGCGGCGGTGTTCACTAACCTTACCCAGGACCACCTTGATTATCACGGTACAATGGATAATTATCTTGAGGCGAAAAAGAAGCTTTTTAGAATGTGTAAAACCGCTGTTATCAATGCTGATGATGATTACACCGAAAAGCTGCTAAACGGCCTTACCTGCAAAATAGTGACCTATTCGACCTCAAGTGATAATGCAACCTACACCGCTAAAAATATTAACTATCGCGCTGACGGCCTTGAATATGAGTTTGTAGGTTACAACACAATTTGCCGAATGCGCGTTAAAACGGGCGGTAAGTTCACTGTTTACAACTCCATGGCGGCAACAATTTGCGCAATGGAGCTGGGCTTTTCCATAAACGATGCAGCCGAGGCACTTGGAAAAATGGAGGGTGTTAAGGGCAGGGCAGAGGTTTATCCCACGGGAAGGGATTTCACCGTTATCATTGACTATGCCCACACTCCTGATGGCCTTAAAAACATTCTTCGTGCATTTTATGGCTGTAAGCGTGGCAGACTTGTTGCACTTTTTGGCTGTGGCGGTGACCGCGATAGGACAAAACGCCCCATAATGGGTGAGGTCGCCTGCAGTTATGCCGATTATGTAATTGTTACAAGCGATAATCCTCGCAGCGAGGAGCCTTCTCTCATTATCGAGGATATTTTAGAGGGAATGAAAAACACCTCAACCCCCTATGAGGTTATTGAAAATCGTGGTGAGGCAATTAAGTTTGCCATTGAGAATGCCCAAAAGGATGACATTATCGTTTTGGCTGGCAAGGGGCACGAAACCTATCAAATTTTAAAGGATGGCACCATTCACTTTGATGAGCGCGAAGTTATAGCTCAGGTGCTTGAGAACTTAAAATAAGGAGAGTTTAAAATGCGTGAAATTGCTCCCATTGTTGCGGCAATAGTTGCTTTCGCCGCAACTGCACTTTCGGGATTTTTTATAATCCCAATGCTACGAAAGCTTAAATTCGGTCAAACCATTTTAGAGGATGGTCCCACCTGGCATAAGGATAAGCAGGGAACACCCACAATGGGCGGAATTATGATGGTTTTCGGCATTTTAGTAGCCTTAATTGTTGCTATTTTAGTTTCTTTTTTAACCCAGGGCTCTCTTATAAAGGAACTCGCCAACTTAAAGGCTCTCACAAGCCTTGCTTTAGGACTTGCTTTGAGCGTTTTAATGGGTGCAATCGGCTTTATTGACGATTACATAAAGGTGGTTAAAAAGCGCAATTTGGGACTTACCGCAAGGCAAAAAACCTTCTTACAGCTGTTTGTTTCGGCGGCCTATTTGCTGGCAATGTTCTTAAATGGAATGAAAACCCTTTGGCTTCCTTTTTTAGGCGAATTCAAAATTGATTCAGGTCTGGGTCTTATCTTTTGGCCCATTGCACTGTTCTTTATCTACGGCTTTACAAATGCCGTTAATTTAACCGATGGCGTTGACGGTCTTGCCGCAAGCATAACCCTGGTTGTGGCATCTGCCTTTATGCTCTCAGCAGGGCTTCTTGAAAACTTTGGCTACAACACCTTAAGTGCCGCAGTTTCTGGCGCCTGTGTAGGCTTCCTTGTGTGGAATGCACACCCCGCTAAGGTGTTTATGGGTGACACTGGCTCAATGTTCCTAGGCGGTGCCGTTGTTGGCCTTTCTTTTGGCGTTGGCAAGCCAATCGTGCTCATCCTTGCAGGTATAGTTTATCTCGCCGAAGCCTTTTCAGTAATGCTTCAGGTGGCATATTTCAAAAAGACAAAAAAGCGTATTTTCAAAATGGCACCCCTTCATCATCATTTTGAAATGAGCGGTTGGAACGAGGAAAAGGTGGTAGCCATCTTTACACTTGTGGCACTTATCGGTTGTGCGGCCGCTTTCGCACTGGTATTATTCGGATAAAATTTTAGGAGGCATTCACCCTTGGAGGAAATCAGAGCTAAAAAAAGAAAAGTTAAATCTCCACTTATTCAGCGGGGCAAAATGGACATTACTTTTTTTGCATTAGTGTCAATTTTGTTGACAGTTGGTCTTGTTATGCTCTTTTCCGCAAGCTATGCCTATTCCTTTGCATATTTTGGCAACAGCTATCGCTTTATCATCCGTCAGGCAGCCTTTGCGGTTGTGGGTTTCATCTTAATGATGCTCATTTCCAAAATTGATTATCACGTTTACCGCAAGTTTTCTTGGGTGGTTTACATTGTTGCAGTTGCACTTTTAACATTGCTCATTGCAATGCCGCCAATGATTGACGGTGTTGATTACAAACGCTGGATTGTTGTTGGAGGACTAACCTTTCAGCCCTCAGAAATTGCTAAATTTGCCATTGTGCTTTTGTTTTCACATCTTATTGCCGCAAATCACAAGGCAATGAAAAACTTTAAATTTGGCATTTTATTCTTTGGATTTTTGCTGGCCGTTGTTTGCGGTCTTGTGGTTGCCGAACCGCACCTTTCCGCAACCGTTCTTATTTTCTTCATCGGCATTCTTTTAATGGTTGTGGGCGGCGTAAGGCTTTTGCACGTTGGTCTTTGCGGTCTTGTTGGCGTTGCGGGCGGTGCCTTGGCAATTCTTACAGGAATTGTAGGCTACGGTGGAGACAGAATTAAATACTGGCTCGACCCTTGGGCTGATGCCACAGGCCTTGGCTATCAAACAATTCAGTCCCTTTTAGCCGTTGGCTCGGGCGGAGTGCTTGGTAAGGGACTCGGTCAGTCGGTTCAAAAACACCTTTGGGTGCCCGAACCACATAACGATTTTATATTTTCCATTGTTTGTGAAGAACTTGGCCTTATTGGCGCAATGATAATCATCGTGCTGTTTTGCGCTCTCGTTTGGCGCGGCTTCACAATTGCAATGAAGGCACCCGATAAATTTGGCGCTCTTATGGCGGTGGGTCTTACCTTCCAGGTGGGCCTCCAGGCAATTCTTAATATCTTGGTTGTAACAAACACAATTCCAAACACGGGAATCAGCCTTCCTTTTTTCAGTTACGGCGGTACAGCACTTCTGATTTTATTGTGTGAAATGGGGATTGTCCTTTCGGTTTCACGAAGTTGCAGTTTACAAAAGGTTTAGTTTTTGAAAGGAATCGGTTTTATGCATATTCTTTTTGCAGGCGGCGGCACAGCCGGTCATGTTAATCCTGCACTTGCCATTGCAGGAAGCATTAAAGAAAAACATCCAAATGCCAAAATTAGTTATATCGGCACCGAAAGAGGAATTGAATCAAGACTTGTAAAAAATGCGGGCTATGATTTTTACACAATTGAGGTAAGCGGTTTTCAGCGCAGTTTTTCTCCCGGTGCTATTAAAAGTAACATTTCGGCTGTTAAAAAAGCCTTCACCTCAAGTCAAAAAGCAAGACAACTTTTAAAAGAGCTTAAACCCGATGTCGTTGTGGGAACGGGTGGCTATGTGAGTGGTCCTGTTCTCAGAGAGGCGGCAAAGCTTGGCATTAAAACCGCCATTCACGAGCAAAACGCTTTCCCGGGTGTAACCACCAAAATGCTTGCAAACAGCGTAGATAAGGTTATGCTTGCAATGCCGGCGGCAATAAATCATATGAAGCTTAAAAAAGAGCCTGAAATCACAGGCAATCCCGTTCGTTCAAATCTTATTTCGGCAGATAAGCTTGATGCCAAAAAACAGCTTAAAATGGATGACAGACCCGTGCTTTTGTCCTTTGGCGGAAGCCTCGGTGCTAAATATATTAACGAGGCTGTTTGTGACCTTATCAAATGGCACAACGGCAGTAAAAAGTTCTATCACATTCACGCAACCGGCAAGGTAGGAAACAGTGAAATGCTGGAAAACCTTAAGGATATTACTCTAAGCGATGAGGTTGATGTGAGAGAATATATCGATGATATGCAGCTTTGCATGGCGGCGGCTGACCTTGTTATTTGCAGGGCAGGGGCCATAACCCTAAGCGAGCTTCAAATTTGCGGCAAGCCTGCAATTTTAATCCCGTCACCCTATGTTGCGGAAAACCACCAATTCCACAATGCAATGGTGCTGAAAAATGCAGGGGCTGCCGAAATCATTGAGGAAAAAGACCTTAGCGGTGAAAAACTCATTGAGGTTGTAAGCGGTCTAATTGAAAACAAATCAAAGCTTGAAGAAATGGCTCAGAAGGCTAGGAAAACAGCCATTGCCGATGCTAACACAAGAATTTATAAAATCATAATGGACCTTTACACCGCGCAATAACACAAAACAAACACTCGGCATAGAATGAAATGTAAATTTTTCATTCAAAAAGGGTGTTTTAAATGTCAAAAATAGTCATAGAGGGCGGGAAAAAGTTAAATGGCGCCCTGGAAATTGATGGCGCTAAAAACAGCATTTTGCCCATTCTTGCGGCAACGTTGCTGATTGAAGGTACATCGGAAATACACAACTGTCCCGTTCTTTCCGATGTTGATGTTGCACTGAAAATTTTATCCCATTTGGGCTGTGTGGTGAAAAGGGAAGGGCAGTGTGTCACCGTTAACTGTCAAAATGTAAACTGTGCCGAGGTACCACATTCCCTCATGCGTGAAATGCGCTCATCAATTGTGTTTTTGGGTGCAATTCTTGCCCGAACGGGTAAGGCGGTTATGAGCAGTCCCGGAGGTTGCGAGCTGGGGCCAAGACCGGTTGACCTACATATTAAGAATTTAAAAATTTTAGGCGCCCAAATTGAAGAGGATGGCGGATTTTTAAACTGCACTTTGCCCGAAGGCTTTAAGGGCAAAGAAATTTATCTTTCTTTTGCAAGCGTTGGTGCCACTGAAAACGTTATGATTGCAGCAACTTTGGCACAGGGAAAAACAATTATTCACAATGCGGCAAGAGAGCCCGAAATTGTTGACCTTGCAGATTTTTTAAATTCTGCAGGTGCGAAAATTTTTGGCGCCGGCAGTAACACAATTGAGATAATCGGTGTTGATAAACTGCACGACACAAGTCATAAAATCATTCCCGACCGAATCATCGCCTCAACCTATATGGCGGCGGTGGGAATTTGCGGGGGAAGCATAACCCTTAAAAATGTAATTCCCGCACAGCTTGCAGGCGTTATTGATGTTATGAAGCAGACGGGTGCTGAAATATTCGCAAGGGAAGGCATCCTCAAGGTTAGCATGAAAAAGCGGCCCCGGAGAATTTCCTCCCTTCACACACAAATTTATCCCGGTTTTCCCACCGATTCAGGTCCACCCATTCTTGCAATGCTTACAAAAGCGCGTGGAACAAGCGTGTTTGTGGAAAACATTTTTCAAAACCGTTATAATTATGTTGATGAGCTTAAACGACTTGGTGCTAACATTGAAACCGAAGGTCGAGTGGCGGTTGTTGAGGGCTGTTCAAGGCTTTCGGGCGCACCCGTTCGTGCCACCGATTTGCGTGGCGGCGCCGCCCTTGTTGTAGGTGGTCTTGGCGCACAGGGAATAACAACCATTGATAAAATTTGTTATATAAAGCGCGGTTATGCCGATATCGTACGTGATTTAAAAATGCTTGGAGCAGAAATTAAAGAGGAGTAGGAAATGGAATATAAGGACACAAATCCCCGTCGCAATTCCAAAAAAAATAAGAAAGCGAAAAAACGCGCAAGGGTTAAAAAAGGCTTCATTGCTTTTTTACTAATTTTTATTTTGTGTGCAACCCTTGTTACACTGTCTCTTACGGTTTTTTTTAGAACCGAACAGGTAACCGTAAGCGGAAACACAATCTATGAAAGCAATGAGATTTTGGAAACAGCGGGAATAAAAACGGGGACAAATATGTTTCTTATTTTTGATTCGGCTGTCGAAAAACAATTGATGTCGAAGCATCCTTTCATTGAAAGTGTTGAATTAAAACGCACATTGCCTGATAAAATTGAAATTAAAATTACCGAAGCCATGGAATATTATTGTTATGAGTACGCAGGTCAGTTTTTCACTGCAAGTAAGGAAAACAAAGTGCTTGCAAAATATTCAAGTGCCCCTGCCGGTCTTGTTAATGTCAGCGCTAATAGCCTAACAAATCTTGGCGTTGGTAAAAAGGTTGAGTTTACAGACGAGGAAGAAAAGGCTTATTTAACTAAACTTTTAAACACACTTTCCGAATATAAACTTGAAGTTACCTCGGTGGATGTAACCGACATGCTGGCAATTAAGGTTACCATTTCTAACAGAATAGTTGTTAATTTCGGCGGTCAAACAGAACTGGAAGGAAAAACCGCTCATTTGGCAACGCTTATTAAAAACCTCGATGAAAATATAAAGGGAAGTGTAAATCTGTCGGTTTGGTCACCCACAAAGGATGAGGCCTATTTTGTTAAGGACAATTTGCAATAAAAATCACGAAAAATTTTGTTGATTTTTTTGTATAAAAATATTGAAATTTTAAACAAGGTGTGCTATTATTATAAAGTATAAAGGTATATTATGTTTTATGGTCACCTAATAAGTTAAAAAGTGAGGAATAAAAAATGTCATTTGAAGTTTCTAACGAGTTAGACAATGTTGTTCAAATTAAGGTTGTCGGTGTTGGCGGCGGCGGCGGTAACGCTGTAAACCGCATGGTTGATGCCGGCGTTCGCGGTGTTGAATTTATTGCTGTCAACACTGATAAGGCTGCTCTCTATCAGTCTAAAGCATCTCAGAAAATCCAAATCGGTGACAAGACCACAGCAGGCAAGGGCGCAGGCGCAAATCCTGATAAGGGTCGTAGCGCTGCTGAGGAATCCCGTGATGAAATCGCAGCTGCTATCCGTAGCGCTGATATGATTTTCCTTACCGCAGGTATGGGCGGTGGCACCGGTAAAGGCGCTGCTCCTATTGTTGCTGAAATTGCAAAGGAAATGGGAATTCTTACCGTTGGTATCGTAACAAAGCCCTTCGCATTTGAAGGCAAGCGCAGAATGGATCAGGCAGAGGCCGGCATTGCCGCTCTTCGCGAGCATGTTGACAGCCTTGTTGTTATCCCCAACGAGCGCCTAAAGTTCGTTTCCGAGCAAAAGATTACATTTAAGAATGCATTTGACATTGCTGATGATGTTCTCCGTCAGGGTGTTCAGAGCATTTCCGAGCTTATCAATGTTACTGCACTTGTTAACCTTGACTTTGCTGACGTTTCCGCAATCATGACCGATGCAGGTTATGCACACATGGGTGTTGCTACCGCTACCGGTCGCGACAAGGCAGAGCAGGCTGCGCGTGCTGCAATCACAAGTCCTCTTATCGAAACCTCAATGGATAATGCTCGCGGCGTTATCATTAGCATCACCGGTTCTTCCGATATCGGCCTTGAAGAGGTTGAGCTTGCTTCCTCCATCATCGCTGATATGGCTCATCCCGATGCAAACATCATTTGGGGTGCTCAGCTTGATGACACTCTTGAGGATACCATTCGTGTTACTGTTGTTGCAACCGGTCTTGGTGAAGAGGCTAAAAAGAAAAATGACCTCGGCGCAGACCTTTCCAGCATCCTCGGCGCTTCCGACGATGATGATGACAACACCTACACCGATGTACTTAACCTTATCAACAAGGACTAATTTTATCTTACATTTAAAAGCAACAGCCGAGGCTGTTGCTTTTTCATTTGTAAACAAATTTTAAATATAGTCCTCTCACTTGCTTTTTACCGATGTAATATGGTATAATGTGTAAAATTCGGTTTGGGCTAATGAGAGTCGAACCCATTACGGTTTCGCTCGCCGCCTTTTACCGTTTTTCTCGCGCTTATTTTTGTAAGGCGTTAGCCTTACTGCGCCTGTACTGAATAAAAATCACTCGAAATCTTCTCTCTTTGAGGTCAAAGATTTTTAAAAGAGCGGATTTTTGTTCAGACGCGGCACAAAACACAGTTAATCCTGACGGATTAACGAGTATTTTAACAAAGTATGAGCTAAAATCCGCCTTTTAAAAACGGTGTTCAGATTATTCGCTCTACCCTAATCGAAAGGTCATTTTGTTTTATGTTAAAAGAAGATTATAAAATTGTCTTAAAAACCTTCGGCTGCCTGTGTGTTGCTGCAATAATGTGCTTTTTTATTTATTTTTCGGTTCAGTTTGCCTGGGGAGCCTTTTTTACTAAAAATGAAAGCTACACGGTTTATGAAACCGTTGAGAATGGGGAGAACACTGAGCTTTACACCTTTAATCTTGCCGATGGTGTTGATGAGCAGTTCACCGCTTTGGAAAAGCAGGGAAAAACCGTTGTAAAGGTTTATAACCGCTCAAAGCTGACAAGCGGACAAGAGCTTTCGGCAAACCTCATTTGCTTTGCATTTACCATTGTAACCCTACTATTTCTTAACTATAACCGTATTTGGACCCTTGGCACAAATGATAACAATAAGGTCAAGTTCGGCAGGGTAAAGGAGGATAAGTTAAAAGGTTTAAAAATCGGGCTTATTTGTTCGCTTCCGTCCTTCCTGCTTTTTGTGCTGGCTGTTCTTTCAAGATTTGGTGTTTTACCCCAGATTTTATTTAGCGTTTTTAAGCTTGCAAATTTCCATTTGTTCAGCATAAATAATATTATTTTTGGCACCGAGACCACAATAGCGCTCTCTCAAATTCCCATTTGGAAGTTTGCGGTTGCATTTTTACCCTTGCTTATTTTACCCGTAATTTGCGCGGTGGCTTATGTGCTTGGATATAAGGATATCTCACTTAAAGATAAACTTATTTATAAGGATAAGAAAGGAAAACACTAATGGCAGGTTTTTTTGGTATTGGAGATTTCACAAAAGAGGGCCCCGGAATTGAAAAGGACGCTCCCGAGAAGAAGAAATTTGTGGTCTTTTTTGAGACCTTTTTCAGAAATTTTTGGAAATTTATTCCGCTCAATTTATTGTTTTTCGCGGTTTCATTGCCCCTTGTCACAAACGGTTTGGCTTATGTTGGCTACACCCATGTTGCCCGCAACACGGCCCGCGAAAAGCACTCCTTTGGAGTTAGCGATTTCTTTGAAACCATTAAGAAAAATTGGAAGCAAACGCTCATTCTCGGCATTATAAATGTTGTTATTTTATTTGTTATTGCTGTTGACATTTATTTCTTTAATATGATGGAGGGAACCATTTCAATTTTTGGTCTCGGCATTGCCCTCGCAAGCCTTGTGGTCTTTTCATTTATGAAATATTATATGTGGACCCTTGCAATGACCTTTAATTTTTCCCTCGGTCAGCTTTTTAAAAACAGTTTTAAATTTGCGTTTCTTAACATAAAGAAAAACATTTTAGTGGGTGTTTGCCTGCTGGCGTTTTATGCGATAGTTGCAGTTATCGCTCTTTACCTGCCTTTGCCGCTGAGTATAATTATCGCTTTGCTTCTTATCGTTTGTGTTTTACCGGGTTTCAAATGCCTGCTCATTCAGTTTTGCACCTTTGATGCAATCAGAAAGTTCATTATCGACCCTTATTATGAAAAACACCCCGATGATGATATTGAGCTTCGCTTATCATTAGGACTTTCGGTTCCCGAAAAATATTTGCCACACGATGATTTTGAAGAAAACGAATAAGAAAAGACCTCATCTATTGATGAGGTCTTTTCTGCTATATTAAAGGGGCATAAACGGTAGTCTGTGGATAATAAGCAAATTATCGCCGCTTTTTGGGATATCCCTCTTTGCGCCCCTAAAATAGTATATGCCGAACTATTTAATTGGTGACTTTCTGATGAAAAGCACGCCGAGTGTGTCCTTTCCGCAGTGGGAGGAAACGGTGCAGCCTGCACGGGTCACATAAATGTTCTTGAAATAGTTGCAGGCCTTAACCTGTTCAACAACTGAATTTACAATTTCTTCGTCACAGCCCGCGTGGGTTACGAAAACATGGTCGGGGAGAATGTCGCTTAAATCGTTTAATTTGTCGTTAACATATTCTTTAAGAACATCAATATATTTTCCTCTATACTTTTTAACAACGCCCATAGTGCCGTTTTTAACCTGAATGCAGGGCTTAAGCTTTAAAAGGTTTGCACCAAATGCTGCAACTGCAGAGCAACGGCCGCCTTTATGGAGATATTCAAGGTTATCAATAACAAAGGAGGCATCACTGCAGGGGAGCATTTCGTTGATTTTTTTAAGAAGCTCATCGGCCTCCATTCCGCTTTCGGCAAGTTCTGCGGCGGCAACCATAACAACGCCAATTCCGGTGGAAAGGTTGCGGGAGTCAATAACGAAAACGTTCTCTAAATCCTCAGCAGCCATTCGGGCGTTATTGTAGGTTGATGACATATCGGAGCTGATGGTGAAATGAATAACCGTTTTGCCTGCATCAACATAAGGTTTAAAGAAATCATAACAATCGCTGTAGTTATTAGCGTTTGTTTTAGGCAGTTCGCCTGTTTTGCGATGATGCTCGTAAATCATATCAGGTGTAATTTGAACACCGTCATCAAGAAAAAGCTTATCACCAAGGGAAATGCCCATAGGAATGGTATTTATATTGTAGCGTTCACGAAGCTGAACACTTAAATCTGATGTGCTGTCACTTGTAATAACAATATTACTCACAAAAAGACCTCCTAATAAACTTTAATGTTATTTTACCACAAAAGCACCTTTTACACAAGAGTTTTTGTAAATATTTGTAACTTAAAAGGGGCTTTCATTATTTGGGTAAAAGTAGTATAATGACATTGTAGCAGTAATTTTTTGCTGTAAAACGCAAGGAGAGAAGGGAAAAGAGTGGAGAAATCTCGCAAAATCAGTGTTAAAATGTTGGTTTTAACCATTATTTGCGGTGTTTTGACACTTGCGCTGATTTTTTCGATGCTTTACATTTTAAAGCAAAACGAAAAAATTGGTGAAGCCAAAACAGCACTGGCCGAGGCCGAGGCAACAAACAGTCAGCTTCAAACCGAAAAGAATACATATGAAAGTAAAATTACCGAAAAGGATAATACGATTTCATCGCTTGAAAGTCGGGTTGAATATCTTGAAAAGCTTAAAGCCGATAAGCTGAATCCGCAAGTAAAGCCGGCGGTGGATCCCAACGCCTCCGCCAAAAAGGCTTTGCTGGAAGCCGAGGCTAAAAAGCTTGCCAATCAAAAAGCCGCTGCAAATGGCCAAAAGCTCTGCTTTCTCACCTTTGACGACGGTCCCTGTGCAAACACGGGCGAAGTCCTCAGAATTTTAAAGGAAAAGGATGCAAAGGCAACCTTTTTTGTAACAAATCAGTTTTCAAAATATCGTCATTATTTAAAGCAAATTGATGCCGATGGCCACGCTATTGGAATACACACCGCAACCCACCGCTATCAGGATATTTATAAAAGCGAAGCCGCCTTCTTTAATGACCTTAACACAATGGGAAATATAGTTAAAGAAGAGGTTGGCTATTTTCCTAAAATCACCCGCTTCCCCGGCGGTAGTAGTAATTCTTATAGCCTTACAAAACAGTTGGTTTATAGTGTTTATGGTAAAGGCTATCAGTATTTTGACTGGAATGTAAGCTCGGGCGATGCAGCAAACACAAAGGTCCCCGCAACAATTGCGGCAAATGTTATCAATGGCGCCAAGGGAAGGGATTCAATTTGTGTTTTAATGCACGATTTACACACAGCAACTGCCCAGGCACTCCCTGCAATCATTGATGGACTGCGAGCTCAAGGCTATGTTTTTATGCCACTTACCGCCGATAATTACGGTTATCATCATAGACCATATTAAAAGTAAAAGCGTTCCGAAAGGAACGCTTTGTTTTATACAAAAAAAGAAAGCACCCTACTTTTGTAGGGTGCTTTGGTGCGGATGAAGGGTGAGGTTGCGAGCGCGTCCTGTGGACGATGAAGCGAGCAAAACGAAGCGCCGCGGTCAAACGCCACGCCACGCTACAAGTGAGCGTGTGTTTGGGAACCGCAAGAGGGGAAGAACCGAAGGTTCAAGTCCCGAATAAAAAGAAAGCACCCTACTTTTGTAGGGTGCTTTGGTGCGGATGAAGGGACTTGAACCCACACGATATTGCTATCACTAGAACCTGAATCTAGCGCGTCTGCCTATTCCGCCACATCCGCATATTAAATTGTAAAAAATGAGCAATTGCGGCTAAACGACGGCAGCCGCGCTACGCTACTCTTGCGGTACCCAAAACTTTTAACGGCTTGTAGCGCCTAAAAGTTTTGGCCGCGGCGCCTTTTTGCCCCTCGCTTCATCACTCACTGAGTGCGCTCGGTCAAAAACTGCCTATTCCGCCACATCCGCATATTTAGTTGTAGAAATAAATTGATACGAACAAAGTGAAACGGCAGCCGCGCTACGCTACTCTTGCGGTGCCCGACGCTTATCATCGGTGAATAAATCACCTTGAACGCTGTCGACCGTTGCGCCTTTTTGGCTGTTGCTTCACCCTCCGCCGGAGGCGCAAAACCCAAAAACTGCCTATTCCGCCACATCGGCATATTTAATTTACGATACCTACCAATTATATTACGAAATATCGGTTTTGTCAACCGAAGATTAGCAAATTACTTTTTGAAAATTTCTCAATATTTTAATCAATTGAAAAATCCTCTTTTGTGTAATTCTTATCAAGTGTTTGCTTTGCGGGCACGCGCTTAAATGGGTCGTAGCGGTATTTCAAACAGTGGTCATCGGGCTCGGTAACGCCTTTGTGGCGGCAAATCATTTCATCGTTAAAGGATGATGGGGAGGAGTGCTCACAATATTTGCAGGCTTTGTGAATCTTTTTATTAAAAATAGGTTTTGCCATAATAAATCACCTTTATTCCATAGAATAGAGCTTGTAAAGCTCGCTGTAAAGTCCATTCTTTCCAATAAGCTCTTTGTGGTTGCCCATTTCCTCAATACCGTTTTCGGTGAGAACAATAATGCGGTCGGCATTCTTAATAGTGGTAAGCCTGTGTGCAATAGTTAAAGTTGTTCTGCCCTTTGATAGCTTTTCAAGAGATTTTTGAACAAGCAGCTCGCTTTCGTTATCAAGAGAGCTTGTGGCTTCATCAAGGATAAGAATAGGAGGATTTTTAAGGAAAACGCGGGCAATGGAAATTCGCTGTTTTTGACCGCCTGAAAGCTTAATTCCTCGCTCACCAACATAGGCATCATAACCATCGGGCAGCTCGCAAATAAATTCGTGAGCACCTGCAAGCTTGGCAGCTTCGATAATTTCATCATCGGTAGCACCTACCTTGCCGTAGGCAATGTTTTCTTTAATGGTGCCTGAAAAGAGGTAAACATCCTGTGCAACGGTGCCAAT